>CAJOPE010000082.1 GCA_905236815.1 uncultured Prevotella sp. | reverse complement strand
TCAATATTTTTGCAGCGAAAAATTACAGCCTTTGCAAGGATTTAGTAGCTCAATATTTCAGCAGCGAGAAATAGCAGTCTTTGCAAGGATTTAGCAGCTCAATATTTTTGCAGCGAAAATTACAGCCTTTGCATGGATTTAGCAGCTCAATATTTCAGTAGTGAAAAATTACAACCTTTCCTGCATTTCTCCCCCGCTCGCGGGGGAGATCAAAGAGAGGGTATACCACGAGCAAGTTTTATCTGTAAACTATAATTAGTCTTTTCTGCTTACTCTTGTGGCATACCCTCTCTCAATCTCCCCCACAAGTGGGGGAGAAGTGTCTTAAAAAATTATTTAAGATAGGGTTATTAAATAATAAATAAAAAGGAGCTGGAAAAATCCAACTCCTTTTTTTATAATTTCCAATCTAGAAAATATCGAGCTTATTAGAGAATTCCCATCTTGCAGAATGCGATGAGTACTACATATCCGAATACCAGACTGAAGAGACCTACGGTAAGACCAGCCTTGGCCATATCCTTCTGCTCGATGAGACCAGTAGAGTAGGCAATCGCATTTGGTGGGGTAGAGATTGGCAAGCACATAGCTGTACTAGCTGCTACAGCAATACCAATGATAACGGTAGCAACACCTCCGATTGGAGCAAGAGCGTCGCCCATACCCTGACTTACTACAGTAAGGATTGGGATAAGCAATGCGGCTGTAGCGGTATTTGAAATAAAGTTACTCAATGCGAAGCAGATCAAACCGCTCATGACGAGGATGACTATTGGGTTGAAATTGCCGAATGGAATAGACTTCACCGCAGCTTCGGCCAAACCTGTACCATTCATAGCCAAACCAAGTGCGAAACCACCGGCTACCATCCAGATAACACCCCAGTCGATATCCTTCAAATCCTCGCTTGTGATAACACCTGTGAAGGCAAATACAGCGATAGGGAGCATGGCTACTGTATTGGCATCGATATCAAACCATGCCTTACCACGTACCCAGAGAAGAATGGTAATACCAAAGGTAATTGCTACTACCCAGGTACGCCAGTTCCACTCGATATCGCCCTCTATCTTTAGGTCGATCTCCTTCTGATCTTCAGAGAATGGGAAGAATTTCTTCACGATAAACCATGCTACGATAAGCATGATAATTACCATAGGAGTCATGATCATCATCCACTGACCAAACTCTATACCCATGCCAAGTTCATTTAGAGTTTTGTAAGCGAAAGCATTAGGAGGAGTACCAATAGGAGTACCCATACCACCGAGGTTGGCACCAATAGGAATAGCCATGGTCAATGCTACACGGCCCTTTCCATCAGCTGGTAAAGCCTTGAATACAGGAGCAAGAAAGGTAAGCATCATTGCAGCTGTAGCGGTGTTGGAAATGAACATTGAGAAGATACCTGTGATGAGGATGAAACCTAACAATACATTCTCAGACTTATGGCCGAATGGCTTGATAAGCGTTTTGGCCATCAAAACATCAAGACCCGACTTAGTAGCAGCAATGGCGAGAATGAATCCACCCAGGAAGAGAATGATGGTAGGGTCGGCAAAACATGCCATTACACCTTGATGGTCAAGCAGTTTAACTGCTTCGTCACCATTTTCTTTCAGGAAGTTAAACGCCGAGTTACTCACACAGAAGAGCAAGACGAAGATGATGGTTACTGAGGTGGCCCAGGCCGGAATGGCTTCGGTCAGCCAAAGGAGAACTGCCATTACGAAAATGGCGATGACACGCTGCTGCACAATGGTTAGTCCATCGATGCCAAAGCAGCTGATAGGCAGATTCCATACAATGACCGTTAACAAGGCGGTGATGAAGAACATCAACGCCTTACGTTTGTTGAAATCGCCTGACAAAACTTTTTTTACGGGATTTGCCATAACTTCTTAGATTATTATTGGTTATTAGATATTGTTTTTCACTTATTGTGTTGCGCTGACAAATTTACAATTTTTTGGCTAATTACCAAACATTTTAGTGGAAATTTCGTGGATTTTTTAGCATTAAGTTCGTAATTCTCTATATTTCAATAACTTGTATGCCTCCGTAATTTGTCATGTTTTCTTCTTTGTAGGTATTCTTTATGTCAAATTTGCCCGCCATAAGTCCTCCGCAGATGCAAACACCTCCGTGCGCGAAGATGAGGGCATTGGCGCTTTCCTTAGTTGTCGATAGTTGACTTTCCTTTGCTTTCAACTCTTTGAAAACGCTGGTTACCCTCAGAAAAAAATCCTTAAAGGTTTCACCGTTTGGGGTGGTGAGGGTATCGTAGTGGTCGAGCCATTCTTTAAAATAAGCATCATTTTTCCATAATTCGTCATAACTCTGCATTTCCCAGTCGCCCATATTGTATTCCTTCAGCCGATCGTCACTTGGGGCATCGGCATATCCGCAAAAAGCGGCCAGTTTGCGGGCTCTCGTGAGGGGAGAAGTGAGCACAGCATCGAATTTCCTGATGCAATATTGCTCTTTTAGGGCGTTGAGATGCTGAAGGGTGGATGCTGCCTCTTCTTCGAAACTATCGGCTACAGGAACGTCGCTCCAGCCATAGCAGGTACCCTTTGGTACACCCACTTTTGTGTGTCTTACAATGATTATTCTCATACGATTGCCATTACATAACAGGTTAGTTCACAAAGCAGGAAGAGAGCTCCACAGCAGTCACCCGTATAGCCACCTATTTTGTGTGCCATCAGATAATAGAGGAAGAATAGGGTGAAGCAAGGACCGAAGATGATTGTGTGCCAACCGAAGAAATTATTGAGGTAGAGAATTCCGAGCATTGGCAGAATGCCTTGCAGAAAGTAGAAGATGGCGGATGGGGTGCTGAATTTTCGATAGACAACGCCACTTTTAGCGGTTTCCTCGTTTCGGGCATAAGGCAGAAATTGCACAATCTGTCCTGCCAGCATTTTGGAATAGCTGTCGGCGGCTACCATAAAGAACAT
This sequence comes from uncultured Prevotella sp., assembly GCA_905236815.1. Classification (GTDB taxonomy): domain Bacteria; phylum Bacteroidota; class Bacteroidia; order Bacteroidales; family Bacteroidaceae; genus Prevotella. The sequence goes on along the minus strand of CAJOPE010000082.1, from coordinate 46,895 downwards.
CATCATGTAGAGATCATTGCTGATTCTTACCAATATGTTGTAAAAAATCAGATAATAGAAGATGAGCCCCAGCACACCATAGGTGCCGATATGGCTGTCTTTCATAATTCCGAGGATGCGTTCTCGATCGCCTCCAGCTCCAAAACCATCCAGAAAATCGGCAAGCCCGTCTTCGTGAAGCGCTCCGGTGAGAAGTAGTCTGGCAATAATTGCGAAGATGATGCTTATCTCTATTGAAAACCATCGATTCGCAATCCATAATGTACCTGCCATCACTCCTCCGGTGAGCCATCCAGCGAGTGGCCAGAATTCCACCACAGAGGTATAAGCTTCCTTAGGTGGCTGATGGATGCGCCATAGCGGAAGGCGAGTAAAGAAGATGAATGCCGCCCAAAGACGGTCATACCATTTTGGCTTAGAAGTATTTAGTGATATTTGCATTGTCAAAATTGTTCATTTCGTTTATCATGTGGATTGCACTCTCTACGATAGGATAGGCACAAAGGGCTCCTGTTCCTTCGCCCAATCGGAGTCCGAGGTTGAGGAGTGGCTTGGCATCCATTAGTTCCAGCATCTTGCGGTGGGCATGCTCGTCGCCACAATGTCCGAAGAGGGCGTAGTTGAGCACTTCAGGATAGAGCTGGCTGGCAGCAAGCATACAGGCGGTCATAATGAAGCCATCAACGAGGACTACCATTTTCTGCTCGGCTGCCCGTAGCATGGCGCCTATGGCAGCTACCATCTCAAAACCTCCGAAATACATTATAATTTGCTGCGAATATTGGTTCTGTGTAGAATCTTTTTCGTTGTTAGCTGCTTTATATACTATGTTTCTCTTTTTCTGTGCCTCATCTAGGTTTGAAAGCCATTTCTGATAGTTTTTCACGGCTTTTTCGAGCACTTCTTTCTTGTGTTGGATACCTTTATCGTTGAGACCAGCTCCGGCTCCAATACATTCGTCAAGTGGGATATTTCCAAAGAGACTCATCCAGATGCTGGAAGGGGAAGTGTTGCCGATGCCCATCTCGCCAAGGCAAATCACGTTGCAACCTCTTGCCTTACAGCTATCTACGAGGGCGGCACCTTTCTCAATACATTCGTTCATCTGCTCCTCGCTCATGGCTGGCCCGTAGAGGAAATCTTGGGTGCCCCAGGCCACTTTGTTGTTGAGGATGGAAGGGTAGGCTGAGAGATCATAATCGACACCCATATCCACAATCGAGAGGTCGAAATGATGCTGTCGGCAGAACATATTCACGCCTCCGCCACCTTTTGAGAAATTGATCATCTGTTGCCAGGTTATCTCGCGGGGCGATACCGAAACGCCTTCTTTCTCGATGCCATGGTCGGCTCCCAGTAGTAGATGGCAAGGATGGGAGAGTGATGGCTCTAGAGTCTGCTGAATCATGCCGATTTTCAAGGCGATTTCCTCCAGCATCCCCAGTGATCCCTTGGGTTTGTTCAGATTGTCAATCTTGTCCTGTAGAGGCTTGCGAATATCCTCGTTTGGTTTTTCAATATTAAATATTCTCATTTTTACTCGATACTTCGATTCGATCTTCGAAATGTTTTCCGATTTGTTGGGCCGTATTTTTATTTTTTTATAGGTACGGGTATGCCCGATACCATAAGAATCACCTCATCCGCCTTGCTGGCTACATACTGGTTGAACCATCCCTGCAGGTCGGTGAATCGTCGCTGCACTTTGCTTTCGCTCACCCCACCGCTGCCAATTTCGTTGGTTACAAAGATGAAGGTGGCCTCCTGTTGGGTAAATCGGTCGAACTCCTGCTCGAGGTCTTTTAGCGCCTCCTCTACCGAAGGTTGTTCGTCTTCCTTGCGGTTGCTGTCGAAGAAGAAGTTGGTTGCCCAGAGCGTGATGCAGTCGATTACTACCACACGGCCCTCGACATTGTGTTTAGAAAGGAATTTTTCCTCTTCGACGTTGGTCCAGTTGCTGCCTCGCCGTTCCTGATGTTTCGCCACCCGTTCCCGGAATTCGTCATCCCAGATGTGAGCGGTTGCCAGATAGACGGGAGTAGGTGAGAGCTTTAAGGCTAGTTCTTCGGCATGTCGACTTTTGCCGGAGCGCTGTCCTCCTGTGACTAGTATGATTTTCTTCATAGTGAAAGCAAAGTTACTCATTTTTTTTGAGGTTTCCTAATTTTTTTGTGTGGAAATGACTTTTAGGTAGTATATTTTTCTTTCTTTTTCAAATATGTTGAAATGTTTGCGTTTCTTGGTGCAGTGATTACCAAATTATCAAGAATCTTTTTGATAAAATGTAAAAGCTTAACGAGGACAAAGGACATGAGGACAAGAGGACAACAGAATACAGTCGTGAGGACATGAGGACATGGAATTTATGGCAAAAGATGTTGTATATTGTTGTAAACCAATGTGTTATATTTGTTGTCCTCATTGTCCTCATGTCCTTTGTCCTCGTTAAGCTTTTTACTTTTCATCAATCTGTTATCTTCGGAACTTTATATTATATATTATATATATATAATATATATAATATATAATATAAAAATATGTTAAATATAAAATTTAACCTATTTCTCCATCTGCAACAAATCTCAAAAGCTTAACGAGGACAAAGGACATGAGGACATGAGGACAAAGGGATAAATGACCCAAAACACTTTACAAAAATATAAAAATGCTCAGAAGAAGCACTTAGGAGAGCTAAATAGCCTACTTAGGAGAGCTAAATAGCATGCTTAGGAATGCTAAATGGCCTACTTAGAAGAGCTAAACGGTAGGGTGCTCATAAGCCGACAGGAAAGTAACCAAAAGCCCGATAATGTAGGTGTGCTCAAAACTGTAAATAGTTCAAAGCTCTCTACCTTATCGGGCTTAGGACTATATTTCAGGTTACTTTGGAACGCCCGTAATCGAGCTTCTGCATTGCAACAAATTTGAGCAGTCTTCCTTCGCCTCTATAATTATCCAGGCTAAAGTAGAGTGCTTTTAGCATTTTCTCGCACAGGAAAGATTCTGTTATTTGTCTATAGGAAACCCTGTCAGTGTTAAATCCCTGTTAAAAAATTAGGATAAGTCGAGAAATATGATTACCTTTGCAATCGTTTAGAAAGGAATAAATTAATGATGAAAAACGTAAATGATATGTTTGCAAAAGCAATGAGATATATGGCGGTGATTGCCTTCCTGATGATGGCAACCCTGGTGATGGCGCAACGCCAGAAGGAATACATTCCTAAGCACATGACCTTCGAGGGGATCGAGATCACGGGCAAGGCAGCCGACTTCGTGGAAAAGCTCGAGAAGAAGGGCTTCTATGTAACCCGACAAGACCAGGGCGACTGCTATTATATGCGCAGAAACTCGGGGTGGAGAGGCTTCAAGGATTGCTACATCACCGTATCCTATTCGCCAAAGAGCCGTACCGTCTCAAGAGTAGCAGTGTATATCTACACCCCTGATCCAGAATCGCTCTACGATTATTTCAAGGAGAAGTTCAAGGAGGAATATCTCTCCGGCCGACCAGGTACCGATAACGACAACTATAGTTTCCAGGTGAGAAACAAGAATGCCGAATGGATTGGACTGGTGATGCTTTCCAAGGAAATGAATACCGGTACGGTAAATATCGTGATGGGCGATATGGAAGGCAATGGAATTGCATTCGCCGAGGGCGATCAGTAATCGTTCCTGCGAATAACATAAAAATAGAAGACAAAAGTTTGGTTGTTTGAGAAAATAGCCTTACCTTTGCAACCGCAATTGGTTCTTAAACCATAGATTAAAAAGGGAATCAGGTGAAAATCCTGAACAGTCCCGCTGCTGTGAGCGGCATTGTTGATATGCAAACGTCACTGGACATTCTTCGGGAAGACGCATATCGAAAGCCGCAGAGTCAGAAGACCTGCCATTGCGAGATAGTTCAAGTGGGCCTCGAGGAAGGCGATACTTGTGGAGTACGAATAACTTAAATTTCAAGACAGATTTGGACCTAAGATCCTTTCTTGTAGCTGTGTTGTTATCGACGGGTATGTCGATGGCCAAAGCTGTGGAAATCGTTGATACCTCGAAGGTGAATTACCTCGATGAGGTTACGGTGGAGGCAAACTGCAGCAGGGAGGTGAAGTCGACGGCTCCTCTGCATCTGCTCGACCTGAAAGATGCTGGTCGGCTGGGTGTTACGGATATTGCTGATGCTTTGCATCGTATGCCTGGCGTGATGCTTCGCGACTATGGCGGAGCAGGTGGCATGAAGACTATCTCGGTGAGAGGATTTGGCGCTCAGCATACGGGTGTGGCCTATGATGGGGTGCTGCTGAGTGAATGCCAGAGTGGGGAGATTGATGTATCGAGATATTCGCTGAATAATGTTGACAAGCTATCGCTTGTGGTGGGCGATAATGATGACATCTTCATCTCGGCAAGACAGGCTTCTACGCCCGCTGTACTCTCGATCGAGAGCATGAGCAATCTGCCTGCAGATAGGAAAGCGCATCTCGATGCCTCGATTATGGCAGGCTCTTTCGGCTATGTGAGTCCTTTCCTCAAATACACACAGCGATGGAATAATAGGTTCACGCTATCGGCCTCGGGCGAATATACCTATGCCGAAAACAACTATCCATTCATATTGAAAAATGTTACCATTATAACCAAGGAGCAACGCACCAACAGCCGGATGAATTCGGGACATGGTGAAATCAATATGAACTGGCAGCTGAATGAAACCAACCGATTGTGGACGAAAGTCTACTACTATGATAACGACAGGCAACTGCCTGGACAAGTGAGGTACTACACCTCGGTGAGCGGTGAGACATTGCGAGATCGCAATGCCTTCGCCCAGACTCACTGGCAGAGTTGGAACGCCAAGGGCAACCTGATGATGAAACTCTCGGGAAAGTTCAACTGGGCTGCCTCTATCTACAAGGATGCGCTCTATCCTGGTGGTGTGAAAGATGCAAGTTATTGGCAGCGAGAGTATTATGGTTCACTCTGTGTGCTCTATATGCCTTCGGAACATTGGTCGCTCGACTATTCGGCCGACTATGCATATAATAATCTGAATAGCAGTCTGGAGACCGATACCCGGCCTTATCGTCAATCGATATTGCAATCGGCTACTGCGAAATATCACAACAATCGGCTCACGGTTTTGGGAAGATTGCTCTATTCGCTCTATCTCAATGATGCGCAAGAAGGAGCGAGTGCGAAGAATATGCGAAGGCTGACACCTTCATTATCGGCATCATGGAGAATGCTGGAAGACGAGGAACTCTATCTGCGATTGTCGTATAAAGACATCTTCAGAAGTCCAACCTTCAATGAAAGCTACTTCTACCACTATGGAAGTACGGATTTGAACCCAGAGCTGACCAATCAGCTGAACTTGGGTGCAAGCTGGATGAAGGAGTGGGGAAGACTCACCACCACCTTTATGGCAGATGCCTTTATAAATAAGGTGAAAGACAAAATTGTTGCGGTGCCTTACAACATGTTTGTGTGGACCAACATCAATGTGGGCAAGGTGGAAAGCAAAGGCCTCGAGCTCACGCTGAAAGGCAACTATCGGATGAATGACAAGCAGCAGTTCACCCTCTCGGGCAACTGGAGTTATCAGCGGGTGGAAAACCGCACCAACAAGGAGTCGGAGTATTATGGCAATCAGATAGCCTATCAGCCTCTGCATACGGGAAGTTGTGCGTTGGGATGGGAAAACCCATGGATAAATCTTTCGCTGCATTCCACCGGAATGAGCAGTAGATGGACCAATAATAACCATTATCCAGGCACCTCAGTGGATGGATATATGGAATTGAGCGCCACCGCCTGGAAAACGCTGAAATGGCATCGCCAGGAGGCAACCCTGCGGCTCGATGTGATGAACCTGCTCAATACTCAGTATGAGATTGTGGCTCACTATCCGATGCCGCGGAGAAATTGGAAAATATCAATAAATTATAAATTCTAAAAGTAAAAATGAGAAAGAACTTTTTTAAGGTAATTTGTATGGCAATGGCTGTACTAAGCTTTACTGCTTGTAATGAGGACACAGAAAACAGAGGTTGGATGGATACCTATGTAACAGATGGTGCCTGGGTGGTATGTACTGGTAATCAGAGCAAAGCAATAGACGGAGGTCTTACCTATTATGATTATTCAAATGGTCAGGTAGTAGACAACGTATTCAGTCAGGTAAATGGTCGCAGCTTGGGATTAACAGCCAATGACGGAATGGTTTATGGCAACAAGATCTATGTAGTTGTCGACAAGGAGAATTCTATCGAAGTATTGGATAGAAGCACCATGAAGAGCATCACCCGCATCAGCACTACCGACCTGCTTGGTGCAAAGGAAGGAGCAAGTCCTCGCCATATCATTGCCGGACATGAGGGCATCTATTTTACCACTTATGGCGGATATGTAGCACAGGTGGATACCGTTAATTTCAAATTGGTAAATAAGTGGCAGGTAGGCTCTTATCCAGAGGGACTTGCTGGATATATGGACTATATCTATGTAGCTAATTCCGATTATGGAAAGGGAAATGGAACTATCTCAATCATCGATTTGGCTAACAACAAGGTTACAACAGAAACTATCGAGGGAATTGAGAATCCTCAGCAAATCGACATTACCCCAACAGGTAGTGTATATGTTCTCGATTGGGGTCACTATACTTCAGATTGGTCAAAGCAGGAGGGCGCTGGCTTGAAGTTGATTAGCGCAAAGAAAGTAGTATCTACCATCCCTGCAACATTGGCAGACTTCGTAGATGGTAAATTCTATATCATCAACGCTCCTTATGGAGTTGCAGAAAAGAGCTATTCAGTTTATGATATCAGCACTGCTACCTCCACTCCATTCGCTAAGATAAAAGTAGATGATCCTTGTGCCATCAAGGTAGATCCAATCCGCAACTATATCTATGTGCTCTCTCGCAAGATGGGCGAATATGGTTATGCTGATTACGCTGCTCCTGGCTATGGAAAAGTATATACAACAAAGGGCGACTCTATTAATTATATCACTACAGGAGTTGGACCTACTACTGTTTTCTTCAATACCAGGGCAACAAGAGTTGAATTAAGATAATCAATGAAGAATTTAATCTCTACATTAACTATTCTTATAAGTTGTATCCTCGTCTCCTGCTCCTCGTCTAAGACATCCAACGGACAGGCAGACGGGGATACCGTCGCTTTTAAGTATGCCCGCCATCTCACCATCGTAAAGATGGATGGCTATACCAAAGTGGATTTGGTCGACCCATGGAAGGAAGGCAAGATACTGCATACCTATTATCTTGTTCCGAAAGGCAGTGAGGGCGATGAGCTTTCGGCAGAACTGAAGTCGAAAGGCAAAACACAGGTGGTGGAGGCATCGAGTGTGGTTCGCACGCCTGTAGATCGAAGCATCGTTTTTACCACCGTTCATTCCGCCCTCTTGATGGAGTTGGGTGCCAAAGAGAAGATCTCAGGTGTATGCGATTCGAAATACATCCATATTCCATGGATTCAACAACAGTTGAAAGTTGGCAAGATTGCTGATTGCGGCAATGGTATGAATGCCGATGTGGAGAAGATAATCGACAGTAAACCAGGTATTATACTTGTTTCGCCTTTCGAGAATAGTGGCGGATATGGCAAGCTGGAGGAAATCGATATCCCTATCATCGAGGCTGCCGACTATATGGAAACTTCTGCTCTTGGACGGGCAGAATGGATGAAATTCTATGGAATGCTTTATGGAAAGGAGACCGAGGCCAATCGACTTTTCGAGCAGGTGGACAGCACCTATCAAGCTCTAAAGCAAGAGGCAACAAAATCGAAGATTCAGCGTTCTCTTATTACAGAGATGAAAATGGGAGGCGTGTGGTATGTTCCTGGCGGACAGAGTGTGGCAGGAACCCTCTTTAAGGATGCTGGTGGCAAGTATGTATTTGGAGCCAACAAGGATCAAGGTTCATTGAGCTATCCTTTCGAGAAGGTACTCGACGAGGCAGGAAATGCTGATGTATGGACCTATAAATATGATTCTCATCCAGCCACCCTTCAGGAGATCTATTCTGATTATCAGGGATATGGCGAGATGAAAGCCTGGAAGACAGGCGAGGTGTATGGTTGCAATACTTCCACTTCAACTTATTATGAGGAGGCTAGTTTCCATCCAGAAAGGGTGTTGAGAGATTACATCATCATTCTGCATCCCGACTTGAATTTGGGAGCGCTGAGATATTATCAGAGAATACCCCACTAAGCTCAATTGGCTTTACTATCCCTACGGCTAATTGGAGGATGTTTTAGATGATAATACCTCTCGATATTAGTAGAGAATATTATAGTTGAAAACGACTAGATTATTGTATGATATATAGTCTGACAATAGAAGATAGGGTAATGGATAGTCTCGGAATTGCGGCTATTTCAAATCTTCTCCCCCACTCGTGGGGGAGATAAGAGAGAGGGTATGCCACAAGACTAAGCAACCAAAGCAAATAATAGTCGGCAAATAAACCTTGCTCGTGGCATACCCTCTCTTTGATCTCCCCCGCGAGCGGGGGAGAAATGCTAATTGATTACGAAAAGATTAGTAAATATAAAAGCATATAAAATAGACGGCAATCGTCAAGAAAAATGCTCACGAATGAAATATATGATGTCTAACAACAGAAATAGGATAGAGGTACAGAATACTGCGTCCAGCAGCCCTCTCCCTGAAGGGAAGAGCGGGGAGAAAGGCTTTTTCGGGGAGGCTTGTTGGGGTATAATCGGCCTTTTCCTTCTCCTCATCTTCTTTATTCTCAACCTCGTTATCGGTAGCGTTGATATCCCTCTAAGCGACATTATCGCCATCATTCTAGGCGATGAAGGCGAGAAGGAATCCTGGCGATTCATCATTATGCAATCCCGCCTTCCTCAGTCGCTAACCGCCTTATTATCAGGGGCTGCACTCGCAGTGAGTGGACTGATGCTGCAAACGGCCTTTAGTAATCCGCTTGCAGGACCAGATGTCTTTGGTATCAATAGTGGAGCTGGATTGGGAGTCGCCTTGGTGATGCTGGCGATGGGCGGAAGTGTATCGGCAGGAATGTTCACCGCAACAGGCTTTGTGGCGATACTTCTAGCGGCTTTTATCGGCGCAATGATCGTTACTGGTATCATCTTTGGATTCTCGAATATTGTAAAAAATAATATCATACTGCTCATCATCGGTTTGATGATCGGCTATATTGCCAATTCAGCCATCTCACTGCTCAATTTCTTCGCCACCGAGGAAGGAGTGAAAAGCTACATGGTTTGGGGAATGGGCAATTTTGGAGGCGTGTCGATGAACAATATGCCGGTATTTGCGAGCATCACTTTGGTGGGAATACTAGCCAGTTTGCTGCTCATCAAACCGCTGAATGCCTTACTTCTAGGCGAACTCTATGCGGCCAATTTAGGCTTTAATGTAAGACAAGTTAGAAATTGGCTATTAATAGTTACGGGTGTGCTAACAGCCATTGTTACAGCCTTTTGCGGTCCGATTGCTTTCATCGGATTAGCGGTTCCACACATCGCCCGCCTGATATTGAAAACCGATAATCATCAGATATTACTTCCTGGCACGCTGATATGTGGAGCCTTGGTCGCCTTGATATGCAATCTCTTATGCTGTTTGCCGGGCGATAGGGGAATAATTCCACTCAATGCCGTTACACCAATAATGGGAGCACCCGTTATCATTTTCGTGATTCTTTCACGGAAAGGATGAAATTATCCAGCATTTCTCCCCCACAAGCGGGAGAGAAGCAGCAGGATATATCCTATGAAAAATCCTTATTAGGATGTAAGTTTTTAAACTGATGATATAGAGTCCGGTATCGGAAAAATAGATGGTGATCTACATTCAAAATTATGAATTAAGAATTTCGAATTAAAATGAAGATATATACAAAACGAGGAGATAAAGGACAGACTTCCCTGAAGGGAAATGTTCGAGTTGACAAGAATGATGTTCGCATCGAGGCCAATGGAAATATCGATGAGCTTAATGCCATTCTAGGTTTGGTGCGGGCATCTCTCGAGGATGCTGCCCTTAAACAGCAAATAGAACTGCTGCAGAATGTATTGATGCGCATTATGGGGGTGATCGCTGGAGGCGAGATGGATGCCCATTATGATTTGCAGAAGATTACCGCCGATCTCGAAAAAGCGATCGATGATAATCATACCGAAGGAAAATTCTGCTTTGTCGTGCCTGGTGAGAATTTCACCAATGCCTACCTTCATCTGGCGAGAGCCAAATGCAGAACGGCAGAACGCCGTATGTGGGCGATGCATCAGCAATATCCATTGTCGGCTGAAATTATGCAGTTTATGAACCGATTAAGTGATTATCTCTTTATTCTTGCCACCAAAGTTCTTTAAGCAATGAAACCAATTATGTTTTGTGGAACAGGTAGCGATGTGGGTAAAAGTATCATCGCTACAGCTATTTGTCGCATTCTCAGACAGGAAGGATTGCATCCCGCACCTTTCAAGGCACAGAATATGGCACCTTATTATAGTCTGACATCCGATGGGCTGCAAATCGCTCGGGCTCAAGGTGTTCAGGCCGAGGCGGCAGGAGTGGAACTTTCCACCGATATGAATCCGTTGATGCTGAAACCGCAAGGCAACTATACCTCGGAAGTAATTCTCAATGGGGTTTCGAGAGGGATGATGTCGGCGATGCAGCTCTATGAGAAAGAAGAACGGGCAATGCTAAGAAAGGAAATCCATTCCGCATTCGACCGCTTGTCGAGTCAATACGATCCCATCGTGATGGAGGGAGCTGGAAGTATCTCGGAAATCAATCTCCGCGATTATGATCTGGTGAATATGCCGATGGCCCAATATGCAGGAGCCAACATCATTCTGGTAGCCGATATCGACAGAGGAGGCGTTTTTGCCAGCTGTTATGGCAGTATCGCCTTGCAGAAACCCGAGGATCGACCTTTAATAAAAGGCATCATCATCAATAAATTCCGAGGCGATATCCGTCTTTTCCAAGAAGGAAGAAAGATGATGGAGGATATCTGTAAAGTGCCTGTTTTAGGGGTGATACCGATGTTTGAGGATATTGCCATCGAAGAGGAAGATACCCTAAGCGATAGCAGAGAGGTGAATCCTCACTTGCAGGATGCCGCTTTCCGCAATTTGCAGTATGAAAAATTGGCTGCTCATGTGAGGAAGTATTTGGATATGGATAAACTAATGGCTTTGCTCCATGAATAGTCACGGCGACGATCTTTATAAATATAAGGATATTCGGATAAATTTCAGTTCGAATATATGGGGACATGCCGATCTTTCTAAGCTGAAATCTTTTCTCGCTTTGCATCTGGAAGTGATTGAACATTATCCGGAACCGGATGCTCATTCCTTGGAAGAAATGCTGGCCGATAGGTTGGGAATTAATGCTGATGAAGTGCTGGTAACGAATGGGGCCACCGAAGCGATTTATCTGATAAATCTACTTTTTTCGGATTATCAGAAGGATTTTTTGCTGCCAACTTTCTCGGTTTATCAATCTTCTTACCTGTCTCAAGCTGGCTTGACTTTGCCGACTTTTCGTGCTCCTTTGCAAAAAGCAGAAGTAATCTCAAAGGAAAAAATACTTTCAACAACTTTGCATTGGCGATGCAATCCGAATAATCCAACGGGAGAGTGGGGGGATGTCTCGGCAGAAATCGAACAATATCCTAAAGAAGATTTTTGGGCCATCGACCAGTCTTACGAGGATTATACCCTGCAACCTATGCTGACGGATAAAGAGATAGTGAAGCATCCGAATGTATTGCTTTTACATTCGATGACAAAGAAATATTGCATTCCAGGACTTCGGTTGGGGTATGTAACAGGAAATGCCTCTCTGATAGCTCGGCTACGAAATTTGAAACCGGAGTGGAGTGTGAATGCACTCGCCTTGGAAGCAGGTAAGTGGTTGCTTTCGAACCAATCTTCATTGATACCAGATGTGCATTGGCTTTTGCAGGAAACTTCTCGCTTTCAAGAGGCAATTAATGGTGTCGAGGGATTTGAGGCTTTGCCTTCCACTACAAATTTCTTCATGATAAAGTGTCCTTGTAGTTCCTATGCTCTTAAGGAGTTCCTGACCGAGAAGGGATTGTTGGTGAGAGATTGCAGCAATTTCGAGGGCTTGGAGGGTGACTATATTCGAGTGGCAACTCAACTTCCTGAGGAAAATGATGAATTAGTGAGATATTTATCGAACTATATGAAATAATGATTATTTGAATGCTTGTCGATTGAAATGGATAATATAGTAGCTTTATTGTTGGGTTGGCTGATGGATCTCTGTTTGGGCGATCCATCAAAACTACCTCATCCTGTTGTCTATTTCGGTAAGGCGATAGCAAGAGGGGAGCATCTTCTCAATCGGGGTAATCATCGAAAAATGAAGGGAGGATTTATGGCAATTCTTCTGATATCACTTGCTTTTGTTCTTACATGGCTGCTCCTTTTCTATTTAGATTGGCCAATATTGAAGGCAATCCTCATCTTTTATTGTTTAGCAGGAACCACCCTTATAAAAGAGGTGAGGGATGTTTTCCTAAAGTTGGATGAATCCCTAGAGGCTGGTAGAAAGCAGGTGGCAAGAATTGTAGGGCGTGATACTTCGCAGCTTTCGGCTCAGGAGGTGCGACAAGCAGCTTTGGAAACCCTAGCCGAGAATCTATCGGATGGAGTGGTTGCCCCTTTATTCTGGCTCGCCATCTTGGGCGTTCCTGGTATGATGATGTATAAGATGATCAATACATTGGATTCTATGATCGGTTATCGCACAGAACGTTATAGGGATTTCGGATGTATAGCTGCAAGGATAGATGATATCGCCAATTGGTTGCCTGCAAGAATTACGGCCTTTCTGATGTTATTTGCCAATCTTCTCTGCAGACAGAATACTCAATCTTTGAAGATGAGTGCTCAATGTCGGATGCTTTTTCACTATGCAAAGATGCATTTGTCGCCGAATAGTGGATGGCCCGAGGCAGCATTGGCAATTATACTTGATTGCAGATTTGGAGGCCCACATGTCTATTTCGGTGAACTTATCGAGAAACCCTATATCGGCAGTAATCCTCGCCAACTATCTACGGAGGATATGAAAAAAGCCATCCGAATTAATCGGATGGCTGAGATATTTGCAGTTGCGATAGTGTTTCTTCTTAATTTGTTTATCTTACTACTACCTTCTTTGTTTTGATGCTTCCATCAGCATAAGTAGTTTTTACAATGTTGATACCCTTCTGAAGATCGTTCAGTTTGGCACCATTTACAGAATAGATTTCTGTTGATACAACTTCTGTTGCGCTTTCGTTGATTGTCTCAACGCCTGTTAGTTCTGTATCGGCAATAGCTTCTTTTGCCTTAACACCCTGACCTGCAGTAACATTCAAGGTTGCGCCTGCATGACCTCTTACTTCGGTCTTTACCAAACTTGCAGAGAATGGGCTGTAGCTATAAGTGCTGTATGGGTTGAAATAGGCATTAGAACCGCTGCGCTGCTGAACATCGCTTGCACCTATGTTACCCTTCATTGTGATGTTATAGTCGGTTTTCCCACTCTTGGTAGCATAGTTGGCCCATGGCTTCTTCACATTGTCGAATACATTGTTGTCGGCATAGATGTTGCTGTTATAGCCGGCACCGATACAATAGTTGTTGTTTTCATAGCTATAATAGCAGTTTACAACATGCACCTTTCCGTTGCGTACGCGAGGGTTGCGCTCATGGCAGCCTTCATCCCACCAGCAGTTGGCGAAAGTAGTGCGGAGCTTGCCTACATCTTTTGTGTTGGTATCGCTACCACCCCAAAGACAAGTGTTGCGATGATCGGCTGAACCACCTGAACCTCCAGCCCAAGGTTTGATGAGATAACGGAAACGGCACCATGTGATGGCCATGTGGTCGGAACCATTGTTGGCATCAAAGTTGCCATCCACACCATCCTGGAAGTCGCAATGATCTACCCAGATATAGTCGCAAGTCTGAAGGGTGAGGTTGTCATTTCCATCGATATCATAAGCACCAGCTCCCTTGAAAGTAAGGTTGCGGAGAATGATGTTCTTGCAACGACTCATATTCAGAATGCCACTTTCTGCAACACTGCTTGAATGTTTCAAGTTGCTGAAGCTAGAACCTGGAAGACCATATACTGTTTTGTTGGAGCAATCCTTTACCGACTGCTGACCGCTTACGGTGATTGTACCCTTTACATAGATGGTCTTCTGATCGCTTCCCTTCATTGCATTGAGGAATTCCGACATGGTAGTAACGGTAACAGGATTCTTATCGCTTGAACCTGTAACATTTCCGCCAACGGTAGCCCATCCGATAGGGGCATTCTTATCGTACTTAGACAAGCCAGAAGCTGTAGTGCTTGAGCTAGAGCTGCTGCTACCTGAACCGCTAGTGTTACCGCTAGAGCTGCTGCCGCTACCACTGTTAGAAGAACTAGAGCCATTTACATCGGCAAGTACAATGGTGACTCCCTTGATAAGTGCCTGGCTACTACCATTTCCTGTGAAGCGAACACTCTTCATTCCACCGTTAGGAGCCAACCAGTCTTTAGGGTAACTCTTGAAGGTTCCGTAGTTTGCACTGAAAGTACCTGTTTGAGGACTCTTGCTATTTGAGAATTTAATCTCTTGAATAACTTTGTCGGTCCAATTATAAGTAATTGTGCAAGTTGAGGTAGAACCCTGTGGCATATAAATCTTTTTGCCATTGAGGGAAGCACTTCCTCCTAGTTTGATCGTAAAGTCCTTAGTTCCAGCCAATTCGTTGTTCTCATAAGAGAGAGTAACGGTATAGGTCTGGGCAGCTAATACATTCGTTACATTCAGACACAGTAATGCTGTTACTGCGGCTGCAATTCTTTTAAAGTTCATTTTTTAATTTTAATTTTAGGTTAGATTATTAAATCTATTTGATTTTAGGTGTAAATAGTAAGAATATTATTTCTATCGCATTTTCATGAAACTGCGTGGCAAATATAAATAAAAAATATAGTAAGTTGTGCTATAAAACATAAAAATGCGAACGTAAACGTTTACGCTCGCATTCTTTGTATAATATTTATGAAGTAGGCTTAGTTAGCCGATTCAAATTCGCGGAGGAATCTTGTATCGTTCTCTGAGAACATACGAAGGTCGCTTACACGATACTTCAAGTTGGCAATACGCTCAACACCCATACCGAAAGCATAACCTGTATAAACACTGCTGTCGATACCGCAGGCCTCAAGATCGTGAGGGTCAACCATACCACAGCCGAGAATCTCTACCCAACCAGTATGCTTGCAGAATCCACAACCCTTACCGCCACAAATGTTACAGCTGATATCCATTTCGGCAGATGGCTCTGTGAATGGGAAGTAGCTAGGGCGCAAACGAATCTTGGTATCAGGACCAAACATCTCACGAGCGAAAGTAAGCAATACCTGCTTCAAATCGGTGAAACTTACATTCTTGTCAACATACAAACCCTCAACCTGATGGAAGAAACAGTGTGCACGTGCTGAGATAGCCTCGTTACGATAAACTCTACCTGGGCAGAGAATGCGGAAAGGAGGCTGATGATGCTCCATGAAATGAGCCTCGTCGCCAGAAGTATGGCTACGGAGCAGAATGTTCTTGGTAACATCCTTTGGATTGCTGCGCTCGATGAAGAAAGTATCCTGCATATCACGTGCTGGATGATCGGCAGCAAAGTTAAGCATAGTGAATACGTGCTTATCGTCATCAACTTCTGGGCCCTGGAACAAAGTAAATCCCATACGGCTGAAGATGTCGATAATTTCATTTCTCACGATGGTAAGCGGATGACGTGTACCCAATTCGATAGGATAAGCGGTACGTGTCAGGTCGATATCGTCGCTTGTAGCTTCAGCTTCCTCGAGCTGAGCACGAAGAGAGTTTAGCTTCTCAGTAGCAGCATTCTTCAGCTCATTGATTTTCATACCAATGGTCTTCTTCTCTTCCTTGGCAACGTTTCTGAACTCGCCCATAAGTTCATTTACTTCACCCTTCTTACTGAGATACTTAAGGCGCAGCTGCTCAATTTCCTCAGCATTGCTAGCTGACATCTCGCTGACTTCCTTAAGAAGTGATTCTATTTTTTCAAGTAACATATCTTATAAAACGTTTTATTTCAATTTTTGCAAAATCGAATGCAAAGATACGAAATTTTATTTAGAATCGTTAATTCGAAATCATTATTTTTATTTTGCACTATATTTTCTAATAAATAATAGTGTATCTGAAATTATTGTTGTACTTTTGCAGTAAAATTTGAGGTATAAACATAGATATGAGAAAGCTATCTTTTCTTTTCGTTGTTTTGGTAGTGATAATGTTCGCTACTACAGGTTGTGTCGATAAAAAGCCGCAAACTGTAGGGCTATTGGACTCTATCGCTCCGGCAGACACTGCAGCCGAGGATACTACAGAGGAGATTATTTCGGAAACTCCAATGCCGAAGGCTGCCGATGAGCTTTTCGATGATTTCTTTTTCAATTTTGCTGCTAATAAGAAATTGCAGTATAAGCGCATTCATTTCCCTTTGCCTGTGTATAAAAATGGTAAGGTGGTGAAAGAAATTCAGCAGGCACATTGGAAGACTGAGCATTTCTTTATGCGACAGGATTTCTATACTCTTATTTTTGATAATAAGAGTCAGATGAATTTGGTGAAAGATACTACCATCGATCATGTGGTGGTAGAGAAGATTTTCTTCAAGATAAAAACGGTGAAGCAGTATCTCTTTAATCGTATTAATGGGCAATGGCAGATGACTTCTATCAACTATAAGCCTATTTATTCTAATCTGAATGCCAGCTTCTTGAAGTTCTATGATTCTTTTGCTACTGATACGGCATTCCAGATGAAGCATCTGGCTAACAGTATCAAGTTCTCAGGTCCAGATCCTGATGATGATAACAACACAATGACTGCCAATTTAGCTCCAGAACAGTGGCCTGCTTTTGCGCCTCCTATGCCATCTGGTATGATTTATAATATACTTTATGGCCAGAAGTATGCCGAGAGTAATCAGAAGATTTTCTTGATTCGTGGTATTGCGAATGGACAGGAGCAGGTGTTTTCTTTCGTTCGAAAAAATGGAAAGTGGATGCTGAAAAAACTTAGTATTTAACGGTTTATGAAGGAATACAAGAACTATAGCTTGCTACAGCATAATACCTTTGGCATTGATGCTAAATGCAAGCGGTTTCTAGAATACGAATCTGTTGAGGAGGCTCAACAGATTGCTGCTTTTTTGAACGACAACGATCAGCCTTTGCTGATATTGGGTGGTGGCAGTAATTTGTTGCTTACAGGTGATTATCCTGCTACGGTGGTTCATTCGGCTATCAAGGGCATTGAGATAATTCGTAATTCAGAATACCTTAATTGTAATGATGGTAGACTGAATGATAATCTGGCACTCGGTACTAAAAAATCCACATTAGTGAAATGTGGTAGTGGGGTAGTGTTTGATGATTTCATTGCATGGGCAGTGGAACATCAACTTTATGGTGTGGAGAATTTATCCTTGATTCCTGGCGAAGTAGGTGCTTCTGCTGTGCAGAATATTGGTGCTTATGGTGCTGAAGCAAAGGATGTTATCTTTGAAATAGAAGCTGTAGAACTTGCAACGGGTAAGGTGAAGATCTTCAGAAATGAGGAATGTGAGTATGCTTATCGACAGAGCAAGTTCAAGCAGGAATGGAAGGATAAGTTTCTAATTACTCATGTTACTTACCTGCTTAACAATACATTCTCACCAAAGTTGGATTATGGTAATATTCGCTCTAGTTTGGAGGAGAAATTTCAGTTGGCAGGAGAAAGCTTTGATGTCGCAAAACTTACTGCTAAAGTTTTGCGAGATGTAATTATAGAAATTCGAAAGGAAAAATTGCCTGAGCCAACCGAATTTGGTAATGCAGGAAGTTTCTTTATGAATCCGATAATTGAGGAGAAAACTTTCTTGGGACTGAAGGATAAATTTCCTAATCTTCGTTACTTCGAAGTTTCCGATGGAAATGTATTGCGCTATAAGATTCCAGCAGGATGGATGATTGATCAGTGTGGTTGGAAAGGAAAAAACTTAGGTAAGGCTGGCGTCTGGCCTAAGCAGGCTCTTGTATTATATAATGTAGGAGGTGCTAAAGGCGAGGAGGTAGTTGCACTTTGCAATGCTATCCGAAAAGATGTAAAGGAGAAATTCGGATTAGACATCTATCCTGAGGTAAATATCAAATAAGGTATGATAGTAACGCTTTTGGGAACAGGAACATCGCAAGGTGTACCAATATTGGGGTGTGATTGTGAGGTTTGTCGGTCGAGAGACCCCAAGGACAGGCGATTGCGCTCTTCCGCCTTGATAGAGACAGATACCACCCGTATTCTGATAGATGCAGGACCAGATATTAGAGAACAGTTACTGAGTGTTCCTTTTCGAAAAATCGATGCGTTGCTGGTTAGTCATATTCACTACGATCATGTGGGTGGAATGGATGATCTCCGCCCATATTGTTATGCATTTAAGGGTATGGAGGTATATGCAGAATCCAATGTGAATCACGGACTTCGTCATATGATGCCATATTGCTTTCCTAGCGACCCTGCACTTCTATATCCAGGGGCTCCAATTCTGAATCTCCATGATATTGTTCCTCATGAACCGCTTACTTTCGGAAATATTGATGTGTTGCCTCTTAGGGTGATGCACGACAAGATGCCTATTCTAGGATTTCGTTTTGGGGATTTTGCTTATATCACTGATATGAAATCTATGGAGGACAGCGAGTACAAGTATCTGTTGGGGGTAAAAGTGTTAGTACTCAATGCTTTAAGATGGGAAAAACCACACCATAGTCATCAAATAATTCCTGAAGCTATAGAAGTGGCTCGGAGAATTGGGGCAGAACGTACTATTTTCATGCATGTTACTCATCAGATAGGACTACATAGAGAAGCCAATTCCCGATTACCAAAAGGATTTGAATTTGGCTATGATGGAATGAAAATCACCCTATAATCATTATCCGATGAGTTTCTGTAATTGTTCTTCTGTTGCATGTGGTAGCAGTTGAGCGAGATGCTGGAAAATCTTGAAACGAGATTCCTCGGGTGAATAGTTGGCATGCTCGAAGTTTTCTGCTCCAAAGAAAGCTTCTGGCGTACAATAACGGGCTACACCCCAACCATATCTTTTTCCCTCCTTATCATAATTGTATTCGAAGTCGGCGGTTATAATATGGCATGACATCTGTAGTTTGGTAATTGCTGTGTCGAATGCTTCTCTTTTTCTTTCTGCCGGTCGGGTAGAGGGGAGGTTATTCTGTTTCTCCACGGCCTTCAGCAAAGGATTCCTCTCTACTTTCTTTTTGGGGGCAACATATCCACAAAGTTTCTTCAGCTCCTTTGATAGTAAGCTTTCGTTTTCAGTCAAAGTGTTGAGGATAATTTGTTCATCATAAGATAGCCGATGCGTGCTTCGTCGGTAATTTAGAAAATCAGGAAACCAATCCATGGATATAAATCCAGCCTTGTTTTGGAAAAACTTTCCATAGGCGAAGCCACCTTCAATGATAAGAGGACCTTTCCATTCCCATGGACCGTCTTTCTCGTCATTAAACCAAAGCTCTTTTGGGGTATGCTCCTCTATAGAGAATCCCTCAATACCATTGTAGAAAAAAGGTAGAAATCCTTTTTTCTCGATCATCTTCTCAATATCTTCTTTCTTGTTGAACATAGGTGTATTATCTTCTGTTGCAAAGATACAAATAAAAAATAACATGCCGAAATCGGAAAATATTTATGTTCTAAATTGTAAACAATATTTTATTAATTGCACATTCTTAAAAGTATTGTGCAAAGATAAAAGCCGTGGCTATACCTCCTTTATACACTATAATTAGCGAGAGTATTGCACACTCAAACTTGGTGTGTGCATTTTGGTTCTGTTTTGGTATAAAATATGTTATTTTTACCTTTGTTTTTTTGAGTTTACAGCCTTGTATATTATTTTGTGATAGATTAAAGGTTTGAATTATGACGAGTTTAGAGTGGTACGAACGAGGAAATGAGTTTCGCAAGAAGCAAGATTTCCAACAAGCAATGCAATGTTATATGGAGGCTATATCCTTGGATAAGGATAGTCCTGCAGTTGAGGCAAGGCAGATGTTGGAGAATATTTATGGCTTCTATTGCCGCGATATTTATAATCCTTAAGTAGTAATTATTTGTTGTATTTCAATTAAGTAAATCTCTGTATTATGGTAAAACTTAAAGGCGCTATCGTTGTCGACAGTGATAGATGCAAGGGTTGTTCTCTCTGTGTTGTTGCGTGTCCTAAGAAGTGCATTTCTATTGTTGAAAAGAAAGTGAATGTCCATGGGTATCCTTTTGTGGCTCCTAATTCCAATGCTGAGGATTGCATAGGTTGTGCATCCTGCGGAATGGTGTGTCCTGATGGATGTATCACTGTATATAAAAAGAAAGTTGAGGAGTAGTTATGGATCAGGAAGTAACATTGATGAAAGGCAACGAGGCGATTGCCCGTGCTGCTATTAGATGTGGTGCTGATGGATATTTTGGATATCCTATTACTCCGCAAAGTGAGGTTATTGAGACGCTGGCTCTTCTGAAGCCTTGGGAGACTACTGGTATGGTGGTTGTTCAGGCCGAGAGTGAGGTAGCTGCTATTAATATGGTATATGGTGGTGGTGCTGCTGGTAAGAGGGTGATGACATCATCTTCTAGCCCTGGTGTTGCCTTGATGCAGGAAGGTATCTCCTATATGGCGGGTGCTGAAGTTCCTGGCGTTATTGTGAATGTCCAGCGTGGTGGTCCAGGTTTGGGTACTATCCAACCATCTCAGAGTGATTATTTCCAGGCTACACGTGGTGGAGGAAATGGTGATTATAATGTCATCGTACTTGCTCCTGCCAGTGTTCAGGAAATGGCTGATTTTGTTGATCTTTCTTTTGAGTTGGCATTCCGTTATCGCAATCCTGTGATGATTCTTTCCGATGGTGTTATCGGTCAGATGATGGAGAAAGTGGTTCTTCCTCCAGTAAAGTCTCGTAGAACCGAAGAGGAGATCCTCAAGGAGTGTCCTTGGGCCACTACTGGTAGAAAGGGTGGAAGAAAGCCAAATATCATTACTTCTTTAGAGTTGAAGCCTGAGGAGATGGAAAAGCGCAATATAGCTTTGCAGGCTAAATATAAGGAGGTGAAGGAAAAGGAAGTTAGATTCGATACCCATTTGGTTGAGGATGCAGAATATTTAATTGTTGCTTTCGGAAGTGCTGCCCGCATAGCTGAGAAGGCTGTTGAATTGGCTCGCGAGGAAGGTATCAAAGTTGGACTTTTCCGTCCTATCACTCTGTGGCCTTTCCCAGAGAAGGAAATTCACGAGGTCGCTTCACGCATGAAGGGAATACTAGTGGCTTAAATCAATGCAGGTCAGATGATAGAGGATGTTAAACTTGCTGTTGAAGGACAGACTACCGTTGAGCATTTTGGCCGTTTGGGTGGTATTGTACCTGATCCACAAGAAATTGTTGATGAAATCAAGAGAATGAGTAGCAATGGAAAATAATATAATTTCACCAGAAAACCTGGTATATCAGAAGCCTAAACTGATGAATGACACACCTATGCACTATTGTGCAGGATGTTCTCATGGTGTAGTTCACAAACTCGTTGCCGAGGTAATTGAGGAAATGGGCATGGAGGAGAAAACCATTGGTATATCTCCTGTAGGATGTGCTGTTTTTGCCTATCGTTATCTGGATATCGACTGGCAGGAAGCTGCTCATGGCCGTGCACCTGCTTTGGCAACTGCTGTGAAGCGCTTGTGGCCTGATCGTCTCGTTTTCACCTATCAGGGAGATGGTGATATGGCTTGCATCGGTACTGCAGAAACTATTCATGCGCTCAATCGTGGTGAGAACATCACGATTATCTTTATCAACAATGCCATTTATGGTATGACGGGTGGACAGATGGCTCCAACTACATTGGTTGGTCAGAAAACTGCTACTTGTCCTTATGGTCGAGATCCTGAGGTACATGGTTATCCAGTTAAAATGCCTGAAATCGCAGCTCAGTTGGAGGGTACTTGCTATGTCACTCGACAGAGTGTAGAAACAGTAGGGGCAATCCGTCAGGCAAAGAAGGCAATCCGCAAGGCATTCGAGGCTTCTATGCAGGGAAAGGGTAGTAGCTTGGTTGAGATTACCAGTACTTGTAATAGTGGTTGGAAAATGTCGCCAGAAAAGGCTAACCAGTGGTTGGAGGACAATATGCTGAAGTTCTATCCAAAGGGCGACTTGAAGGATACAACAGGTTTGAAGTAAGGAGGTAAACAATGAAGAAAGAAATCATTATATCAGGCTTCGGTGGTCAGGGAGTTCTGTCAATGGGAAAAATTCTGGCCTATTCTGGTCTGATGGAGGACAAGGAGGTTACTTGGATGCCTGCCTATGGCCCAGAGCAGCGAGGTGGTACAGCCAATGTTACTGTAATTGTTAGCGACGATCGTATATCTTCACCTATTTTGAGTAGCTATGATGTAGCGATAGTTCTCAATCAGCCATCATTGGATAAGTTTCAGCCAAAGGTGAAGAAGGGTGGTATCTTGATATACGATTCGTTTGGTGTTCTCAATCCACCAACTCGTGAGGATATCACTGTTTATAGCATCAATGCTATGGAGAAGGCTGCTGAGATGAAAAACTCTAAGGTATTTAATATGATCGTACTTGGCGGTTTACTTCAAGTTTGCGACCTTGTACCAGATTCTGCCCTTGAGAAAGCTCTCTATAAAACTTTGCCTGAGCGTCATCATAAATTGATACCTCTTAATATGCAGGCTGTCGAGGAGGGACGCAAGCTTATTCAGAAGAAATAAATTACTTCTTTTAAAAAACGAGAAATATGTTTTCACTGTCACAAGCATTAGCTGTGTGGCAGTGATTTTTTTGTTTCATTTTTTGGTGTTTTGATAGTTTCTTCTTATTTTTGTAAAATTTCAAGGACTATGAAAAATGAAAAGGCAAGAGTTTTTTGATCAATTAATGATGAAACATCTCACATTTTGGGAAAAACTAATAGTAATCTCAGGGTTATTATTAGTGTTGTTGTATTTGCCCTATGTAATACCAATTGTTGTTGGTTGTGTCATTGTTGGTGTTCTTCTGGTGGTTGTATACTTGCTTGTGTATTATTTCAAGGAACGTAGAAGTATAAGTCATAAGGGACAAGGAAATAGAATTGGCTATATAAGGTCAATTTTATCTAATTGTATGGTGTTTTATGGTGAGATAATTGAAGAATCTTATATAGTTAGGACTTCAATCCAAATGGACCCATATCATGGCTATGTTGACATTTCGGCTGAAATAGAGCAGATGCTCCGCTATCTTCCATTAGAGAATATCCATCTGAGATTTGATATAGATTACACCTTGCATATTTTGCTGGAACTCTATTCTGATAATTGTAAGCGGGAAGTTTTAGAATGTCTTTCTGATGCTATTGACCGTTTGGAGAGCAAACGATATTGCGGAAGACTTTATTATCGTTTTGCTAAAAAAGATACTCCATTCGTATTTTATTTGGATAGACCAGTGAATGATTGTACGTGTATAGTTTGTGAATCGCCAGATGGCTATTCTATTGAAGAAAACTTGAATGAGGATAGCCTGGACTATTTAAATGAAGATGATGATATGGCGTGTTTCGTAGATAATGATGATGATATCAATATGGATGAGAATATCTATCGCTTTATTCAATCGTGGGGAATTTATGAGAGAAATTTGATCTCAGAAGCGGAATTTGAGTCAAAGCGAAGTTTAGCTATTGTTTCAAAAACGTATTGAAATATTTCATTTGAGTGTTTATTCGCCAATTTATCGTTTTTTTGAGAATTAATTATTCTTAATTGCTATGCTAGTTTGAAAATAATTTGTAAGTTTGTAACCAGATAATGAAAAACAAATAATAATAATCAAAGACAAAAACATTATTATAAAATGACAAGTAAAAACATTCCTGAGGTTAAGCTCGGTATTATTGCCGTTAGCCGTGACTGTTTCCCTATTGCGCTTTCTACACAGCGTCGTGAAAACATTGTAAAAGAATATAAAGGTGATCTTTACAACTGCAAGACCACTGTAGAGAATGAGCAGGATATGCTTAAGGCTGTTGCTGACGTTAAAGAAAACGGTTGCAACGCTCTCGTAGTTTTCCTTGGTAACTTCGGTCCTGAGACTCCTGAGACTCTTATTGCTAAGAATTTCGACGGTCCTGTTATGTTCGTTGCTGCTGCTGAAGGTGATGGCGATATGATCAATGGTCGTGGTGATGCATATTGCGGTATGCTTAACTGCTCTTACAACCTTGGCATGCGTAAGCTCAAGGGTTATATTCCTGAGTATCCTGTAGGTACTGCAACTGAAGTTGCTAAGATGATGGCAGACTTCGTTCCTGTTGCTCGTGTTATCCTCGGTCTTAAGGGATTGAAGATCATCACATTCGGTCCACGTCCACAGGATTTCTTCGCTTGTAATGCTCCAATCAAGGGCCTTTATGAACTTGGTGTTGAGATTGAAGAGAACTCAGAGCTTGATCTTCTCGTTGCTTATAAGGAGCACGCTGGTGACCCACGTATCGCTGAGGTTTGCAAGGAAATGGCAGCTGAGATGGGCGAGGGTAAGTACTATCCAGAGCTCAATGAGCGTATGGCACAGTTCGAGCTTACTTTGCTCGATTGGGCTGAGCAGCACAAGGGTAGCCGTCAGTATGTAGCATTCGCAGACAAGTGCTGGCCAGCATTCCCAAGTCAGTTCGGTTTCGAGCCTTGCTATGTTAACTCTCGCCTTGTTTCTAAGGGTATTCCTGTAGCTTGCGAGGTTGATATCTATGGTGCTCTTTCTGAGTACATTGGTATGTGTGCTTCTGGCGATACAGTTACATTGCTCGATATCAACAACTCTACTCCTCAGTACATCTACGACGAGGATATCAAGGGTAAGTATGACTGCAGCTTAACTGATACATTCATGGGCTTCCACTGTGGTAACACTCCTGAGTGCAAGATGTGCTCTAACCGTGCTATCAAGTTCCAGTTGATCCAGAACCGTTTGTTGGAGAATGGTGGTACACCAGACTTCACACGTGGTACTCTTGAAGGTGATATCGCAGCTTCTCCAATCACATTCTATCGTTTACAGTGCGATAGCCAGGGTGAGCTCCGTTCTTATATCGCTGAGGGTGAGGTTCTCGACGTTCCTACACGTTCATTCGGTGGTATTGGTATCTTCAACATTCCTGAGATGGGTCGTTTCTATCGTCACGTACTCGTACAGAAGGGCTATCCACATCACGGTGCTGTAGCATTCGATCATGTTGGTAAGATTTTGTTCGAGGTATTCAAGTACTTAGGTATTAAGGATATCGCTTACAACCAGCCAAAGAGCTTGCCTTATCCAACTGAGAATCCTTTCGCTTAAAAATTCTCTGATAAGCAAAATAATGAAGCGGGAAGCTATTTGATAGCTTTCCGCTTTTCTGTTTATAGGATACAATAATGTTTCTTTGTAAAAAGCAATACATGTTTTTGAGGGTCATTCATCTTTTGGTTATTTGTTAGTGTCTTAACTTGTTAGGGGGTGAATGTTTTTCGAAATGTGAATAAGCTGCCTGAAAGTTGCTCTTTCAATTATTATCTTTGGAAAAGAACAGCTGTGTTTAGGCATAGTCTATAAAAGGGGCGTGGTAGCGACTTTTAATCAAAAAAAAGGTATGCCACAAGCGCAAGATTGATACGTTGAAATGTTAAAAAAGCTAACTCAATGGTTTAGGTGGTCTAAACCGACGGTTTACGACCTCTAAATGGTGCATTTACGATGGCTATTTCAACCATTATCCTTTTATGAATTATCCAAGTTAGTAGTTTCAATACTTCTGCTAAGTAGATCTTGTAAAACTACTAAGTAGATAATGGGGATTCGCTAAGTAATTGTCTGTGATTTGGTCATTTCTTGAAGGAGATGCTGTAATAGTTGATGTGTTGTGAAATAAAACATAAGGTGTTTATGTCTATAACTTTATGTTTTCCAATGTAAAAGACGACATATTATTTGCTTATTAGAGTGTAATTGTAAGTTGGGAAAGGCTTAGTTGAATATTATATTAGTTCGATAGGTCTCAAAACTATTCGCCTTTAGTTGATAGTCGGATAAATATTTGCATCTAAAGGTGAATGATAAAAACTTATTTTAAGTTTTATATAGGTCGCAATGAAAAAGGGATGTTTTTTTTGTGTTATAGTAATATCTAGGCACAAAAAAAGGAGTACCGCTGTACTCCAACCTTGTTAACCTTAAATCTAATACTATGAAAAACACGATGCAAAGTTATGAATATTTTCTGAACTTGCAATATTTCCAGAGTATTTTGTGGGTTATTTAACTTTTCTTGGCAATTTTTCTTTCTGATTTTACAGAAATAAACACTATCTTCTGAATTTTCGATAAAGTTTCCATCCAAGAATAAGTCCATCCACCAAGCCGGCACCATTGCCTACAAGCGCCATGATACGATTGCCTGTAGATCCACTACGCAGAGCAGCAGGTCTTTCGAAAAGACCTTTCCACATGGTTTGAATCTTCTGTTCATCTTTTATGATGTCATTGCGAAGCGCCTCCTTGCGAAGATTGATATCGGCAAGAGATTTATAGATAATCGGTTGTTCTTCCATTTAATTGCCTAATAATACAGAAGCGAGAAATTTAACTAGAGGTTTCTCGATCCATTGATGACGGAAAATTACAAAAAGTAATAATATAATAAGGTATGCACCACCCACAATACTGAAGGCACCCACCATGCCTACGGCTGGTGCGAGTGCAAAACAAACAGCAAATGATACATATATCAATGCCAATAATAAAGTAATGGCAATAATAGCTGTAATTGCAGTAGCAGTGAGCAGGCGTACAACCTTATCTACTACATCGAGCTTCACAAATTCTTTCTGAAGCCCAATGTAGTGCTTGAGCACTTCAATGAGTTGCCCAATTGTCTCTATGTTTTTATCTGTTGAGAACAAAATGCCTTAGTTTTAAATTATTCTTCAACTGCAGCGTCCTTGATGTCGTCAACAAGATCCTCTACATCCTTCTTTGAAAGTTTGATGTCGTGTTTCTTGAGGAAATCATCTACTGTGCCAGAAATCTTCTTACGAGTATCTTCTCCCTTCTCTGGTGCGAGAAGAAGGCCAAGAGTTGCGCCTGCGATAGCTCCGCCAAGGAAAGCGCCAAGGTAACCTAATGTTTTCATATTGTCTATGTTTTTAAAATTAATCAGTATTGCAAAGTTAATAAAAAGTTCATCGAATGCCATAATTTTTTTCTTAATTTTTCGTTAAAAGTGTTGTATTACCTTGATTTAACAAAGTTTAGGCGCCTGTTGGTGCTTTATTTCCAATATTATTTGTAATTTCGCAAAATAAACTGAATAATTAAATTAAATAATATAATCAATATGAGAAAAAGTATAGTTTTGTGCGCAGGGGTTTGCATGATGTTGTCGTTCTCTAGCTGTGGCTTGTTCAAGTCAAGTGAATCGGCTTACAAGAAGGCATACGAAAAGGCTAAAGCACAGGAAACAGAGCAGGAGGCTGAAGAGCCTATCACTACTGAGGCTCCTGTTGTTACACCACTCGAAACCCGTCCTGCAACACAGACTACTGTCGTAGATAATGTTGACAATGCAACTGTTCGTCAGGAGAAGTTCACTGTAGTGAGCGGTCCTGCAGTAAAGGCATTTGCTGTAGTTGTCGGCTCATTCTCGCTGAAGGCAAATGCAGAAGGCTTGCAGAATACTCTCAAGGCAGCAGGATACAATGCTTCTCTTGGTTATAACCAGGACAGAAATATGTATCGCGTTATCGCTTCTTCTTTCGCAGATAAGGCTTCAGCTGTGCAGAGTCGTGATCAGCTTCGTGCTGGAAATTACCCTGATGCTTGGTTGCTCTTCAAGAAGTAATGCGCATATTATCTATAGATTACGGTAAAAAGAGAACTGGATTAGCTGTTTCCGATCCTTTGCAGATTATTGCGAATGGTTTGGAAACAGTTGATACAAAAAACTTGCTTGACTATCTGGAAGCCTATATAAAAAAGGAACAGGTAGAAAGGATTGTTATTGGAAAGCCTACTCAACCCAATGGAGAACCTAGCGAGAATCTCGCCAGGGTGGAGAATTTTGTGAATCGCTGGCGAAAGTTGCATCCAGAAATTCCTATTGAATATTATGATGAACGATTTACTTCGGTAATTGCGCATCGTGCTATGATTGATGGGGGAGTGAAGAAGAAAACCCGCAGAAATGATAAGGGACTTGTTGATATGGTCTCTGCTACAATAATTCTGGAGGATTTCCTTTCATCTAGGCTTTCTAGAGGTTTTTAGAATAAAGGATTAAGAAAATGTTATTACCTATATATGTTTATGGCCATCCTGTTTTGAGAAAGGTGGCTGAGGATATCACTCCTGAATATCCTGATCTTAAGGAACTTATCCAAAATATGTGGGAGACACTTGACAACAGTAATGGTGTTGGTTTGGCTGCTCCTCAGGTTGGCAAGGCTATTCGTCTTGTTGTTATCGACTTGGATGTATTGAAAGAAGATTTTCCTGAGTACGAGAATTTCCGCAAGGTGTTTATTAATGCTCATGTGCTTGGCTTTGATGAGGAAAGCGGAAAAGAAACCTTGGAAGAGGGTTGCCTCTCAATTCCTGGTCTTTCAGAAAGTGTTACCCGTCCAAAGAAGATACATGTGAAGTATATGGATGAGGAATTTAATGAGCACGACGAGTGGGTAGAAGGCTATCTGGCACGTGTGATGCAGCATGAATTCGATCATCTTGAGGGTACTATGTATGTGGACCGTGTGAATGCACTTCGCAAGAATCTTATCGGTGGAAAGCTCAAGAATATTATGAAGGGTAAATTCCGCTGTTCCTATAAGACAAAAGTCTTGAAAAAATAACTATATTCCCTGAAAAAACGTATAACCAGGCCTACTCCCGTCGAGGGATTTTTTAAACTTTAAGAAAATGTTGAAAATGAATGGATTATTAAGAACCTTTTCTTTAAGAAAGGTTTGGTTATGCGTTTGCTTGTTTTTGATGACAAGCAATTCTTTTGGTCAATATCGTACAGATAAGGTTATAGGGGCTGGTTATAATTCGCTTGAGGGTCAAGAGTATGTGCTTGCTATTAAGTATTTTAACTGGGCAATTTCTGCAAAGCCTTATCTTTATGGGCCATGGTTTTATCGTGCTGAAGCAAAATATTTTTTAGATGATTTTGTAGGGGCAGAATCGGATGTTACTCAGGCTTTGGAATTAAATCCATATATTGGAGGTTTTTATGAATTGCGAGCACTCACTCGTTTTAAACTTCAGAATTTTGAAGAATCGCTAGGAGATTGGATTAAGGCTTTGCAATATAACCCTTCCAGTAAGAAATACAATTTTAATCGGGCTTTATGTGAATTTAATCTTCATCGTTATGATGAAGCGGAATCCCATTTAAAGGATATTATTAATCGTTGGGAGGATTTTTCTGATGCATTCTCTCTTTTGGGTGAGGTCAAATTAAACAAAAAAGATACTATTCAAGCTGAAAAATATGTTGAGCAAAGTTTGAAACTCAATCCCTACAATGCTGACAACTGGAAAGTAATGGCTGGTATTTCTTATAATCGTAAGGAATGGAAGAAAGTGGATGAGAGTACCTCGAAAATAATTAGCTTTGATAGTAGGAATGCAAAAGCTTTTTTAATGAGAGCAATTTCCAGGTATTATCTTAATCGCTTGAGGGAATCGCTTGAGGACTATGATCAGGCATTGAGAATAGATCCGGATAATTTCAGGGGGCATTTTAATCGTGGTAAGCTGAGGCAGGAACTTGGTGATGACAATAGAGCCATTCAGGACTTTGACTATTTGGTTGCTAAGGATCCGAAAAACTGGTTGTTTCTCTTAAATAGGGCAGATTTAAGTGAGAAAGTTGCTGATTATAAGTCTGCTATACGTGATTTTTCTGCCTTGATTAAGATTTTCCCTAATTTCTGGTATGGCCTTCAGCATAGAGCATCATGTTATAGAAAACTGGGCATGAAGAATAAGGCTGAACTTGATGAGTTCAAAATTGTTAAAGCACAGATGGATAAGCGTTTTGGAATCCAACCAAGATGGTCGGCGAAGCGCAAACGAGAGGTCATTAAGATGCGAGACATGAGTTTTGACAAATATGATTCTTTTGTTGATGTAGAAGAGAAGGATTCGGCATCGCAAGTTTCTGATAGAAGACCTTTGACAGGCTATAAGGGAAGAGTGCAGGATTATATGGTAGAAATAGAATGTCGTCCAATGTATGAGTTGTCATACTATAATGATTTTGAAGAGATCAAATCCACTTTGGCTTATTTGCCTGAGCTGGATTCTTTAAATCGTCAAAAGAAGTATATGCCATTATATGTTGTTTGTAACAAGAAACATTTGGATGATGAAAACTCAATGAAGCTCTTCTCTTTTGTAGATAAGATTAGTGCTGATTTATCTGTAGTCAAGACGAATGATCTTCGTAAGGTTTTACTTTTACGTAGAGGTATTGCCTATACACTGTTACATGACTATGATTCTGCTTTGGATGACTTTAATGAATATGTCAGCATTGACGATAAGAACCCATTGGTATATTGGCAGAAGGCAATCTGCGAGGCTGGAAAGGATGGACTTTCTGTTCAGGGTGGTATTGGTAGTTCGACAGGTAATTCAGCAGAGGCAGATCTTAGTGAGGCCATCAAACTGAATAATAAGAACGCGTACATTTATTATAATAGGGGTAACCTATACTACAAACGAATGCAATATCAAAAGGCAATAGACGATTATACAAAGGCAATTGAGATAAATCCAGGTCTTGCAGAGGCATATTTCAACCGTGGAATTGTTCGATTGAAAGCGAATGGCAAGAGTGGAATAGTGGAAGATTTGAGTAAGGCCGGTGAATTGGGAATCATTGATGCGTATTCAATTATTAAACAAATTAGAAGTTCCAAGAAAAAATAGAAAAAATATGGCATAAAGCCATATTTTTTTTATACCTTTGTTCCCGATTAAAGACAAACTAATTTGTAATATGGTTAAAATCACATTTCCAGACGGATCTGTTCGTGAGTATGAACAGGGCGTAACTGGCGCTCAAATCGCCGAGAGCATTTCATCGGCTCTCGCTCGCAACGTTGTATCTTGCGGTGTTAATGGTGAAATAGTAGAATTGAACCGTCCTATTAACGAGGATGCTACAGTAGAACTCTACAAGTTTGAGGATGAGCAGGGTAAACACACATTCTGGCATACATCTGCACACTTGTTAGCAGAGGCTCTTAAAGAACTCTATCCTGGTATTCAGTTCGGTTTCGGTCCTGCTATCGAAAATGGATTCTTCTATGATGTAATGCCAGCCGAAGGCCAGGTAATTTCAGAGAATGATTTCCCTAAAATTGAAGCTAAGATGCTGGAGCTGTCTAAGAAGGACGAGGCTGTGGTTCGCCGTGAGGTATCTAAGGCTGATGCAATCAAGGAATTTGAGGCAGACGGTCAGAAGTACAAGGTGGAGCACATTTCTCAGGACTTGGCAGACGGTACCATCACAACATATACACAGGGCAGCTTTACTGATCTTTGTGCAGGTCCTCACCTTGTATCTACAGGTACAATCAAGGCTGTGAAGATTACTAGTGTTGCTGGTGCTTTCTGGCGTGGTGATGCGAAGCGCGAGCAGATGACTCGTATCTATGGTATCACTTTCCCTAAGAAGAAATTGCTGGATGAGTATCTCGTATTGCTCGAGGAAGCTAAGAAGCGTGACCATCGTAAGATTGGTAAAGAGATGGAACTCTTTATGTTCTCTGATAGAGTAGGTAAGGGTCTTCCAATCTGGTTGCCAAAGGGTACACAACTTCGCTTGCGCTTGCAGGAGTTGCTTCGTCGTGTATTGAAGCCTTACAACTATCAGGAGGTCATCACTCCAGGTATTGGTAGCAAGAACCTCTATATCACTTCTGGCCACTGGGCTCACTATGGTAAGGATGCATTCCAACCAATCGAGACTCCAGAGGAGGATGAGGTTTACATGTTGAAGCCAATGAACTGTCCTCATCACTGTGAGGTATATGCTCGTAAGCCACGTTCATACAAAGATCTTCCTCTGCGTATTGCAGAGTTCGGAACTGTATTCCGTTATGAGAAGAGTGGTGAGCTTCACGGACTTACACGTGTTCGTACCTTCACTCAGGATGATGCTCATATCTTTGTTCGTCCAGACCAGGTAAAGGCTGAGTTCGAGAATAATATTGATATTATCCAGAAGGTATTCTCTATTTTCGGCTTCAAGGACTATGAGGCTCAGATTTCCCTTCGTGACCCTAAGGATACCGAGAAGTACATTGGTTCTGATGAGATTTGGGAGGAGAGCCAGAATGCTATCCGTGAGGCTTGTAAGGAAAAGGGACTTAAGGCACGTGAGGAAGAAGGCGAGGCTGCTTTCTACGGACCTAAGCTTGACTTTATGGTTAAGGATGCTATCGGTCGTAAGTGGCAGTTGGGTACTATCCAGGTTGACTACAACCTTCCACAGCGTTTCAAGTTGGAGTACACTGCAGAGGATAACTCAAAGAAGACTCCAGTTATGATTCACCGTGCACCATTCGGTTCACTCGAGCGTTTCACTGCTGTGCTTATCGAGCATACAGCAGGTCACTTCCCACTTTGGTTGACACCAGATCAGGTTGCTATTCTTCCTATCTCAGAAAAGTATAACGACTATGCTAAGAAGGTGAAGGAATACTTTGATAGCGTTGATGTTCGTGGTTATATCGACGACCGTAACGAGAAGATCGGTCGTAAGATTCGCGACAACGAGTTGAAGCGTGTACCTTTCATGGTAATTGTTGGTGAGAAAGAGGCTGCTGAGGGACTCGTATCTATGCGTGTTCAGGGTGGTGGCGAGCAGGCAACTATGAAGATGGAGGAGTTTGCTCAGCGTATCAACGACGAGGTTGCTAACCAGTTGAAGGATATTTAATAGCATTCAAGAAGCATTGGAGATTAAGTCAAAAGCGACAAGATTTTCTATGTTTTTTTAAATATCAGGGGTTTAAAAGTGGATTAAGGCACTTTTAAACCCTTTTTTAATAAAAAAGTAAGTCGAAAATTTTTTTTGTTAAACAGAATTTAGTAACTTTGCACGCTGAATTGGCTAACGTCAGTCGGTTCGTAAAAATATTAGATTTCAATTACAGAATAGTTAATGAAGAATGACAAGAACAAATTAAAGAACCAATACCGTGTAAACGAACAAATTCACATACGCGAGGTTCGAGTAGTGAGTGATGCTGGCTCAGAAGTGATGCCAACTCGTAAGGCTTTGGAAATGGCTCGCCAGGAAGGCGTGGATCTAGTAGAGATTTCACCAAATGCGCAGCCTCCAGTTTGTCGTCTGATCGACTATTCTAAGTTCCTTTATCAGCAGAAGAAGCATCAGAAAGAGATGAAGCAGAAGCAGGTGAAGGTAGAAATCAAGGAAATACGATTCGGACCTCAGACTGATGAGCATGACTACCAGTTTAAGTTGAAGCATGCACAGGAGTTCCTCTCTGAAGGTAACAAGGTTCGTGCTTATGTATTCTTCCGTGGCCGAAGCATCCTTTTCAAGGAGCAGGGTGAAGTTCTTCTTCTCCGTTTCGCTAATGACCTTGAGGAATATGGTAAGGTTGAGCAGATGCCAAAGCTCGAAGGCAAGAAGATGTTCTTGTATCTTTCTCCAAAGAAGGCAGGACAGGCTAAGAAGAGCCAGCAGAAGCGTGACCGAGAGGCAGCGGAGGCAGAAGCTAAAGCAGCAGCTAAGGTAGAAAAGGATGAGAATGCTGAAAATAACGGCTTACTCGCAAATGCCAAGGGTGGAGATGCTTTGAAAGCTCTCGTAGAAAACAACGAGGATTAATTTCCAAACTGAAAGAAAAAGGGTATGCGTAACGTCCTGGTATATACGTTACCATCCTAAACTTTAAATAATAACAATTTAAAAATTTAACAAAAATGCCAAAAGTAAAGACTAACTCCGGCGCAAAGAAGAGATTCCGTTTCACCGGTACTGGTAAAATCAAGCGTCATCACGCTTACCACAGTCACATTCTGACTAAGAAGACAAAGAAGCAGAAGAGAAATCTGGTTCATCAGACAATTGTTGATCAGACAAACATGAAGCAGGTACGCGACTTGCTCTGCCTCCGTTAATTAATAACTTTTTAGTCGAACTTTTAAAGAAACAAAATTATGCCAAGATCAGTAAATCACGTTGCATCAAAAGCAAAGAGAACACGTATCCTGAAGCTCACTAAAGGTTATTATGGAGCTCGCAAGAACGTTTGGACAGTAGCTAAGAACACTTGGGAAAAGGGTCTTACCTACGCTTATCGTGACCGTCGTAACAAGAAGCGCAATTTCCGCGCTCTTTGGATTCAGCGTATCAACGCTGCTGCGCGTCTCGAGAACATGAGCTACAGCCAGTTGATGGGTGCTCTTCACAAGGCAGGTATTGAGATCAACCGTAAGGTTCTCGCTGACCTCGCTATGAACAACCCTGAGGCATTCAAGGCTATCGTAGACAAGGTAAAATAAGTCGTATAGGCTTATTTTCGACATAAATTGCATTTCTTTAACGAGAAATGCAATTTTTTTTTGCTTTTTCATTGCAAGTCTCGAAATAAAAGTTTATCTTTGCATCATAGAATTCGTTTATAGAAGGTTAAGAACGTTTCTGGATGTTCTGCTGGTGGCAAGCTAAGTTATCCACCATTGGAATTTTGGGCGATACTTGACACTTTAAGATGGTTCCCAATGACGGTCAGTAATAATTACCTTCTTTAAATTATTATATTTTGCCACATCTCCGTTGTTTCGATGCCATGTGTTGGAGGTCGCCCAATTTTGTTATTAAATCTCTATATTATTTCTCTTTAAACTTTATTTCTTGTTTTTTTTTAGTATCTTTGCAATCAAATTGCAATTAGATATTAGATAAATGATTTCTGTAGAAGGATTGAAGGTGGAGTTTGGAACAAAGCCCCTTTTCGATAACGTAGGTTTTGTAATCAATGATCATGATCGTATAGCGCTTGTCGGTAAAAATGGTGCTGGCAAATCCACTATGCTTAAGATTTTGTGTGGACTACAAAAGCCTACTGCGGGTTCTGTAGCGATTCCTAATGAATGTACTGTGGGTTATCTTCCTCAGGTGATGAAACTTCAGGATGATACCACAGTTCGTGAGGAAACGCGAAAGGCTTTTTCTGATGCTACTAAACTTAAGGAGCGTCTTGAGAAAATGCAGCAGGAAATGGCTGATCGTACTGATTACGAAAGTGAAAGCTACAGTGAACTAGTAGAATCGTTTACGCAATTGCACGATCATTTTATGATGATGGGCGGTGAGAACTATGAGGCTTCTATTGAGAGAACGCTCATGGGTCTTGGATTTGAACGCTCTGATTTTGATCGTCCCACTAAAGAATTCTCGGGTGGATGGCGAATGAGAATTGAGTTGGCCAAGATTCTACTTCGAAATCCTGATGTGTTGTTGCTTGATGAGCCAACCAACCATCTCGATATTGATAGTATTCAGTGGCTGGAACAATTCTTGGCAAATAGCGGCAGTGCTGTGGTTCTTGTGAGTCACGACCGTGCCTTTATTAATAATGTAACCAATCGAACCCTTGAAATCACCTGCCATCATGTAGAAGATTATAAAGTAAAGTATGATCAATATCTTGAACTTCGCAAGGAGCGTCGTGAACAGCAACTTCGTGCTTATGAAAATCAGCAAAAGGAGATGGCTGATATCAGAGACTTTGTGGAGCGTTTCCGCTATAAGCCTACCAAAGCGGTTCAAGTGCAACAGCGTATTCGCCAATTGGAGAAGATGGTGCCAATAGAGGTGGATGAGGTGGATAATAAAGTGATGCATTTGAAATTCCCACCTTGTTTGCGTAGTGGCGACTATCCTGTTATCTGTGATGAGGTTCGCAAGGATTATGATGATAAGACTGTATTTGACCATGTAACACTTACGATTAAAAGAGGTGAGAAGGTTGCTTTCGTTGGAAAGAATGGCGAGGGCAAGTCCACTTTAGTAAAGTGTATTATGGATCAGATTCCCTATACCGGCGAATTGAAAATAGGTCATAATATCCAGATAGGTTATTTTGCTCAGAATCAGGCACAGTTATTGGATGAGAACCTAAGTATCTTTGATACCATCGATCAGGTTGCAACAGGAGATATGCGTCTGAAAATTAACGATCTGCTGGGAGCCTTTATGTTTGGAGGTGAAACTTCCGAGAAGAAAGTTAAGGTACTGAGTGGAGGTGAGCGTAGTCGCTTGGCTATGATCAAGCTTCTTTTAGAGCCAGTTAATTTGCTGATATTGGATGAGCCTACCAACCATTTGGATTTGCCTTCTAAGGATGTCCTGAAGGAAGCTATTAAGGCTTTTGATGGTACTGCCATTATCGTTAGTCATG
The DNA here is from genome assembly GCA_905236815.1 of uncultured Prevotella sp. Taxonomy (GTDB): domain Bacteria; phylum Bacteroidota; class Bacteroidia; order Bacteroidales; family Bacteroidaceae; genus Prevotella. The sequence continues at coordinate 10,182 of CAJOPE010000082.1, read as the reverse complement.
ATCGAGACTTCCTTGATGGACTTGTAGATAAGGTCTATGAGTTCGGCCATCAGAAAGTGCGTGAACACCTAGGTGGAATTTATGATTATCTGCGTGCTCATAATGCAGAATCAATTAATGAAGCTATCGGAAATTCATCACTTCGGGCAAGTTCTGCCATTCAGGCGGAACAGCTTGCAGGAAATGCAACTTCTGCAGTTGATGCTCAGAAAGAAGCTGCAAAGTTGAGCTATGCAGAGCATAAGGAGCAGCAGAAGAAAATCCGTAAGGCCGAGAAAGCCGTAAAGGAGTCGGAGGAACGTATAGCCTCTTTAGAAAAGCGAAAGGCGGAACTTGATGCTCTTTTGATGAAGAATGAGAATGCTGCCAATATGGAGCTTATAACTGAGTATTCCGGCTTGCAGCAGAAATTGGATGAAGAAAACGAAAATTGGTTCATTCTTTCGAGTGAACTAGAAGAAATATCAAATCATTAAATTAATCTAAATTATGGACATGAAGAAAATTATTCCGATGATGATGGTTTGCGTAATGCCTGTTTCAGGTAACGCCCAGAACAAGTCGGGTCTTGTTGAGCAGAATTTCAACAAGTCGGTTCGTCCTCAAGATGATTTCTATCAGTATGCAACTGGTGGATGGCAGAAGAATAATCCTCTGCCTGCTGCCTATAGCCGTTTTGGTAGTTTCGATCAGCTTCAGGAGAACAACAACAAGCGTATTAATGCTATCCTTTCTGATTTAAAGAAGAAGACTTACAAGGAAGGAACAATCGAGCAGAAGTTGAGTGATTTCTATAAACTCGCGCTTGATGTGGAAAGCCGTAATAAGCAGGGTATTGCTCCAGTTCAGGGCATTCTTGATGAACTCAAGGGTGCTAAGACCAAGGAGGCTCTCCGCGCGTTACAGCTGAAATATGCTAAGGACGGTTACGGCGTTCAGTTCAGCAGCTGGTTTGGTGCTGACGACAAGAATGTAACCATGAATATCCTCAGCCTTTATCAGGGTGGTCTGACACTCGGTCAGAAGGATTATTATGTGAATAATGATTCTGCCACAGTAGCTATTCGTGAGGCTTTCAAGAAGCACATCGCTCGTATGTTCAAACTTTATGGCTTCAGCAATAGCGAGTCAGAGAAGAGCGCCGAGGCAATCTATCGTCAGGAGATGATCCTTGCCTTGATCTCAAAGAGCAATACAGAGTTGCGTGATCCTCAGGCAAACTACAACAAGATGACCTTGAAGGAGTTCCAGAGCAACTATCCTGCTATTCCTTTGGAGGCTATGTCAAATGCTGAAGGCGTAAAGAGCGAGTATATCCAGGAAATGATCGTGGGTCAGCCTGCTTTCTTCCAGGGCTTGAATCAGATTCTTCAGTTGCAGACTGCTGACGAGATTCGTGCCTTGATGGCATGGGATGTTATCCAGAACTCAGCAAGCTATCTTACTGATGAGATTCGTGAGGCTAATTTCGATTTCTTCGGCAAGACTATCAGTGGTCGTAAGGAAGACTTCCCTCTCTGGAAGCGTGCTACCAATCAGGTAGATGCGCAGATGGGCAAGGCACTTGGTAACATTTACTGCAAGCGTTACTTCCCTGAGACTTCAAAGAAGATGATGGAGGCTCTTATCAAGAATCTTCAGGTTAGTCTTGGTCAGCGCATTGATGCCCAGACATGGATGAGCGATGAAACAAAGGCTAATGCTCACAATAAACTCGACAAGTTCTATGTAAAGGTAGGTTATCCTAACAAGTGGAAGGACTACAGCTCTTTGACTATCGATCCTAGCAAGAGTTTCTACGAGAATGTATTGGCTTGCCGTCATTTCTCTCACGATGATCATATTGCAAAGAAGGCTGGTCAGCCTGTAGATAGAGATGAGTGGCACATGACTCCTCAGACAGTGAATGCCTACTACAATCCAACTACAAATGAGATTTGTTTCCCTGCAGGTATTCTTCAGTATCCATTCTTCGATCCTAAGGCTGATGAGGCATTCAATTATGGTGCTATCGGTGTAGTTATTGGTCATGAGATGACTCACGGATTTGACGATCAGGGCCGTCAGTATGATGCTGATGGTAACTTGAAGGACTGGTGGACAGAGAGTGATGCAGAGAATTTCAAGCAGCGTGCTGATCTCTATGCTAAGTTCTTCGACAATATCGAGGTGTTGCCAGGTCTTCACAGCAATGGTAAGTTCACTCTTGGTGAGAACCTTGCCGACCACGGAGGTCTTGAGGTTGCTTTCAAAGCTTTCCAGAATGCAACAGGTGCAAAGAAGGCAAAGAACTTGAATGGTCTTACTCCTGCACAGCGTTTCTTCGTTGCATACGCAGGTGTTTGGGGACAGAATATCACAGACCAGGAGATTCGCCGTCGTGTAAAAGTTGACCCACATGCTCTTGGTGAGTGGCGTGTAAATGGCGCACTTCCTCACATTAATGCCTGGTATGAGGCATTTGGAGTAAAGCAGGGTGATAAGATGTTCATTCCTGAAACTGAACGCTTGAAACTTTGGTAATTAAAAACCTAAAAATAGATAAGTTGCTTCTTTGCTTTATTGCAGAGAAGCAATTTTTTTTGATAGCAAAGTTATGGTATATTCATGTAAACAAATGGGTATATTTTCTTTCTTTATAATGTTTTCCTTGGATAACTTTATTATTAGAGGAAAAATGATTATCTTTGCCAATAGTTTAAGAGTTAAAGAAAGGATATTTAGAAATGCCATTAAGATTACCCGATAGACTTCCAGCAATTGATCTACTGAAGAAAGAAAATATCTTCGTTATGGATGAGACACGCGCCCATAGTCAGGACGTGCGTCCGCTTCGCATTGTGATCTTGAATCTGATGCCGATGAAGGTGACAACTGAGACAGATCTTATTCGCCTGCTCTCGAATACCCCTTTGCAGTTGGAGGTTTATTTTATGAAACTGAAGACGCATACTTCAAAGAATACTCCTATTGAGCATATGATGATGTTCTATCGTGATGCTGCCGAGTTGATGCAGCATAAGTTTGATGGAATGATAGTCACAGGCGCTCCAGTTGAGGATATTCCATTTGAGGATGTGGACTATTGGGAAGAAATCAAGGGCGTATTTGATTGGGCGCGCACGCATGTTGAGAGTACGCTTTATCTCTGTTGGGGGGCTATGGCAGCACTTTATCATTTCTATGGTATTCCAAAATATAAGTTGCCAAAGAAGAAGTTTGGAGTTTATCCAACACTTCCTGATGACGAACAGCTTCCTATCTTCCGAGGTTTTGACAGCGTATTTCAAATGCCTCACAGTCGACATATGGAGGTACATAAGGAGGATATCGACAAGGTGGATTCATTAAATATTATTGCGGAATCTGAGGAAGCTGGCGTGAGTATCGTTGAATCGCGTGAAGGTCGAGAATTTTATATCCTCGGGCATCTAGAATATAATCCAGATACGCTTGATAAGGAATATAAGCGTGATTTGGGAAAACGTGATGATGTGGAGATGCCTGAGCATTATTATATGCACGATGATCCAAAGCAGGTACCAATGGTGACTTGGCGTTCGGCTGCCAATCTATTCTATACGAATTGGCTTAACTATTATGTTTATCAGGAAACGCCTTACAATATTGACGACATTAAGTAGTGTATGAGAAAACTTGAATTATTAGCTCCAGCTAAAAATCTGGAAGTTGGCATCGCGGCTATCGACCACGGTGCTGATGCTGTTTATATAGGTGCCAGTCATCATGGCGCACGTGCCGCAGCTGGCAATTCGCTCGAGGATATTAAAACCTTATGCGACTATGCTCACCAGTATGGTGCTGCAGTTCACGTAACCGTGAACACTATAGTTTACGAGGACGAAGTAGAAGATACTTTATCACTCATCCGCAATCTGCAGGAAATAGGTGTTGATGCCATTCTTGTACAGGATATGGGTATATTAAAAGCTCTTAAAGAGGAGGACATTAAGCTCAGTCTGCATTCTTCTACGCAGTGTGATACCCGAACATCAGAAAAGGTGGCATGGTTGAGTTCCCTGGGTTTTGACAGAGTGGTTTTGGCAAGAGAGTTGTCATTGGAGGAGATTCGCGAGATTCACGAGAAGAATCCTGAAGTAGAATTGGAGGCTTTTGTACATGGAGCGCTCTGTGTGAGCTATTCGGGTGTATGCTATGCCTCGCAGTATTGTTTCCAACGTTCTGCCAATCGAGGGGAATGTGCACAGTTCTGCCGTCTGGCATTTGACCTGAAGGATGATAATGGCCGCACAATTGAGCATCAGCGCCATCTGCTTTCCTTGAAGGATATGTGTCAGATTGAGAATCTTGAGGACTTGGCGGATGCAGGAGCAAGTGCCTTCAAGATTGAGGGCAGACTGAAGGATGCTGATTATGTAAAGAATGTGGTGGCTGCCTATAGCAAGAAGTTGGATGAGATTGTAAAACACCGTCCGAATGAGTATTGCCGTGCTTCGAGAGGAAGTGTTCACTATGAATTTGAACCGGACCTTGCAAAGACTTTTAACCGAGGTTACACCACTTATTTTGCCAATGGACGTCAGCCACAGATTGCTAATTTTGACACTCCAAAGGCATTGGGTGAATATGTTGGAAGAGTGAAGGAAATTCGTCGTGACAGTTTCAATGTGGCTGGTACTGCCAGTTTTGCAAATGGCGATGGTCTTTGCTATCTGAATCCTGTTGCTGGTGAGGGGGATGCCGCATTGGTGGGCTTCCGAGTTAATAAGGCTGTTGGTAATCGTATATTCCCATTCCGTATGCCTCAGGGGTTGAAGCCAGGGATGAAACTCTATCGCAGTCACGATGAGGCTTTCGATAAAATCTTATCTGGTAAGACAGCCGAAAGAAAGTTGCCAGTTGATATGGCTTTTGGCTTGACAGAGGAGGGATTTAAACTTGTAGTTCGTCATCCTGCTTCTTATCAGAGGGCAGAGAGCTCAATTGTTTTTGAACATCAGCCTGCGAAAAAGCCTCAAAAGGAGAATATTCTCCGACAGTTAAGTAAGTTGGGTAATACGATTTATGAGGCTCAGCATATTGAGATAGAGGAGGGCGCAGACCAGTATTTTATTCCAAGCAGTTTACTGGCAGATTTACGAAGGGATGCTTTTGAGGCACTATCTGCACTGGAGGCTCAACCATCTATGAATAAGGCTACTGAAAAGGTAAGCATAGAAAGAACTTCCTTAAACTGGCAGCCAGAATATCAAAAATATTCCTATCTATACAATATCAGTAACCCACTTGCCCGTGATTTTTATCAGGAACAAGGAATGAAGGATATTCGTCCTGCATTTGAGGTGATGGATAAGGAAGCCCTTCAACAGGAAGAAAATCTGATAATGCAGTGTCGTCATTGTATTCGCTATAGCTTGGGCTACTGTGTGAAGCGTGGAGGTAAGAAGCCTACATGGAAAGAACCTCTTCGCTTGCAATTGCCTGATGGTAGAAAGTTCCGTCTGGAGTTCAAATGTGCTGAATGCCAGATGGATATTGTTGCTGAGTTGTAGAACTCGTTAGCGAAAAATGTGAGAGAACAACCATGAAGCAAAGGAAATATATCGCAATACTAGTCTTGATGATAACCTTGTTGTCATTTGACAGTTGTTATCATCCACACAATCAGAAGCATCAGCAGCATGATGCTCTGATTGAGTACAATGACCGTCAACTCGATTCTATTTCCTTTTCTTCAAAACATCATTATACTTATAAGTATAATTTTGTTGTAAAGAAAGATTCGTTAGAATTACTGCGTCAGTTGCCTGAGGAATTGATGAGTGGAATGCTCGTTGATTCGTTTGCTGTGAAGAAACATTCCTTGTTGGTAGTAGCGGATATTCGCATGATGCCGCAGGATTCTATTGATTCTGTTTGGATTCAACTAGCTACTGTTAATTCAGAATTTGGCTGGATTCATGAGTCGAAGCTTTTGCCGAGTGTGGTTCCTGATGATCCTATCTCGCAGTTTATTTCAACCTTCAGCGATATTCACTTGCTTATTTTCCTCATAGTAGTGCTGGTGATAAGTATGGCATATTTCCTGAAGAAAACGGTTTCGAAAGGGGGATATCTAGTTCATTTCAACGATATAGATTCACCTTATCCTACTGCTCTTGTGCTGATTGTGGCTACCAGTGCCACTTTCTACGCAACTATTCAGACTTTCTGGCCGGATATGTGGCGGCAATTCTATTACCATCCAACACTTAATCCGATGGCAGTACCTCATATCCTTGGATTCTTCCTTGCAAGTGTATGGCTTTTGCTTATCGTATTTATAGCTTGTCTGGATGAAGTATATCATAAATTACCGATTGCTGATGGACTGCTTTATATGGGTGGACTAGTAGGTGTATGCGCTGTTGATTATGTAGTTTTCAGCATTAGTAGTCTTTATTTTATCGGTTATCCTCTGCTTCTTTTCTATTGGCTTTGGGCAATAAAGAGAATGAAGCGTCAAGGGTGAAATAGCTAGGAAGATTACTTTTTAAGGAATTTGTTTGTTTCCTTAAAAAGTAGTACCTTTGCAGCTATGAAAAAATATAGCATTTTATTATTTACACTACTCTTAACATTGAGTTCGTGTGATTATTTTGAGAAAGCCAACGCGGTAGAACATAAACTTCGCAAAATCGAGAATAATGTAAAAACGATATCCCGAGAGGTTAAAGCTATTAATAATGAATTGACCAAGGAACAGTCTTCTGCTAAGGAGAGTGAGACTTCTTCTAAAAAGAAAAAAACTTCAACTTCTCAACTATCATCTAGCATCCTTACTCCAAAGGAGCGAAAAGATATTTCAGAACTTATTCTGTATCGCCACGCATATATATGTTCTTATAATAGCGAGAAGGGCATTCCAAACTGGGTGGCATGGCATCTTACAGCCGATCATGTTACAGGACCATACAAGCGCGAGGGCATTAAGTTTCATGAGGATGAAGATACCCCACGTCCTTGGGTGAACACCTATGATTATAACCGAAGTGGCTATGACAGGGGACATATGTGTCCATCAGGCGATAACAAGTGGAGTCAGTTAGCACAGGAGCAATCCTTCTTGATGTCAAATATGTGTCCGCAAAATCATAATTTGAATACTGGTGACTGGAATGAGATGGAGAACCAGTGTAGAAAGTGGGCTAAGAAATATGGAAGTGTTGACATCGTTTGTGGTCCTATTTTTATTGGCAATAAGCATAAGCGTATTGGTACTCACAAAGTGATGGTTCCTGAAGCTTTCTTTAAGGTTGTGCTTTGCCGAGAAGGAGGAAAACCAAAGGCGATTGGTTTTATCTATCGAAATACAGAGGGTAATCGTCCGAAAGATGCCTATGTCAACAGTGTAGATGAAGTCGAGCGCATTACAGGTTACGACTTTTTCTCTCAGCTTCCAGATGAAGTGGAGAAGCGAGTAGAGAAGGAAGCAAATTTGAGCGATTGGAATTAATTCAGAAAGTTAAATATAGACATAGTTATTGGATAATACATAGTCTATTTTATAGCAACACATAAGGTTTTATTTGACAAAACCTTATGTGTTGTTCCGTTTTATACCAACTATTGTTTTCGTCGAAGAAATAGAGTTGAATTGTTAAAAAAGCTAACTCCACCGTTTAGCTGGTCTAAACCGACGGTTTACGACCTCTAAATGGTGCATTTAGCTTCAATAAATGATAGGGTTAGAAACAGACTTCAAAATCATTGATGTTTCTGCTGTTTTGTTCTTCTAGTTAAGAAGCAAAAAAAATACTGTCACAACATCTCACTATCTTTTCAATAGTTGCGAAATGTGTGACAGTAGTATTATCTTATCGGTACAAAAATAAAGCAATCACTCAATAAATTGCACCCTGTTCATTCGAATTACTGAAGACCGATGCCTTTAAGAGCCTTATTGGCAGCATCGTTAACAGCAGCGTTAGCTTTATTCTGAGCGTTGGTTACCTTTTCTGCAGCCTTGTTCTGAGCCTTAGTAACACTCTCGTTAGCCTTCTGCTGAGCAGTTGTTACAGCATTGTTAGCCTTTGTTGCAGCCTTGTTAACCTCGCTGGTTACCTTGTTCTCGGCAGCAGTCTTAGCATTGTTTGCAGCAGTTTCAGCGGTAGTCTTTGCATTGTTAACAGCTGTTACAGCAGCATTCTCGGCAGCATTCTTTACTGCAGCAGGAGCATTCTTGATAGCTTCGGCAGCAGCCTCGGCAGTCTCGATAGCTGTTACTCCGTTAGCAACAGTAGGAGAGGCGAGTGCCACAACATCAGAAGCAACAGCAGCCTTAGCCTCATCTGCAGTTGTTGATGCAGTAGTAGGAAGGTTCTGGATACCCAAAATCAAACTTCCAATAGTAGCATTGCCATTAGCAACACTCTTCAGCGCTTCAGCGTTTTTATTGATAAATGCCTTGATAGCAGAACCATAAGACTCAGCCTCCTCTAATTTATTGGATGTAACGAGGTTCTTATAAATTGTCTGCATATTTGCAAGAGTCACAATAGTAGCTTTCTGATCCTTAGACTGAACTGCTTTCTCGAGTTCAGCAGTAAGGTTGTCAACAGTCTTTTGAGATGCTGGTGTAAGGTTAGCTACAGAGTCGATAGCTGCTACAGAGTCATTTGTTTCTGTTGTAGAAGCTGCGTTGTCGGTTTTGTTGCCACAGCTAGCCAAAAGAAGGCTGCAAGCTGCGATGGCCATAAATACTTTCTTCATATTTTTCTTAATTATGGTAAATCAAATTACTATAGATGATTTATAAAATGTTTAATTAAATAATTTTCTGCAAAGATACTAAATTATTTGTTTCAAACTCATTTAATCTTAAAAACTATTTGAATTTTTTTATTCGTAGCTTATTTATGGTTTAGAACCGATAGTATTTCGACAAATATACAAAAAAAGGATGGATTCATTTTTGAATCCATCCTTTATATTATAGTGTAATCAATCCTCTTTCTAAGAGATAGAGGCGATTAAACTGTCAGAGATTATTCGCTCCAGTCTTCCTTGCTCTTGCGGATGTAAGACTTGTAACGCTTCAAAGCGCTCTCCTGAGTAGCTACATAAAGCTCCTCAGCCTCTGTAGGGAATGCCTTAGCAAGAGATGCGAAACGAACCTCACCCATCAAGTAGTTGCGGAAGTTATCCCAGTTAGGCTCCTTAGAGTCGAGCTGGAATGGGTTCTTACCCTCAGCTGCAAGACGTGGGTCGTTACGCCACAAGTGCCAGTAACCGCACTCTACAGCGAGCTCTTCCTCGTGCTGTGAACGGTTCATTGAACGCTTGCCCTTACCATCTGGATCCTTACCCTTAATACCATGGTTGATACATGGAGCATAAGCGATAACGAGTGATGGACCTGGATAAGACTCTGCCTCACGGATAGCCTTCAATGTCTGAGCCTGGTCTGCACCCATAGCAACCTGTGCTACGTAAACATAACCATAAGTAGCCTGCATCAAACCAAGATCCTTCTTGCTTACACGCTTACCTGATGCTGCGAACTGAGCGATAGCACCGATTGGTGTAGACTTAGAAGACTGACCACCTGTGTTAGAGTAAACCTCAGTATCAAGAACCAAGATGTTGATATCCTCGCCAGAAGCAAGTACGTGGTCGAGACCGCCGTAACCGATATCGTAAGAAGCACCATCACCACCGATGATCCACTGACTTCTCTTAACGAGATAGTGATCAAGAGTCTTGAGCTCCTTGTTAATCTCACAACCATCAGCAGCAGCTGCAGCGATCAATGGCTTAAGTTCAGCAGCAGCCTCCTTAGAAGCATCTGCATCGTCCTTAGCAGCGATCCACTTGTCAGCAGCAGCCTTGTAAGCCTCAGAAGCCTTGTCAGATTCCTTAGCCTGGTTGAGCAACTCAACGATACGGCTCTTCATCTTCTTGTTACCCATTGCCATACCAAGACCGAACTCGCAGAAGTCCTCGAACAAAGAGTTGTCGAATGCAGGACCCTGACCCTTAGCGTTGGTTGTATATGGAGTAGCAGGAACAGATGCTGAGTAGATAGAAGAACAACCTGTAGCGTTAGCAACCATCTGACGGTCACCGAAGAGCTGAGAAATCAACTTAACGTAAGGAGTCTCACCACAACCAGAGCAAGCACCAGAGAACTCGAACAATGGCTGAGCGAACTGAGAGTTC
>CAJOPE010000081.1 GCA_905236815.1 uncultured Prevotella sp. | reverse complement strand
CGAAATGTTAATAGATTGTCAATCAGTATATTGCAATGTTTGATTATTCGCGAAAGCCGGTAAAATGGCAAGTGGGAAACTTTAGTAGGAGAACTTATCATCATCAGGAGTCTCCTTGAAAGTTCCAGTTACAGGACTACCCAAGTCACTCACGTATTTAGCGAAAGCCGAAGAGAAAACAGAATCGCTAGATTCAAAAGCAACATTCAGCAGTTGCTTCTTTAACTTCCACACGCGGTCACAAGCTAATAGTTCAGGCCATTCCACATCAATATCAACAACATTTATTTCATCGTTCTGTTGCAGAAGCAAATGCTGTTTTTTATAGGCTATCGAATAACGCTGATGGGCTATTTGTGCTATGGAAGACGTAACAAAAGCGAAAAGAATCAAGAGTACAATCGCATATTTTTTCATAGATGACCATTATTTTTGGCTAAATTAATAAAAAGATACGGAAACGTAAAATATAATCGAAAATATTACATTTTTTTGAATTTCTTTATTTTGCTAATTGGCAGTTTTATACTAAATTTGCAGCTATATATAATAAGGTGTAAAATAATGAAAAAACATTCGTTTATATTTTTCTTGTTAATCATTACCTTGCTATCAGGATGTACGAAAGAAGACGGTCCTGACAGCACAGGATTTTCTATTGAATCTAATGTTACATCTGCTATCGACGTGAATTATGATCAGGATCGTGATTCCGACGTAATCACTCTTGAGAATGCCGATAGTTACAATTACAAATTACCCGTAATATTCCATGTAATTTACAACGACAACATGGACAACAAGAACACACTTACAACTCAACGCCTAAGCACCATTTTGGGACGAGTTAACGAATTGTGGAAGGGAGGCATCTACAACAAGGAGAGTGTGGATATGAATGTGGAATTTGTGATGGCTACCCACAACGAAAAAGGACAGAAACTCAAGGAGCCAGGAGTGGAATATATCAAATACACAGAGGACTCTATTTCCTACAAGAAGTTTATGGCAGATAATCACACCGACTTATTGTGGGACCCTAACAACTATATCAATGTATTCTTATTCTCCTTCAAGAACGATACTACAAGTGGAACCGTGCTAGGTGCATCAAATCTTCCTTTTACCAACAAAGAGCAGACTCTTGATGGGCTTACTTCCACGAAATACAACTCTCTGACAAAAACAAATTTAAAAAGCACCCACTGTGTGACAATAAACAGCAATTATTCTAGTTCATATAATGATTCACAACGCTTCACAAGCAATAAAGAACTTGAAAGATCTATAAACTCAAGCGTTGTAGATATCAGTGCAACACTGGCACATGAGTTGGGGCACTACTTGGGATTACTTCACGCTTTCACAGAAAATGAAAAGGGTGAGACGATGGACGACTGCTTCAACAGCGATTATTGTGACGACACGAAAGACTACAACAAAAAGGAATACGAACATGAAGAAGGAGTCTATCTTGACTCTATTCGAAGATTCAGAGAATTTGTTGGAGGAAAGATGGTAATCACCCTCAATGATTATTATAACTTGGTGAAACGTAAAAGTTGCGATGGCGCTATTTTCGACGCTCATAACTTAATGGACTATTCCTTCAATAATTCAGACGTATTCACCGAGGACCAGAAAAAGCGAGTAAGACATACTCTATATTATAGTCCATTGATACCTGGTCCAAAAATCAACAACGTCAATAAAGCTAAGGGTACCAGAGCGGCAGATGCCCAGGGAGTGCTGGAACTGCCTGTTAATATCAGAGAATAGTAATCAAATGTTGCTATTTATGATTTATCATAAACATTAGTAAAATATTAAAAATAAAGATGACATATAAAATAACTGCACCGCAGAAAATCGAGGCAAGCATCAAGTTGCCAGCATCTAAAAGTATCAGCAATAGAGCATTGGTAATCTATGCTCTCTCAAAGGGTAACATCATTCCAGAAAACCTAAGCGACTGCGATGATACCGAAGTAATCATCGAGGCACTAAAGAATATGCCTGAGACTATCAATATCAAAGCAGCCGGAACAGCTATGCGATTTATGACTGCTTATCTCTCGGTAAACGAAGGGGAGCATATCATCACCGGCACAGAAAGAATGCAACACCGCCCTATCGGCGTGCTAGTGGATGCCCTTCACTATCTAGGTGCCGACATCGAATATGTTGGAGAAGAAGGATTTCCTCCTCTACGAATAAAGGGGCACACATTAGAGGGTGGCCATCTGGAAATTGAAGGAAATGTAAGTTCGCAATATATTTCAGCACTGTTGATGATTGGTCCTGTTCTGAAAAAAGGACTTGAACTGAAACTCACCGGACAAATTGTTTCCCGCCCATATATCGACCTCACTCTATGGACAATGAAAGAGTTTGGTGCTGATGCGGAATGGTCGGATGTCGATACTATCACCGTAAAGCCTCAGCCTTACAAAAACCGCGAATACCTCATCGAAAACGACTGGAGTGGTTCTTCCTACTGGTATGAAATTATAGCATTATTGGCCGACAGAGACTCGCACGTGGAATTGGAGGGCTTGATGGATTTCTCTAAGCAGGGCGATTCTGTAGTAAGATACATCTCTAGTTTGCTCGGAGTAAAGACCGCATTTTCCACTACAAATCAAGGAGTACCAACCACAGTGGAAATATCTGTAAACAAACATCCTTTGCCACGATTAGAATATGATTTCACAGGTTCTCCTGATCTGGCTCAGACTTTTGTTGTTGCCTGCTGTATGCTCAACATCAAGTTCAGATTTGTAGGATTATCGAGTCTGAAAATTAAGGAAACCGATCGTATTGTGGCATTGGAGAACGAGCTTAAGAAACTCGGCTACGTTATTCACGACGAAAACAACGACACCCTTTACTGGGACGGCGAGAGATGTGATGCCTCTATGGAACCTATTGACACCTATGAGGATCATCGAATGGCATTGAGTTTTGCACCAGCTGCCATCAAATACCCAGGACTTAGAATTAACAACCCTGAAGTAGTAAGCAAATCCTATCCACATTTCTGGGAAGATTTGAAGAAGGCAGGATTCACCATTACCGAAGAATAAGCGTATGCTATACCTCTTTCTATCCCTTGTCTCACTAGGAATAATTGCCGCTATCCTCACCCTCTTTTCAAAGAAAAAAGAAGGTGAACCAGATGTGGTACAGTCGAGTTCAACCAGCTGTTCTACGTGCAGCGGTGAAGATCCTAGATGCGAACAGGAATGTATGATGGAAGCATCCACAAAAGATATCGAATATTATGACGACGAGGAACTGGACGAATTCAAAGGTCGTCCAGCAGAATCCTATACAGACGAGGAAGTAGAAATATTCTCAGAAGTTCTCTATACCCTGAAACCTGGTGAGGCGAAAGGATGGAACCGCAGTTTGATACTAAGAGGAATCAATATTCCCAACCAACTGAAGGATGAACTCGTAATGATGATTGAAGGATAAAGTGAGAAAAAATAGATATTATAACTTTTGGGCACTTGTGATAATGGGAATGCTCCTTATCGCAGGTTGCTCTACACAGAAGAACACCTCTGGCAGCAGATGGTGGCACTCCTTCAATGCACGTTATAATACCTATTATAATGGAAGTCTGGCCTATATCGACGGTTCACTGGAGAAGGAACAGAGTAACAAGGATAATTTTACAGAAATCATTCCACTCTATACAGTAAGCAACAAGGAAAGCAAGGAACTTGGCAAGAGCAACTTTGAACGTGCCATCGAGAAATGCGAGAAAGCCATCCATCAACATAGTATTAAGCGACGCCCCGTATGGGATAAGAGCCGAAAGAAAACTGAAAAGGAAACTGAATGGCTCAACCGCAAGGAGTACAACCCTTTCCTATGGAAGGCTTGGCTGCTGATGGGAAGATCGCAATTTCATAAAGGTGATTTTGAGGATGCTGCCTCAACCTTCGCCTACATGAGCCGACTTTATTCTACCCAACCTGCCATCTATGGTAAGGCGAGGGCATGGTTGGCAAAATGCTATATCGAACAAGACTGGCTGTATGATGCCGAGGATGTTATTCGAAATATGCAGCGTGATTCCATTCACTGGAAAGCACAGAAGGAATGGGACTACACCTATGCCGACTACTATCTGCATACGGGGGAATTCGAAAAAGCCATTCCATATCTTCGCAAAGTCATTGGCTACGAAATGCGTAGAAAGCAAAAGGCACGCGAATGGTACTTGATGGGACAAATTCAAGCAGCACTTGGACATAAGGAAGAAGCTTACAAGGCATTCAAGCATGTTATTCGCCTGAACCCTCCTTATGAGCTGGAGTTCAATGCGCGCATCTCCATGACCGAAGTTCTTTCAAGTACTAAAACCAAACAGATGATTAACACTCTGAAGCGCATGGCACGATCAGATAACAACAAGGATTATCTCGATCAGATTTACTATGCACTCGGAAATATCTACTTGGCTCAAAGAGACACTACAGCAGCCATCGCCGCTTATGAACAGGGAAACAAGAAAGCTACCCGCTCGGGCATCGAGAAGGGTGTTTTACTGTTACACCTTGGAGATATCTATTGGGAAAAAGAAAAATATAGCGATGCCAAACGATGCTATGGCGAAGCTATTGGATTGTTGGACAAGGACCGCAAGGACTACGAACAACTATCCAATCGTTCGAAAGTGCTTGACGAACTCGTCCCTTATACAGATGCAGTCCACTTGCAGGATTCCTTGCAGGAACTTTCTAAAATGCCGGAAAGAGACCGTAATCTGGCTATCGACCGTGTAATAAAAGCACTTAAAGAAAAGGAAAAAGAACAGCGCAAACAGGATGCTGAAGATAACCTAAGCCAAAACCAGGGCGAGGATTTCAGTCAAACTATCAAGAAGCCACAATCTCCAATGAATTCTATGGAGAATAATGGTATCTGGTATTTTTATAATCCAATGGCAGTATCAAGAGGCAAGGCACAATTCCAAAAACTTTGGGGTAAACGTGAGAATATTGATAACTGGCAGAGAAACAACAAAACAGTAGTTAGTCATTCTGCCGGAGCAGAGGAAATGACGGATGCTATGCGAGATTCACTTGCACATGCAGCCGCAAAGGAAGATTCTTTGGCGCAAATCAATGAGTCTGCACAGAATGATCCACATAAACGAGAATACTATCTTGCTCAAATACCTTTCACAGAAGAACAACTTCAGGAGAGTAATAAGATTCTCGAAGATGGTCTATTCCATTCTGGCGTGATTTTCAAGGACAAACTGGATAATCTTTCCTTAAGTGAAAAATCACTCAAGCGACTAGTAGACAGCTACTCCGACTATGAGCATATCGACGAAGCATACTACCACCTATACCTCCTCTATATGAGGAAGAATCAAACCGACCTCGCCGAGAGCTACATCGACAAATTAAAGAAAGACTTTCCAAAGAGTGAATGGACAACATTACTGACAGATCCATACTTTACCGAGAATGCCAAATTTGGTGTGCATATCGAAGACTCCATCTATGCTGCTACTTATGAAGCTTTCAAGGCAGGCAACTACGAAGTTGTTTCCACAAACAGCAAACTATCCCGTGACCGTTTCCCTATGGGAGCAAATCGAGACAAGTTCCTCTTCATCGGAGGCTTGAGCAAACTCAACAATGGGGACGCAAATGGCTGTCTTGAAGACATGAAGATAGTTGTAGAGAAATATCCTGAGAGTAGAATCAGCGAACTGGCAGGTATGATTATTAACGGTGTAAATGCCGGCAAACAGCTACATGGCGGAAAGTTTGACCTTGAGAATGTTTGGGATCAACGAAGCGAGGCTCTAACAGATAGTGCCGATCTCGCTAAGATGCAATTCTCAAATGAGCGTAATGCCAACTTCCGTTTCATGATAGTCTACAAGCCAGACTCTGTGGATGAGAATAAATTACTGTTCAATTTGGCAAGGTTCAATTTCACCACCTATCTGGTTCGCAATTTTGATATCAACATCGATGAGCAGAATGGACTTCACAGAATGTTCATTGCTGGTTTCCGTAATTTTGATGAGGCATTGGAATATGCAAGAATCTTCCATCAGCAGACTAGTGTTACCCAACTACTAGGAAAGAGTCGTACCTATGTAATAAGTGAACCAAACCTAGAACTTTTAGGAAGTCGATTCTCTTACAATGATTATGAGAAATTCTATACCCAGCACTTTGCACCACTTAAAGTTAGCACCTACCGTTTGCTGACAGAACCTGAGGAAATCTCTATTGAGAAGGAAAAGGATCCAACCCCAGAAGATATAGACAATTCATTCGAGAATACACCTTTCGATAATGGATTTGAGATGAATCCTCTCACTCCAGAAAAGAAATCAGAAAGCAACAAGAATGTTATGGACATACCTGCAGAGTCTCCAGCAAAGCCTTCAACCCAACAGGATGCTTTTGAGATTCCTGCTGAAAAAGAAGCAAAAAAGAAAGACAACGTGGATGAAACCACAACTGTTATTTCTGCAGAAAAATCCATAGAGAAAAAGGATGAAGGATTCATTATCCCATCGCAAAAGGAAACTTCTACAAACAAGAAGAAAGAAGAAGATGGTTTTATAATTCCATCAGAAAAGAAAACTTCGACAAATAAGAAAGCAGAGGAAGATGGATTCATTATACCTTCAGGAAAGGAAACTACCATCCAGAAGAATAATGACAAGCCTTCAACAGAAACTACCACTCTTGAGATTCCAAAAGAGGAAACAAAAAAGAAAGCTGAAGAGGGAATAAGCATTGCAATACCTGCTGAAAATAAACCTGTTGAGAAAAAAACAACAGAAAGCAGAAAAGCAGAGCAGAAAAATTCAAATAAACAGCCTGAAAAGAAGGAGTCAATCGATGGCAATGGTTTCACAATCGATTACTCCTCCACAGAGAAGACTGCTACCACAAAGAATACAACAAGTAAAACTGCAACTACTCCTAACGCAGCAGCAGGAAAAGCAGCAAATAATAAAGTTTCAGGAAAGACTACCCAGTCAAAAGCAACTAGCAAGTCGGCACCTAAAACTCCAGTCAAACAAGAGCCAAAGAAGGAAACAAAGAAAGAGAACACTGGTATCTATTTCGACCAAGGCTTTGGATCAGAAAACAACAAGAATGTCAAGAAAGAAAACAAGAAGCCTCTACAGCCTAAAAGTTTCGATCTTGAAGATGAATATTATGATTTAGAAGGATTTTAGTATATGAGTAACGGAAAAATACTATGGGTAGATGATGAGATAGAACTTCTCAAAGCCCACATCATTTTCCTTGAAAAAAAAGGATATGAAGTAGTTACTGCCAGCAATGGATCAGATGCTATCGACTATTGCCGACAGCAGACTTTAGATCTCATCCTTCTAGATGAGATGATGCCTGGCTTGAGTGGATTGGAAACACTTCAGCAAATCAAGGATATTCAACCTGCCACTCCTGTTGTGATGTGTACCAAGAGTGAGGAGGAAAATATTATGGACCAAGCTATCGGAAGTAAAATTGCCGATTATCTTATAAAGCCAGTCAACCCAAATCAGATACTTCTGAGTTTGAAGAAGAACATCCATCAGAAGGAAATCATCACAGAAGTTACCCAAAGTGGTTATCAACAGGATTACCAGCAAATCGCCATGCAGATTTCTGACTGTAAAACCAGCCAAGACTGGATGAACGTTTATAAGCGTTTGGTACGTTGGGAATTAGAACTCAGCAGCACTGATAGTAGTATGACGGAAATGCTACAAATGCAAAAGGAGGAAGCCAATAACGGATTCACAAAGTATATCTCACGCAATTACCTCAACTGGATGGACCAACTAGCCACCCCTGGCAGGACAACCAACGAGGATATGCCATTGATGAGTCCAAACATCTTTAAGAGCAAGGTATTCCCGACCTTAGACAAAGAAGAAAAAGTATTTCTAATTGTGATAGATAACTTCCGATGGGATCAATGGAAAATGCTTGCCAGTGAGATTGGCGACCTCTTTGATATAGAGGAGGACATGTATATGAGCATTCTCCCTACCGCTACACAATATGCAAGAAATGCTATATTCAGTGGTCTGATGCCAAACAAGATTGCTCAGATGTTCCCCGAGTTATGGGTTGACGAAGATGAGGAAGAAGGAAAGAATCTGAATGAAGGTCCATTAATTCAAACTCAATTAGACAGATACCGCCGTCACAATTCATTCAGCTATCATAAAATCAACGATTCCTCTGCCGCCAATAAGTTCCTTGAGAAATTCAATGAACTTAAGAACAATGATTTGAATGTGCTGGTTGTGAACTTTGTAGATATGCTTTCACATGCTAGAACAGAGTCGAAGATGGTGAGAGAGTTGGCAAACAACGAATCGGCTTACCGAAGTATCACCACAAGTTGGCTACGCCATTCTGTTATGTCAGATGTATTCAAGTTACTTTCCCAAAGTGACTACAAAGTCCTCATCACCACAGATCATGGAAGTATTCGTACCTCTAAGCCTATTAAGATCATTGGCGACAGAAATACCAATACCAATTTAAGATACAAACTAGGAAAGAATCTTGCCTACAATGCTAAGGAAGTATTCGTTATTAAGGAACCAAGCAAGGCGCTTCTGCCTACTCCTAATCTGAGTACATCCTATGTCTTTGCTACAGGCGACAGTTTCTTCGCCTATCCTAATAATTATAACTACTATGTATCCTATTATAAGGATACCTTCCAGCATGGAGGTATATCAATGGAAGAAATGTTGATTCCATTAATAACCCTTAACCCAAGGAAGAGATAAGAGAACAATAAAACGAACAAGATATGAGAATAAAAATTGATTCATTGGAAAATATCCATGAGGCAGCAAAAGAGTTTATTGCCAATATGGGTAACAGCAAAGTTTTCGCTTTCTATGGAAAGATGGGTGCTGGTAAAACAACCTTTGTCAAGGCTCTATGCGAGGAGTTTGGTGTAGATGACGTCATCACCTCACCTACTTTCGCTATCGTAAATGAATACACTGACAGAGAGGAAAATCCTATTTACCATTTCGATTTCTACCGAATCAAGAAATTGGAAGAAGCCTTCGATATGGGTTGTGAGGATTATTTCTATAGCGGAAATCTTTGCTTCTTGGAATGGCCGGAATTGATTGAGGAAATTCTTCCTGAAGATGCAACAAAGGTTACAATCTCTGCAGAAGAAGATGGCAGCAGAATTATCGAATTCTAGTCACATTACATCTAGATACAAAAAAGGGCAGACAATTTGACAGTCTGCCCTTTTTTATATAATCACTAATAATTAAAGTAATGCCTTGAACTTTTCCTCAATGGTTTCCTTAGAAGCAGCACCAACAAACTTGTCTACCAACTCGCCACCCTTGAAGAACAAGATAGTAGGAATATTACGAACACCAAATTCCATGGCGATATCGTCATTTTCCTCTACATCACATTTGCCAACAACTAGCTTGCCATCGTAATCATTGGCCAATTCTGAAATGATAGGACCAACCATACGGCAAGGACCACACCAAGTTGCCCAAAGATCAACAACTAATGGCAATTCGCCATTCTTATAACTCTCAAAATTGTCAGTTGTGATTTTAACTTCCATTTTATTTTCTTTTTGTTTCTAAATTATTAATTGCAAAGATAACTATTTATTATTTTATTAGCAAACATTATGCCAATATTTAGTTAATGTGATAATCCATCTTTGGATTACCCTCAATATATTGAACAAGACTCTTACTCAAACTTATCGTACGATTGTTTGCACGTAGGAGAATAATCGTCTTTGTCTCAACATCCCTTATCTGGAAATATAGTTGCGTTTTACCTTCTTCCTGTCGGGGATCATCTAGAATTGTCTGAATATCAGTAACAACAGCCTCATCAATAGCATCACTATCAGCCTCGATAGTGAACTTTTCTATTCGATTATCCTTCACGGTCTGCATATATTCTATGTTCTGAATTTTCATTTCGTAGTAATTGCTGTCTCGATAACGCTGCTGACATTTTGCTGTCACATAGACGATACATCCTTCGGTCAACATACCCTGCCATTTACCCCAGTCTTCACCAAAGAAAGCCAACTCACCAGAACCTTCAAAGTCTTCAATAGTAACAAAACCACAAGGTTTTCCATTCTTGGTAAATTTTGACTTCACACCTGTCACAATACCTCCGAGGATTATATCTGCCTTTTGAGTAAGTTCATCTTTATTGTCCAACTCACTACAATGTGTATTGCACAAAGAATTTAGGATGACACTATAGTCATCCAATGGATGAGCTGACAGATAAATACCCACCAAGTCACGTTCTCTATTCAAACGTTCAATATTGCTCCAAGGCTCTGATTTTGGTACCGGAGGTGTTGCTATCTCAACTGCATCCTCACCACCAAAGAGAGAATTAGCAACTTCCGACTGTTCTCTTTGGAAGAGCTGACCATAATGTACCAATGTATCAAGGAACATCTCTCCCTTATTATTCATAGCGAAATAGCTCTCGCGTGGAATATCAAAACTATCAAAGCCACCACTCAATGCCAAGCTTTCAAAAGCTTTTCGATTGACACTAGAGAAATCTATTCGCTCAGCAAACTCATAAATTGTTTTAAAAGGTCCATTCTTCTCACGCTCTGCCACAATGGCATCTGCAGCTGCTGCTCCCATACCTTTAATGGCAGACAAGCCGAAACGTATTTCACCTTTTTTATTAACACCAAAATGGGAGAAACTCTCGTTTACATCTGGACCCAATGTCTTTATACCCATACTTTGGCACTCCTCCATCAACTTTGTGATTTCGGTGATCTGAGCAAATCGACGGGTCATCAAGGCAGCCATATACTCTGCAGGGTAGTGAGCCTTAAGGTAAGCGGTCTGGTAAGCTACCCATGAATAGCAAGTGGCATGAGACTTATTAAATGCATAGGAAGCAAATTTCTCCCAGTCCGACCAAATTTTCTCCAGCACCTTTGGATCATGACCGTTTTCCTGTCCCTGTTTAATGAACTTAGGCTTCATCGCATCAACGATAGCCTTTTTCTTCTTACCCATCGCCTTACGCAAAGCATCACTCTCACCTCGGGTGAAGTTTGCTAGCTGACGGCTAAGAAGCATCACCTGCTCCTGGTATACAGTAATTCCGTAAGTATCCTTCAAGTATTTTTCCATACATGGGATATCATAGGTAACCTTACTTGGATCATGCTTTCGCGCAATGAAGTCAGGGATGTAATCCATAGGTCCCGGACGATAAAGAGCATTCATGGCGATGAGATCCTCGAATACTGTAGGATGAAGTTGAATCAGGTATTTCTGCATACCTGGTGACTCAAACTGGAAAGTACCAATGGTTTTTCCCTGCTGATAAAGCTGATAGGTTAGCTCATCATCAATAGGAATATTGTCAAGATCGACATCAATACCTCTTGTCTGCTTAACAACCTTAACTGCCTCTTTCTCCTCGGATAGAGTCTTCAAGCCCAAGAAGTCCATCTTGATCAAACCTGTAGACTCAATCACATGACCATCATATTGGGTCACCTGACACTTAAGGTCTGGGAAATCAGGGTCATCAGCCGTAGAAACAGGTACCCAGTCGCTAATCTTGTCACGGCAGATGATAAATCCACAGGCATGGATACCCGTACCACGAATAGTACCCTCCAACATTTTTCCATATTTTATAGTATTTCTCAGGCGAGGGTCCTGAGAAACTTCCGCCTCGCGGAGTTCTGGAGTATATTTAATGGCATTCGGAAGATTCATTTTAGCACCATCCGGCAAACGATCAGGAATAGCCTTACAAAGGGCATTCACTCTGTCCAAAGGAACCTTCTCTACACGTGCGACATCCTTAATTGCATTCTTGGTAGCCATACTACCATAGGTGATGATATGAGCACAATTCTCATGACCATACTTATCCATAACCCAACGAAGCACCTTTCCACGACCATCATCATCGAAATCGGTATCAATATCAGGGAGGTTAACACGGTCAGGATTCAAGAAACGCTCAAACAGCAAGTCATATTTCAGAGGGTCAATTTTAGTGATGCCCAAGCAATAAGCCACAACAGAACCTGCAGCAGAACCACGACCAGGACCGACCCAAACTCCCAATTCCTTACGGGCTGCATTGATAAAGTCGGACACAATCAAGAAGTAACCAGGGAAACCCATAGTCTTCATAACGTGTAACTCAAAGTTAATATGTTCGTGCACATTCTCAGGTAACGGATCTCCATAAAGTTCCTTCGCACCATCATAAGCAAGTTTAGCTAGATAGTCAGCCTCAAACTTGATACGATAAATCTTGTCATATCCACCCAAACGATCGATGACCTTCTGTCCATCTTCCTCAGACATTTGGTTCTCTCCATTTTCGTCGGTGGTAAATTCCTCATAGAGCTGTTCTTCTGTGAATTTCTTATGCCATTCTTCTTCTGTACCGAAATCCTCCGGAATCGGGAAGAAAGGCATAATAGGTCCATTTTCAATGCTATAGACCTCGACCTTATTTAATATATCAAGGGTATTTGAAAGTGACTCTGGAACATCCGAGAAGACTTCATTCATCTCCTCGCGGGTTTTAAACCACTCTTGCTTACTATACCTCATTCGATTTGGATCATCCAAATCCTTACCTGTAGATAAACAGAGCAAATGGTCATGGGCTTCAGCAGTTTCCTTATCCTCGAAGTGACAGTCGTTAGTACAAACCAACTTAATGCCATATTCCTTAGCAAACTTTATCAGGACCTCATTGGCTTTCTGCTGAAGTGGGAAAGTTTCGCGATTAGCTATCACACTAGGATCCTTTACCTCATGTCGCTGGAGCTCCAAATAATAATCATCACCAAATACGCGATGATACCATTCACAAGCCTCACGAGCTCCCTCCAAATCACCTTTCAATATTTTTGCAGGTACTTCTCCGGCAATACATGCTGAACAAACAATCAAGTCCTCATGATACTTTTCCAACTCCTCACGGTCGGTACGAGGGCGCATATAATAACCATCCACCCATGAATGACTCACGAGTTTTATAAGATTTTTATATCCATTATAATTTTTAGCTAACACGATAAGGTGATAACCACCCATATCGCCATGTTCCTTCACCTTGTCGGTAAGTTTATGATGAGCAACATACATCTCGCATCCGAGGATAGGCTTAAAAGGTTCCAAGCCCTCTTTCTTTCTGTCCTTGTTAACTTTAGCACAGTAATCCGAGAATTCCTTGATACCAAACATCACACCATGGTCAGTGATGGCCATACCCTTCATACCATTCTTCACAGCCTTGTCAACAAGGTTGGAAACCTTCGACTGACCATCAAGAATAGAGTAATGTGTATGCACATGTAAATGTACAAAATCTTCCATAAGAATACGAGAAATTTATTGTTGAACGGAGGTCAAAGGTACTATGAAAAGTTGATATACACAAAAGAATAAACTAAAAAATTTGCAAAACCGACAAAAAAGAACTACCTTTGCACGGAATATATTAGTACTAATCCTAACTATGGGAGAAAAAATTAAAAAACTTAAGAAAATCCGCATCCATCGCGAGGGTAATGACCAGTTAATCTATGGTGGCTTTTTCCTCGTAGCTATAGCAGTTATACTTTGGAAAGCTTTCGACACAAAGATTCCATTTTGGTCTTTTATGGTTGTTTTTGGTACCATTTATGGTATCGTATTGAACTTCTACCGTTGTCCAATTCGCTATCTTAACATCGATGATACTAGCAACTTGGTAGTAGCACCTGCTGATGGTAAGATTGTTGTTATTGAGGAAGTAGAGGAAAATACCTATTTTCACGAAAAGCGCCTTATGATTTCCATCTTTATGAGCCTTTGGAATGTACATGCCAACTGGTTCCCTGTAGATGGTAAAGTTAAATTTGTGAAGCATGTAAACGGCAACTACCACAAAGCATGGTTGCCTAAAGCTAGCGAGGAAAACGAGCATGCCGATGTAATGATCACCACCCCAAATGGCGAGGACATTCTTTGCCGTCAGATTGCAGGCGCCGTTGCACGACGTATCGTTACCTACGCAAAGGAAGGTGAGGACTGCTACATCGACGAGCACCTTGGCTTCATTAAATTAGGTTCACGTGTTGACGTTTATCTCCCAATCGGAACTGAGGTTTGCGTAAAGATGGGACAGTCAACTACTGGTGACCAGACTGTTATAGCAAAACTGAAATGAGCATAAAGAAGCACATCCCAAACACAATCACTAGCTGCAACCTTATTTCTGGTTGTATTGCAACAACCTACGCATTCAATGGTGACCCCAAAATGGCGTTGCTTTGGATTATTATGGGTGCAGTTTTCGATTTCTTCGATGGTATGAGCGCACGTCTGCTCAAGGTTTCCTCTCCTATTGGTAAGGAGTTGGATTCTCTTGCAGATGACATCACTTTTGGTGTAGCACCTTCTACCATTATTTATTGGCAACTTTCCAATTTAGAATATCCTGCATTTTTGGAATCTGTAAGCGATTTTATTCCTTACATTGCCTTTGTTATGGCAGCGTTCTCTGCACTTCGCTTGGCGAAGTTCAATTTGGATGAACGCCAAACTACCTCTTTTATTGGTTTGCCAACACCAGCCAATGCGCTATTTTGGGGATCTTTATTGGTAGCAAATCCATCTTGGTTAGAAAACTACTCTTGGTCAGCTTTCCTCATTATCGCAATGATGCTTCTTAGTAGTTATCTGTTGATTAGCGAACTACCAATGTTTGCTCTAAAATTCAAGCAGTGGAGTTGGAAGGGAAATGAAATCAAGTATATCTTTGCAGTGCTCTCTCTGCTTATCCTTGTTGCCTTTGGCATATTGGAAGGATGGTGGTTGGTAATCACTGTTTACTTCTTGATTTCTCTCTTTATCTTTTTAAGAAAATAAAGTAGAACTATTATCGAACAGAATGTTTCTAAAATACATACAATAAAAGGCCTTAGGAAATCCTAAGGCCTTTTATTGTATATTTAAGGATGAACTAGCGTACCAATTTCATCGCCATTCAAAACCTTCTTCAAGTTGCCATACTCATCCATATTGAAAACATAGATAGGCAAATTATTGTCCTGGCACATACAGATAGCAGTAAGATCCATAACCTTCAAGCCACGCTCCAAAACTTCCTTATAGGAAATTTCCTGGAACTTGGTAGCAGTAGGATCTTTCTCTGGATCAGCAGTATAAACACCATCCACACGAGTTCCCTTAAACATTACATCAGCTTCAATTTCAATACCACGAAGAGAAGAACCGGTATCTGTAGTGAAGTAAGGATTACCTGTACCAGCAGAGAAGATACAGATATAACCTGCCTCCATCGCCTCAATAGCCTTCCACTTATTATAGAACTCACCAATAGGCTCCATGCGGATAGCAGTCATCACCTTGGTCTTTACGCCAATAGCACCCAGTGCGCTGCTCAATGCCAAAGAGTTGATAACTGTTGCACACATACCCATCTGGTCGCCCTTTACTCGGTCGAAACCCTTCTGACTTCCACTCAATCCACGGAAGATGTTACCACCACCAATGACGATACCAATCTGAACACCCATCTCATGAGCTTCCTTGATCTGTTCTGCATAATCGGAAAGACGCTCTGGATCAATGCCGAAGCCCTGCTTTCCCATCAAGCTCTCTCCTGAAAGTTTCAGGAGAATTCTTTTGAATCTTGCCATATATCTTGAATTAGAATTTAGTAATGAGTAATTAATAATTGCGATTAGCATATTCTCAATTATCCATTATCTCAATACTTCATTATTATATTTTCAATATACCATTATTACAACACAAACTCAACCTCCTTGAAGGTGTAGCTTCTCATTACTCCCTTAGGATCTCTCAGAATAAGATGTCCATCATCCTCCACTTCTACAAAGGCTGCTTCAAACTCACCATCAGCATCACGATATTTCCAAAATCCGTGTCGACGATAGAGAGCATCCATATAAAGGGCTGCAATATCACCATAGTCACCATTCTCTATCAGTGAATAGCAATATTCAAATGCCTTGAGAATTTTCTGAAGTAACTCATCACGATTCACTTCCCTTCCAAGTATCTGATAAAGAGAAACCGGATTAGGTGCATCACTATGAAATTCCACTTGATTCACATCTATCCCCACTCCGAAAATGCAATCCTTGATATGACCCTGACCGATGACATTCTGAATTAGCGTACCGCTTATCTTCTTGTCATTCCAATACACATCGTTTGGCCATTTAAGCGTGATACCGTCGGTATATCCCGACAAGGCCATTTTCAATGCGATAGCTCCTGCCATCGAGAGTTGAAACTGACGAGCTAGCGGAACCATGGTTGGATGAACCAAAATCGAAAAAAGCAGATTTTTTCCTTTTTCACTTTCCCAAGTATTTGTACCCTGTCCTTTTCCTGCAGACTGGAAATCAGCTAGCACTACCGTCATTTCCTCTCCATCTGGAGCATAGTCAGCTAGATAGCGATTGGTAGAATCCACTTCGTCTAGTCGAATGATTTTTGTCTTCATATACCTTATTTAAACTAATAAAGGATTGAAAGCATCTTCTATATGCTCAATTCTTTCAACAAATGGGCGATGGCCGATAATAGAGATGATGTCAAATCGGATATCAACATCCAAGTGATAGGTCTTGACATACGCATTGGCTGCAACAGCAAGATTCTTGATTTTCCTTCGGGTCACTGCTTCCTGCGGTTGTTGATAATCGTCACCAGTCCTCGTCTTAACTTCCACGAAGACCATCGTACTTTCATCTTCCGTTAGAGCAATAACATCAAGGTCTCGCTTGCCCATTTTCCAATCTTGTTCCAAAATCTCATAGCCCTTAGTGCGGAGGTATTTCACAGCCTCCTCTTCGCCCCATGCACCAAGTTCATTATGTTCAGCCATAGTTTGATCTTTTTGCTCGTGCAAAAATACTATTTTTTATCTACAATATCAAACAATTCTTTGTATTTTTGCAGTATGGAAGACAAGCAATTAAAAAAAGACGAAGAGTTCATGCGCAAAGCGCTTGTGGAAGCTCAAGCTGCTTATAAGGAAGGTGAAATTCCTATAGGTGCAGTGATTGTATGCAATGATAAAATCATATCAAGGGCACACAATCTCACCGAGACTTTACATGATGTTACCGCCCATGCTGAAATGCAGGCGATAACTGCCGCTGCCGATTATCTTGGAGGAAAATACCTGAAGGATTGCACTTTGTATGTTACAGTAGAACCATGCATTATGTGCGCTGGTGCTTTAGGGTGGTCACAGATGAGCCGCATCGTATATGGTGCTCCGGATGTCAAGAGAGGATATCAGGAATATGCACCAAGAGCTTTACATCCAAAAACTAATATTACAGCAGGTGTACTCGAGGATGAATGCAAGACCTTGATGCAAAAATTCTTTGAGGAAAGAAGATAAAGGTTAAGTGTGTATCAAACTCAAAACCCTTCTTTTGTTTGTATTTGCAAAGAATGAGCCCTTTCAAGGTTTAATTACACCTTGAAAGGGCTCACTATCTATTATTTAACGTGAGTTCGACGAAATATAACTCCTTGAAATTTGGTGATTAGCGAATACGGTTGAAATAGCCAACGTAAATGTACGGTT
>CAJOPE010000080.1 GCA_905236815.1 uncultured Prevotella sp. | reverse complement strand
TCTTGTAACAAGTTGATTATCAATAGTTAAATAAAAATAAATATCTTCCAATTATTTGGAAAGCAACATAGAAGAGGGTATGCCACGCAAATTAAGCAGCAAAGCTAATTATTATAAAATGCAAATAAACATTGCTCGTGGCATACCCTCTCTTTGATCTCCACCGCAAGCAGGGGAGAAAAGCAAGGGAAAAGCATTTGTGAATTAGCCAAGCTAAGTAACAAAATATAGAAACTTCTTCCAGATTTCTACGCAAGCACTATCGGGAAGAACTTTTCTAATTTATTTAAATCAACTATTTAAATGTGCCTCAACGATTTATGTCCATTTTTTTTGGTTTTTCAAAATAAAAGCGTATCTTTGCGTTCAACATAAAAAAATCGTGTTAAATTAATATGACTGTTAATAACATTCCTGTTTTGCTGCTTACTGGTTATCTTGGCAGCGGCAAGACTACTCTCGTTAATCGCATCCTTGCCAACAAAAAGGGTATTAAGTTTGCTGTAATTGTAAACGATATTGGCGAGGTGAACATCGATGCTAATCTGATTGAGGCTGAAGGAATTGTCGGACAAAAGGACGACAGCTTAGTGGCTCTTCAGAATGGCTGCATCTGCTGCACACTCAAGATGGACTTGGTTCAGCAGTTGAGCGAAATCGTAGATATGAAGAAATTCGACTACATCGTTATAGAGGCCAGCGGTATCTGCGAGCCTGCTCCTATCGCTCAGACTATCAGTGCTTATCCTCAGCTCTACCCTGATTTCGCCAAGAATGGTGCCGCAAAGGTGGATGCTATCGTTACCGTAGTGGATGCAAAGCGCATGGTGGATGAGTTCGACAAGGGCAACGCGCTGATGAGCAAGGACTTCGGCGAGGACGACCTGCAGAGTCTGGTTATCCAGCAGGTGGAATTCTGTAATATGATTCTCCTTAACAAGGCATCCGAGGTTTCTGCCGACGATCTCGCAAAGGTGAAGGCTATCCTCCGTGAACTTCAGCCACATGCCGAGATTCTGGATTGCGACTATGGCGAGGTGGATCTCGACAAGATTATAAATACCAACCTCTTCGACTTCGAGAAGGTGGCTACTTCGGCTCGATGGATCGAGGCGGTAGAAGCCGACGAGGACGATCTGGAAAATGAGGAAAGTGGTGAGGCGCTGGAATATGGCATCGAGACTTTCGTATATACCAACCGCCGACCTTTCGACCTTGGCAAATTTGATGAACTGGTGGCTCGCAAGTGGCCAAACAACATCATCCGATGCAAGGGTATGTGCTATTTCAAGGATGAGCCTGAGACCTGCTATGTTTTCGAACAGGCTGGAAAACAGCTCGGATTGAGAAATGCCGGACAGTGGTATGCCACAATGCCAAAAGATGAGCTCGAGGCATTTATGGAGAAGAACCCACGCCTTCGCAAGGATTGGGATGAAACCTATGGCGACCGCACTCAGAAGCTCGTATTCATCGGACAGCATCTCGACAAGGAGGCTATCACCAAGGAACTCGAGTTCTGTCTGGAAGACTAATATATGATAAAGCTGAATCTGCCCGACTTCGACATCAAGCTGAGTGGCACACAAGAAAAGCCGAAAATATTCGACATTCTTCGCCGCCGCTTCATCGCATTGACTCCCGAGGAATGGGTGAGACAACATTTCATACATTACCTCATTGGCCATAAGGGCTACCCTGCCCCTCTCATGGCCAATGAGGTGAAACTAAAAGTTGGCGACAAGAACCTAAGAGCCGACAGCGTGCTCTATACAAGGGACTTAAAGCCACGGATGATTGTGGAATACAAAGCGCCACACATCAGCATCACGCAGAAGGTTTTCGACCAGATAACGGTATACAATATGCTGCTGCACGTCGACTACCTGGTGGTGAGCAACGGAATGCAACACTACATCTGCAAGATGAACTATGAAGACAATACATACACTTTTATAAGAGAAATACCCGACTATAGCGACCTTTGAAAAAGGGTTGACTAGAAGCCTTAAAATAAATAATATAGGAGA
Source organism: uncultured Prevotella sp. (assembly GCA_905236815.1). GTDB lineage: Bacteria > Bacteroidota > Bacteroidia > Bacteroidales > Bacteroidaceae > Prevotella. Next base: position 29,552 of record CAJOPE010000080.1, on the reverse strand, counting down.
ACCAAAACCATGAGACAACTAAAAATACAGAAAAGCATTACAGGGCGTTCAGACGAAGCCCTGAGCAGTTACCTCAGTGAAATCAGCAAGATTCCTATGATCACTGCCGAGGAGGAATCTGACCTTTCCCGCGAGATACAGAAAGGCGGAAAGGGTGCAGAAAAGGCAAAGGAAAGACTGGTAATGGCAAATCTGCGATTTGTAGTTTCCGTTGCCAAACAGTATCAGCACAAGGGGCTCACCCTTACCGATCTCATCGACGAGGGTAATATCGGTTTGGTGAAAGCAGCCGAGAAATTCGACGATACCCGAGGTTTCAAGTTCATTTCCTATGCCGTTTGGTGGATTCGCCAGAGCATAATGCAGGCACTTGCCGAGCAGAGCCGTTTGGTGCGTCTTCCTCTCAACCAGGTAAGTGCAATCCAGAAGATAAATAACGAAATCGCCAAGTTCGAGCAGGTACATCTTCGCAAGCCATCGGCCGAGGAGATAGCCGAACTTACAGAGCTCGATATTGACAAGGTGGACAAGGCGATGAACGCCAACAACCACGAGATGAGTATTGATGCTCCTATCGGCGATGATGATGAAAATAATTCGATGGTGGATATCCTCTCCAGCGATTTCGATAGTCGTGCCGACAAGGAAGTCGACAATCAATCGCTGAATGCTGAGGTGAGAGCCATTATGGAGACCACACTTAAGCCAAGAGAAATTGACATAATTTGCGAAAGTTATGGCATTGGCCGCCCACAAATCTCACCTGAAGAGATTGGCACGAAGTATGGTTTGTCGAGAGAGCGTGTTCGTCAGATCCGAGAAAAAGGCCTGACAAAGATAAGACACAGCAAATATGCCAAGATTTTGGCGAAATATTTGGGATAATTTATGTTTCTTAGCACAAAACGCAAAAAAGTTAAGAAAAAATTTGGTAAAAAGATAAAAAAGGGTTATCTTTGTAACTGTTATCCTGAATACAATCTTTTTACCTTAAAAAAGCTAATACCTATTGAAGATTTGGAGCGGTCAACCTGTGAAGGCTTACCGCTTTTTTTGTATATTTACCCCACCAAGCCTCCCCGAAGGGGAGGATGTCTTAGCTGCTTGCTCGTGACATCAATCATGACTCGTGACCCATGACCCATGACCCAATTATGGCGTCTGCGGCCCTCTCCCTGAAGGGGAGAGCGGGGAGAGAGGTCGAAATCTTTAATACCTCCTAACAATCTGATAAGTTAATCGATAGATATGGTCGAAATATTTCTGCCAATCTGTATAGGTTTCTTTCTCGGTAGAAGGCATGATGCGCATACCATAGAATTTCGTGCCCGTGTCGCGATAGCTCTGCAACCTTTGCAGATAAGCATCCTGCGGAATTGGAATCATGAAATCGGTTACCCAAAGCACATCGGCATTCACATAATGTCCACCCTCCTCATCGAGCAATTCAAATAACTGCTCCAGCATATTCCGGCTATCCGTTCCTCCTCCAATGAAAGGCACATGGCCTCTTTCAAAATTATAATCATCCTTGGTCAAACCCAACTTGATAAGACGCTTCTCCTTTCTTCGCTGCATCAAGTCGATAGGTCGGGTGGTAACCGAGAAATCTATCATGAAAAGATTTCGCTTGGTGAGTTCGGCCGTCTCCTCCATCAATGAAAGCAAACTGGTGGTGATTCGCTGAGGAGCACCATACATACTGGCCGAAGTATCCACACAAACCACCATCGGTCCTTTTCGGGTGGCATGGGCAAACCCAAGTCGACGAGCCTGCTTGCTGCTCTCACTCTTATAGCGGAAAGTCTGAAGGCGACGAGTACGGTATTTATAGATGAAGAGGTCTTCCATAGCCTCATCGATATATTGAGCTAACTCTATAGGCAACAACGAGTTAAGATCATCGCCAACCGTTACGCCCTCGATATCACTACCCGAGGAATGTTCCATTTTCAGCGATTTTCCCGAAGCTATCGCCATTCTCTCCTTACCTGCATTATCGGCAAAGCGGCCCATTTTTTCCACCACTTCTTCCAATTCAGGATAATGATCTTGGATGCGCACCAATTTAAGTTGTTTCTCAAATTCCGTCTGCGTCCATCTTCCATCCATCATATCCCAAGCCTGAAGCGCCTGCTCTTCGGAAATCTTCTCCTTCTCGACATGATGCTGAACCGTATCGAGTGTCTTGAAAAGTCCAGTCTCGAAGTTCACGCTTTTCATGCCAATGAAATCCTTCTCCTTTTTATGATGATTATATTGCAACGCCTTCTCCCAATCGAAAGCCAGACGATCCCAGTTCTCCTGTTTGGTGGCACCATCAGCACTACCAAACATCTGCTGAAGAAACGTTGTGTCGAAGCCATCATTGCGATGTTTCTCATCCACCTGCTGAAGTACACTCCTCCACTCCATCTGTCGCTTCTCATCCGACCATTCCATCATTCGCTCAATGTTATGATGCTCGGTCCAAGCTCGTTGGTTCTGGAATTTCAGCTGATGCACACATTCCGTAATGAAACGTCCGGCCGATGAATAAAATACCTTCTTCTTCAATCGGCTCGTTCCTATCAGCTGACGAATCTTTCCATTCTCAAGCAATCGAACAAGATAGTCCATCAAAGGATCATCGCCCGACTCAAAGGGATGCTGTTCCCTGAGCTGTTCGAGATACTTTGGAATATTCCCATCCTCGACGTAGATTTCCAGAAGTTTGAGATAACGCTGAATATTGAGCTTCTTCATTTAGGCTAGTTTGACAGTATCCTGACGAGCAAATGCTAGTTGGCGATAGAACTCCTTGAGATACAAATCGAGTTCCTTGCGGTCGTCGACAAAGATGAAAAGACTCTGACGAATGCTGGAATCCAACTTTCCCAATTCATCGGACAGCTGCTCGATTTCGCTACTATAATCTCGTCCCTTTCTTCGATACTGAATATCATCAGCAAGGTCTTTCTTCATCGCATTGAAACGCTCAGAAAATTGAGCAAAGATATTGCGAACCACAATCTTGCGAACCGCATCGCGCTCTTCTGGCTCCTGCCACAAACAATGATAGGCAGGAAGCAAATCCTCTAAGGTTACTTGCTTTCTATCCTGGAGGAAAGCCGAAGTGCGAAGCAAACGCACAATGTTTTTCCATCGACGATCGCTTACATAAACATCACGAGGTTCGTCTGTATCATCCACCACTACAGAATGGAGATTTCGATGAATGCCATGGATAGCCGAAAGAACATCCTTGCTTACTTCCACCTTATCGATTTCAGTCTGCCAATTAGCATATTCCTGATTAGTAATCGCATTCTCAGAAATAGGTTTCTCGGAATGACTATCGGAAACTCTTCCAAGAATCATCGCATCAAAAGCTGCTTCCGTTCGTACAGGACGAGATTCCAATCGAATCACAAAACGGTCCCACAAGGCCTCAAGTCCCTCCCCTTTAGCAGGCAGCTCATTGCTGGCGGCCACAAGAAGTTTCAGAGGAAGATGGATTTCACGATTTCCATTACGGAATAATTTCTCGTTGATAACGGTGAGCAAGGTATTCTGAATGGCAGGTCCCGCCTTCCATATCTCATCCAAAAAAACTACATCGGAAGTGGGAAGATAGCCATCAACAGCTCGTTCATACGTATCGGAAGTCTTCAACTTGGAAATCGAGACAGGACCGAAAATTTCATCAGGTGTAGAGAAACGAGACATGAGATACTCAAATGAACGAGCATCGGCAAATGCAAGTTTCAATCTACGAGCCACCATAGACTTAGCAACTCCCGGAGGTCCCAGGAGGATAATGCTTTCACCAGCTACAGCAGCCAACAGAGAAAGAGCGATTTCAGACTCCTTCTCGAAGATATTCTCATTCATCTCACCCAGGAGATGCTGTATTCTTTCCTTCATGGATGCAAAGATACAAAAAAATAACCGCTCCTCTATCACAGAGAAGCGGTATTCGAGAGAAATTTATGGTTTTAATTCTTTCGTTTTAATGTTCCACTGAACCTAAATACAATCTAACCTTAATAACCTAATAACGTATAACCTAAAACGTATAACCAAATAATAATCTAATAATCATTTCTGATTGACAATGCAAATATAGCAACTAATTTGGAACTACGTATAATTTATTCAGTTAATTGGCTTTATTTATCAGTTAACTCTTAAAATTAAGAGTTATTAGTGTTAAACGTTAATTTTATAATACTTTCAACGTTGGGAGGTTAGAATCTACTAGGTGAGACTTAGCGTAATCGCTGAATTCATCAAGCTTTATCCACTTATATCCCTTTATTTCTGCGGGTTTCTCATCCACTTTATAAAGATAAAAATCTGTGAAAATTATCTGATGAGACAGCACATGTTTTACATTTTGGTTCAATATATGCAACTTATTCTTATCAAATGGCAATTCATCACCCTCTACAAGATAAGGTTCCCATAAACCTTGCCATATATCTCCTGCTCCCCGTTGATGAATAGCAATCTCATCGTTACACATTATATATATATAGCTGAAGTGACGAGTTCGCACTTTGGTCTTCTTTGCCTTATAAGGAAGTTCACCCACCCTATTCTCACGAAAGGCAACACATTCCTCGATAAAAGGACATGCATCGCAATTAGGAGAAGCAGGCGTGCAAAGGGTAGCTCCAAAATCCATCATCGCCTGATTGTAATCGCCAGGACGGTCGGAAGGCAGCAATTCATCATCGAGCAATTGGAACTCTTTTTTACCCTGAGTGCTATCGATAGGAGTATCAATTCCAAAACGGCGCGACAATACTCGATAAACATTGCCATCAACTGCAGCCTGAGGCAAATCGAAGGCAAACGAGGCTATGGCCGCAGCCGTATAATCGCCCACTCCTTTCAAAGTTCGAATCTCCTTGAAAGTATTCGGAAATTTTCCCATTTCCACAATCTGCTGGGCAGCAAAATGCAAGTTGCGCGCCCTACTATAATAGCCTAATCCCTGCCAGAGACGAAGTACCTGATCCTCGGAAGCGGCAGCCAACTGCTCTACCGTGGGATAATTCTGCATGAAACGATGCCAATAATCGATACCCTGCACGATACGGGTTTGCTGAAGAATAATCTCACTAAGCCATATCGCATAAGGATCCTTCGTATGACGCCAAGGCAAGTCGCGCTTATAAGCATCAAACCACTGCAGGAGTTTTGGAGTAAAATTGCTATAATTTTTCATTGCGTGCAAAGATACTATAAAATTATGAATTGCGAATTATGAAATCTAAATTAAAATGATTACCTTTGCCCTATGAAATATCTACTAGTATCCGACATACACGGTTCTCTACCAGCACTTGAGAAAGTAATCAACTTCTATCACGAGCAGAAATGCGACATGATGTGCATTCTTGGCGACATTCTCAATTATGGTCCTCGAAATCGTGTACCAGAGGGTCTTGACGCCCAGGGCATTGCCCAGAAGCTCAACAGTATGGCTGATGAAATCGTTGCCCTGAGAGGTAATTGCGACAGCGAGGTCGACCAGATGTTGCTCGACTTCCCTATCCTGAGTGACTACATTCTTCTTGTCGATAACGGCAGAAAATATTTTCTCTCACATGGGCATGTATATAATCCAGAACATCTTCCTAAGGGAAAATTCGATGCCTTCGTTTATGGACATACCCATATCTGGCAGTTGGAAAAAGAGGGCGAGATGACGATCTGCAATACAGGAAGTGTCACCTTCCCGAAGAATGGTAATGTACCAACTCTCGCCACTCTTGAAGAGGGTGAGATCAAGGTTTATGCACTGGAAACAGGCGAACTACTTTCTAACTTAAAATAAGAAATTATGGCAGCAGGAAAATGGTTGGGGGGCTTCCTCGGATTTATAAAAGCAGGACCTATTGGAGCTCTCGCAGGCTTTGCTCTGGGATGGGCTTTTGATAGTTTAACTGAAAGCAAAACCTCCACAGACAGTCGCTTTTATCAGGATTCCTTCACTACAGGAAACGCCAACGAACAACAATATTACGAGGGACAACGCAATAGTTTCCTTTTCTCTCTGTTAGTGCTTTCGGCTTATATCATCCGTGCAGATGGAAAGGTGATGCATTCCGAGATGAATATGGTGCGCAACTTCCTTCGTCAGAACTTCGGCGATGCAGCTCAACAGCAAGGCGAGGAGATTCTGCTGAAGATCTTCGAGCAGCAGAAGCAGATGGGTGCTTATCAGTTCCAGACAGTTATACAGGATAGCTGTAGACAGATTGCCATAAACATGCCTGAAGAGCAGCGTTTGCAATTGCTCAACTATCTTGTGATGATAGCTAAGGCAGACGGTGCTGTCGCTCCTGAGGAATTACAGGCACTTCGAGAGGTAACTATCAATCTTGGATTGTCGATGGCTGATCTCGAGTCGATGCTCAATATGAGAAGCAGTAGTTCATCTGAAGGAACCCTGGAGGAAGCCTATAAGGTATTGGGAATTTCTCCATCGGCTACAGATGCTGAGGTGAAGGCTGCCTATCGCAATCTAGCCTTAAAGAATCACCCTGACAAGGTAGCTGCCCTCGGAGATGATATACGCAAAGCTGCTGAAAAGAAATTCCAGGAAATCAATGCCGCAAAGGACAAGATCTATAAGGCTAGAGGGTTGTAGTTTTGCTTCGCCCAACTACGGATTTATTGATTAAAGATTGGAGATTAATGATTATTTGCTTTGTTGCATCATGAAATCTCATCCGAAAAATATCAAAGAAGAAACAACGTTAATCAAATAAAATAAAGACAATGCTAACAATTAACAATTACGAAGAGTTCGCCACACACTTAGGCGAAAAGTTGGGTGAATCAGAATGGTTGCTCGTAGACCAGGAGCGTATCAACAAGTTTGCTGATGCAACTCTTGACCCTCAGTGGATTCACATCGACGTTGAGCGTGCTAAGGTGGAAAGTCCTTATAAGAGCACTATCGCTCACGGCTATCTCACACTTTCTCTCCTTCCACACATGTGGGGTCAGATTCTTGAGGTAAACAACCTCAGTATGATGGTGAACTATGGTATGGACAACATGAAGTTTGGTCAGCCTGTTCTCACTGGCAGTAGAATCCGCTTGGTTGCTACTCTTTCTGCTATCGAGAATCTTCGCGGTATCTGCAAGACCAGCATTGATTTCGCTATCGAGATCGAGGGTCAGCGCAAGCCTGCTCTTAAGGGAACTGCAACATTCCTTTATTATTTCAAATAAGAAGAAAACTTTTTCAGAATTCTCCCTCCCGAGAAGAGGGGGAAAAAGAAAGAGGGTATTCCACAAGAACTATTGAATGCCGAATTCTCTATTAGAATTCAAGAATGCATTTTTTGTTCAAGTGGAATACCCTCTAATATTAGGTAATCAACTCGTTGTTATTTCTCGGAATTGAACTTACTATTATTGGCATTGTCAAGATACTCGAGCTGCATACAGATAACGGAAAAGCCGCCATGTGCCAAATAAGCTCTTACTGTACCATTAGCTGTCTTGAAAGTTGTCTCAACAGGATTCTTGTCTAGTTCATTGAAATTAGCAATCTCAGCAGGCGCAGCCTTATAAACAGTAGGCTCACCATATTTCTCGTGCAATTCACCTACCAAACTCTCATAAGCCTGTTTAACTTCCAGATAATCAGTTTGCTTTCTTGCATTGAAATCGATTACTACCTTGTAAGCTGTTCCCGATTTAGGAGTACCTACCAAATTCACAGAAACATTCTGACCAAAGAAAGCACCTACCAGGTATTTTGTATTCTTATCCTTTGGCAATTTGTTGGGATCAGTTACCTTTACTCGCTCACCCGCCTCGTTGTCTGCATAAGTTCCAACAACAAAGCCTTTAGCCTGTAATGCAGCTGCCATTTTATCAAGACTTCCGTCGATTGCAACTCCCTTGAATGTCTGATGCCCTGCTGCCATCATTGATAGCGAAATCACAAGGCCTAAAATCATAAGATAAACTCTTCTCATAGACTTCTCAAAATAAAATTATTTAATGCAGTAAGTAAACGTGTCATACGCTATACATACTTCAAAAGTAATAAATATTTCACACACTGCAAACATTTTCCTGTTATTTTAACAAGAAATAAACATTGATATATTCAAAGAATTTCCCGATAATCAAAGTCGCTTTATCTCATCCGATGATACAGAGCCCTTGTATTTGTTTTTGCTCTGATTGAACTTATAGATCGCTATAAGACTAAAAGTTCTTCTTCCACTATCGTTCCATTTTTCCAAATGATAACCATTAGAATTCTTATCCCAACGTTCTCTGCTGGAATTGAAGAGATTGGAGATCATGAATTTTAGGCTCAGCTTATCCTTGAGCATCGTCTTCAAGCAATAGAGATCAACATTTGTGTCGGAATAATAATAGGACACCTGCCCGTTTCCTGAAGTATTATAATCAACATCAAGACCTATTACCCATGATTTCGGCAATTCGAGTGTATTATACAAACTGAAATTCCAAACCGGCTTATTATAAGTCTGACCATTATAAGTTAGGTAATTCTTGCACCAGTCGACAGAAAGGTTGGGCTTCCATATTTTAAATAAGGTGGGGGTATAGGACAAGGTAACATCAAGTACCTGAGATTTATTGACATTCTCTGTATGGAAATAGCAAATAGAATCAATGTTATTATAGCTACCAAGCACATAGAGAATTGCATTATGATTCCATCGATAAGAAACATCAACACTCAAATCCTTCCATCCAGCAGAAAGTCCAACAGAATTAGCTCTCATTGGCTGAAGTCTCGGATTACCTCCCTCATAGCTATACAAGCCATTCATCGCAGTACTGTTTCGGAGTGTGTGATAGGAAGGACGACTAGTGGTGTTACGATAATATAAATCTAACTGCCAGTCATCAGTATTATAGGAAAGTGATGCCGAAGGATAGAAATCTGAATATACCTTGCTTGCCTCTTCCGACTTCACATCACCTATGAAATAATCAAAATCCACATGTTCATATCTGGCTCCAGCTTTTGCTGTAAGGTACTTCCCAAAGGGATGCTGATATTCCAGGAAATAGGCATACAAGTTCTGATGGGCTTTATTTCTGCAATTACTCAAGGCATTCTTGATAGTTGCATCCTCTACTCTATAATCGTTATTATTGAAGGTTCTCGAGAATTGGCCTCCTGCAGAAACACTTCCTCCCCACAGAGGATGTTCAAAAGTCAACTTACCTGCATACAGTTCTGTCTTTCCCTCATTGATGTTTTCCAAGTGACCATTTTCAATAAGATATTGCTGACTATCTTCGGAATTCTTCTTAACGATATCAAAATCCAACTTCAGATGTGACTCATTACTGAAATCATAGTTCAAATATCCATTGACATGATGATTGTTACTCGTATAATCCCTTGAATCATGGCTATAGATATCATTCACTAGCTGCTCATTATTATAAGCAAGACTATGATCGGATATTATAAATTTGCCAGATGGTATATCAGAATATGTATACATGACTCCACTCGAGAATTTGTCACCCAACTGATAGTTTATGCCAAAAGTTCCATCTAAACGAGTATCCATACCTACCTGTTCACCCGAGTCTTCATTTCTTCTTGTGTTATAAGTATGAGTGGTAACCTGTTGAGCAAAATCATAATTCCTATAATATTGGAAAGATGAGAATAATTCAAATCCCTTATGACTATACGCCAATTTATAATTGGCACTATGGCATAATCTCCTTTCGAGATGCCCTCTGACTCTTACCAATCCTCCAAATCCATCACCTTGTGCTTTCTTTGTTTTGATTCTGATAACAGCACTCACCGTTGCATCATATTCGGCACCAGGATGGGTAATTACCTTCACCTGTTGAATATCCGATGCATTCAGTTGAGCAAGTTCATTGTTATCCTGCACCAATCGGTTGTTGATATAGATAATCGGGGTACCTTTTCCCAACACCTCATAAGCATCCCCTTTAGCTACTACTAATGGCAGATGCTTCAGCACATCACTTGCATCGCCTAGTTTCCCAAGGGTTGTTTCTGAAACATTCACAATCAATCCATCATGTGCCCGACGGATAGCTTTTGCCTTCACTTCTACTTCTCCGATAGTTTTAGCATCCTCTTCCAACTTAATTTTCCCATTACCATTGTGGTAGTTGATGTAGTTGGTTTCATAACCAATACAACTCACTTTCAGCAATCCACTTTGTACAGGTTGGCTTATTCGAAAATTACCCAAACTATCTGTTACTGCTGCATCTACAACAGTACTATCCTTTGCATTCAGTAGAAAAACATTTGCAAATTCAATGGGTTGCTCATTTCTATTCACGACACGTCCTTCTACTTGGGAATATGCTGGAATACAAATGAAACTTAGGGTTAAAAACAAAAAAGCTTTAGTAAAGCTCTTCACCTTTCGCATTTTACACATATCTCTCTTATTCGTTTTTAGATCAATCTCTTCGCACCTATTTAGTGGTTATCAAACAGATGGATGAGCTATTAAAACATCCTAAAATTTATAGCGCAAAGGTAGTAATTTTTCTTGATATAAGAAAAAAAAATGACCTATAATCGTTCCATTCCGTAGAGATGAGAACGACATAGGTCATCAGAAACTTTCAAATGTAAGTAAACTATTATTTCATTTTCTCCATCTTGGCATTTCGCTCAATTGTCCAACTCTTGCGCTGAAGCAATCCGCATTTCTTGCCAAGGAACATCTTTGAGGCATTCTTATCTTTCTTCAACTGCCAGTCTAGCCAAGCAACAGCAGGAAATCTAAACTCACCACCAAATTCCTCTCTATAGGTACCACCATGACCTACAGGGAAGTTAACTGCCAAAGATGGCACATTGTTGATGCGATGGAAATCATCCATACCATTCTTATAAGCGATATCTGTCTCGCCACCCAATAGATACATGATAGGAGCATGAATCTTCTCTAACTGCGACTTGCCCTGCATTGGCATATTAGGCATGGCAATAGACGGGTCGATAAAAAGACCGCTATTGCAAATCATATAGGCTGTGAGGCGTTTGTCGCCACAATTAAAAAGAGTTTGTAAACCTCCACAAGACATACCTGCTGCACAAATAGCCTTAACGTTTACCTTATTATATAATGGACTGTTTTTATCGGCATTCTGAGCAATTGCCCAGTCAATAGACTGTACCTGTTGTTCTGGGGTTGACATTGCGCCTTCGAAAGGCAAATCATTCTTTGGGAAATATCCTGTAGCTACCACTAGATAGCCATGAGAGGCAATCTCATTCAAGAAGCGATAGTGTTCCCATGGAGAGTTGCTGCAGGCACCATTTCCCCATACTAAGACAGGAAGAGGATTCTTTGCATTAAACTTCGAGAGATCCTGAGGGAAGAAAACAGTATGGTCGTTGAAACCTTCCACCTGAACCATTATTGCTTTGTAATTTCCCTCGCCACCATTATCGACAATGCGCTCACGACGGGCGAAGGTTGGGAAATGAGTTGATTTGCCTTTTGCTGCATTCAAGAAATCCACCATCTTGTCGAGATTCTCCTTAGCATACATTCCCATTCCATGACCACCTTCCGGAACAAAAGTAGCCTCAGTGGAAACTCCAGCAGCCTTCAATAATTCAAAGAACTTCTTTCCCTGACAGCATGGTACTACATTATCCTTCTCGCCATGGAAAATAATAACAGGAGGATCGTTCTTATCAATATAGTTAGTAGCACTCAAACTGACATACTTATCTGGTTCCTTATCGATTTTTGAATCGAGTAGCACATCCTCCGGACTATTGTCGCCCATCGTCATATGCTGACCACAATCCATAGCAGTAAGGTCAACAGGTCCCGACCAGTCACAGGCTGCATCCACTGCACTACTTTCGTGAAGATAGTTACCCACCTTACCTTCAAGATCGATATCAATAGCACCCACTTTGGTAGTCTTCAAATGAGAGGTAGTAGCCGCCATTGAAGAAAGATGTCCACCAGACGAGAAACCAGAAGTAGCGATGAAGGAAGGATCGAAATGATATTTCTTAGCTTCACCTCTTACAAATCGTATAACAGCTTTTATATCGTGAATTTGTGCTGGCCATTTAGCATCCATACTTGAGCGATGGTTTGGACAAACTACTGCATAACCTGCATCGAGGAGCGACTTCACTATTGTACCCAAGTCAGCCATACCCTTACCGTTGTTATTAAACCATGCACTTCCATAAATATGAACTACTACCGGATAAGATGCCTTTTTTTCCTTAGGAAGATAAATGTCGCAAGTATGGAAAACCTTATCATCTCCCGCATAGTTCACATCTTTCCATTGCTGGGATGTCTCAAGATGAACTTCTGGCATTTGAAAGCCTCCGAAGCCACCTGCTGGTTGAGCTGCCACCATCAAAGAGGCAAACGCAAAAGCAGCTGATAAAACAAATTTCTTCATTTTCGTCTTTTGGTATTAAATTTAATTTATAAGCACAAAAATAATAGTTTTTGCTCGCATTCTCAGTTATATTTGTTTCCTAAACTTTATTTCATGTTTCAAAATGGAGTTCTTTGACACTAAGAGGGTTTTATGAAACATATAGACAGGTTTGATAGACATCAAGACATAAAAACATATTTTTATTCTAAGGGCATGTTCCTTTAAATCTTGAATACTTACAAGGCTGTTTCCGGACTGGAATTTTTATCAAATAAAAATAATGTAAAGTAAATCAGGAAGTATAACCATAAACGCACAAGGTGAATTTAGGCATAACCAAATTGCTTAGCAGTTTGCATCAGGGAATCAAAGGAACAGTAATATGTCTTTATGTCTATCAACCTGACTAAAAGTCAAAAGGGCAGGAATGCAATTGCATCCCTGCCCTTTTCAATATCCTTAAAAGGAAAATGGTATTTAATCCTCCTCTTCCTCTGATTTCTTGCGAGAAACTCTCTTGCGCTTTGGCTTCTCCTCTACAGGACGCTCAATCTTAACACCTGCCAACTCTGGGTCAACCAAGATACGACCACAGTATTCGCAAACGATAACCTTCTTGTGCATCTTGATATCCAACTGGCGCTGAGGTGGAATCTTGTTGAAGCAACCACCACAAGCATCACGCTGAACGTATACGATACCCAAACCGTTGCGAGCACCCTTACGGATACGCTTGAAACTAGAAAGCAATCTTGGCTCAATCTTCTTCTCAAGTTCAGCAGCCTTCTCCTTCAACTTAGTCTCTTCCTCTTTGGTCTCTGACATAATCTCGTTGAGTTCATTGCGCTTCTCCTCGAGGTCCTGTGAACGATCCTCAATCTGACGCTGAGTAGCCTCAAGTTCCTGAGTCTTGTCCTGAACCTTGAACTGAGCCTCTTTGATCTTCTTGTTGCAAAGTTCGATCTCCAACTGCTGGAACTCGATTTCCTTGCTCAAAGTATCATACTCACGGTTGTTTGCAACCTCGTCCAACTGCATCTTGTAACGCTCTACGCTAGCAAGAGCATCCTCGATCTCGCCCTGCTTCTGAACAACGGCGTGTCTAAACTCGTCGATTTCGCGCTCAATTTTCTCAACACGAATGCTGAGACCCTCAAGCTCATCCTCGAGGTCCTGTACTTCCAATGGAAGCTCACCACGAAGAGCACGCTTCTCATCGATTGCACTCAGAACAGTCTGAAGCTGATAAAGAGTCTTCAACTTCTCTTCTACTGTCAAATCTGTAGGATTTTTCTTTGGCATCTTGTATAATTTTAAATTAATGTTTCTACTATGTTGTCATCTTCCTAAAGGTAGATGATTGGATTTGTATTAATCTCTGTGATCTCGGTCTTCACTCCTGGACACTCCTTATTGATAATATCCTGGAAAATTTCCATTGTAAACTGCTCACTCTGATAGTGGCCAATCACACAGATCTGTATCTGCTGGTCGTGACCGAAAAAGTCGTGATAGCTCATCTCACCTGTGATAAAGGCATCAGCTCCTGCTGCAATTGCCTCATCAAGCAGAAAACTGCCTGCACCTCCGCAAAGGGCAATTTTTCGAATCTCCCTACGAAGGAGCTGATTGCATTGCACACACTCCACTTCGAAAGTCTTGCGAACCTGAAGCACCAGGTCATCTGCTGCCATTGGATCTGCACTTTCACCAAGAATCCCTTCACCACCCTTCACATTGTTGCCAGCTTCCTGCTGCTTCCCAATGAATTGGATGTTCTGTAGTCCCAGTTTTTCTGCAATCTTAAAGTTGACTCCTCCCTCCGCAGCATCCATATTGGTATGCATAGCGACAATGGCGATATCATTCTTAATTGCTTTCAGCACAGTACGTTGCACATAGTTCTCATCCGAGATATGCGCCAGTTTGCGAAATATCAACGGATGATGACTTACGATGAGATTACAGCCCTTTCGAATAGCCTCTTCGACGATCTCTTCAGTAACGTCCAAACACAATAATGCCCCTGATACTTCCGCCTCTGTTAATCCAATCTGCAAGCCAGCATTATCATAGCTCTCCTGCAGCGGCAGAGGCGCGAAACGTTCAAGGGCATTCAGCACTTCTATTATTTTCACGCTAATTAAAGCCTTTCTAAAAATTCTTTAGGTTGCAAAAGTAAGCATTATTTCCCGATTCTCCAAATATTAAACCATAAAATTGAGAATATGCTTATATTTTTTCGATTTTATGACATCTACTTGATTATTTTTTTATATCTTTGCAGATAATAGTATCAAAACCAATCTATCCGCATTATGAACATTACACTTCAAAGCGACTTTGTACTTCCTGCAGAATGGTATCCACAGAGTGGAATAATGCTTACATGGCCTCACCCTGAGACCGACTGGAAGCCTTATCTGCATCAAATTACTGAGACCTACATCCAGCTCTCAAAGGCAATCACCGATTATGAGCATCTCATCATTGTAACTCCTTACGTGGATGATACCCGAAAATTGCTTCAGAAACATCTGGACGAGAAGAATTTAGAAAGAATCCGTTTCTTCAATATCGACAGCAATGATACCTGGGCAAGGGATCACGGACCTATCACACTTGTTTCGCAGGGCAAGCGCAAGGGGTATTATATCCGTAATCACATGCTTGATTTCAACTTCAATGGATGGGGTGAGAAGTTCGCCTATCAGAAGGATAATGCCATCAACCTGAAACTTTATTATGAAGGTGCCTTCAATGCTGCACTCGAGAATCACACCGACTTCACTCTTGAGGGTGGAGCTATTGAGAGTGACGGTCAGGGTACTATCTTCACAACTACTTTCTGCATGATGGCTCCTCATCGTAATCAGCCTCTAACACAGGAGGATATCAGCAGCCGTTTGCAGATTCTTTTCCATGCGCCAAGAATTGTATGGTTGAATCATGGAAAGTTGATTGGTGATGATACTGATGGACATATTGACACTATTGTGAGAATTGCGCCAAATGACACCTTATTATATATGGGATTTGACGACCCTTCTGATCCCCACTATGAGGATTTCAAGGAATTAGAGAAGGAGTTGAAGGCCTTGAAGACACTCGACGGCTATCCTTATCGCCTCTTGAGACTTTCTGCTCCAGACCCGATCTATGATGACGGCGATCGCTTGCCTGCTACTTATGCCAATTTCGTGATATTGAATGGCGCTGTAATCGTCCCTACCTATAATCAACCAGAGAAGGATGAGGCAGCAATGAAGACAATTGGCAAGGCATTCCCTGACTATAAAATCATTGGCATAGATTCACAAACTGTTGTAAGACAGCATGGTAGCCTACATTGCCTTACTATGCAGATTCCAAAAGATGTACTTGCCACAAAAGATAGTATTGAGAAATCAGATTTCTGGGTTTAGTCGACAAAATATCAGATTAGAAGTTTTTAATGCAGATGTTTCAGTTCTCATTGGTTACAAAAGCTGATACTTGACGTCTTTAGTATAAATTGAAAAATATAAGTATTAGCATAATGAAACTGAAACATTTGTTTTTTGCCGCTGCACTGGTTCCATCAGTAGCAATGGCTCAGTATCCGCAAATCACAAGCGAGGCTAAGGCAAAGATTGATTCCCTTAGCAAGGCGTGGGAAGCACATTCCGATAGCGCTTGGCAGATCGCATTCCCTATTGTTGTAAAAGAAGCTGAGCAGGGCCGTCCTTATGTGCCTTGGGCTTTCCGTCCATACGATCTACGTCAAGCTAAGATTCCAGCATTCCCTGGTGCAGAAGGTGGTGGTATGTTCACCTTCGGAGGTAGAGGTGGAAAAGTAATTACTGTCACCAATTTGAATGATGATGGCGTAGGCTCTTTCCGCTGGGCTTGCGAACAGGGTGGCGCTCGTATCATTGTCTTCAATGTTAGTGGTGTTATCATGCTGAAGACTCCTATCATTGTTCGTGCTCCTTACATCACAATTGCTGGTCAAACAGCTCCAGGTGAGGGTGTATGTATTTCTGGTCAGTCTTTCCAGGTGGATACTCACGATGTTATCGTTCGCCACATGCGTTTCCGTCGCGGAAACACGGATGTGTGGTATCGCGAGGATAGTTTCGGTGGTAACCCTGTTGGTAATATTATGATTGACCACTGCTCTTGCGAGTGGGGTCTCGACGAGAATATTTCTTTCTATCGCCACATGTTCAATCTTGGCGACAAGTTTGGAAAACGCAAGGAGCCAACTGTAAACGTTACTATTCAGAATACTATTTCTGCTAAGGCACTTGATACCTACAACCATGCTTTCGGTAGTACTATCGGTGGCGAGAACGCTTCTTTCATGCGCAATCTATGGGCCGACAATACGGGCCGTAACCCTTCTATCGGTTGGGGTGGTGTTTTTAACTTCATCAATAACGTAACTTATAACTGGGTTCATCGCTCATGCGATGGTGGTGAGTACTCTACAATGAGCAACTTCATCAACAACTATTATAAACCAGGACCTCTTACCCCAAAGGACAAGAATGTGGGATGGCGTATCATTAAGAGCGAGAGCCGAAGCAAGAACCTTTTCCCATTCAAGCAGTATGGTCGTGTTTATGCTAATGGCAACATCTTCGAGGGTTATCCAAATATTACTAAGGACAACTGGGATGGTGCTATTCAGACTTCAGATGAAAAGGATGGAAAGTTAACAGCTACAGAGTTTGCTATTATGAGAAGCAACGAGCCTTTCGTAATGCCACAGCTTACAATCCTTCCTGCCGAGAAAACCTTCGACCATGTAATGGAGAATGTAGGTGCTACTCTCCCTGTTCGTGATGCTATCGACGAGATGATCATCAAGGAGGTGAAGACTGGTGAGGTTTATGTACCAAAGAAACTAGACAAGAAACATCCTTATGGTGACACATGGGGTATGGCAGACAAGTCAAAGAACGAAGAGGGTCTCTTCAAATATCGCCGTTTGGGCAACGACTCTTATAAATATGGTATCATCACCGACATCTCTCAGATGGGTGGCTTCCCTAAATATAAGAAGGTTAAGCCTCGTAAGGATAGCGATGGCGATGGTATGCCAGATGAATGGGAGATTGCAAACGGTTTGAACCCTAACGATCCTAGCGATGCTAATGGCGATATCAACGGTGATGGCTATACCAACATTGAAAAGTATATCAACGGTATCGACACTAAGAAAAAGGTTGACTGGACAGATCTTTCCAACAATCACGACACATTGACCGAAAAGGGCGGTGTGATGTAATGACTATCAACTATGAATAATTTGCATAGCTTAAATATTCGAGTTTTCCTCTCCCTCTCACTCCTCTTTATTTTCACTTCAGGAGTGAAGGGGCAGGTAGCTCTTGATTCTGCCAACAGAGATGCGAAATATGTACAGAGTATCGTAGGTCGTGCCCAGAAAATTGTAAATGGTCTGGATATTACCAACGATTATTCTAAAAAGAATGTACTAAATATCATCGCAAATCGTTATTTTAAATTGAGCGACATCGACAATAAGTTCAAGAAGGACAAGAACGCCCTTCAGGCTGAACTTTACAAGCACCACTTCGAGTTTGCTGCCGACCTTTCCAACTATTTATCGGAGAAGCAGATTGAACAGGTGAAGGATGGTATGACCTACGGTGTTGTCCCAAAGACTTATCAGGCACATCTTGATATGATTCCTACACTCAAGGAGCATGAAAAACTGCAGATTCTCAACTGGCTCAAGGAAGCACGCGAATTTGCTATCGATGCAGGTAACAGCAAGGAAAAACATGCCTGGTTTGGTAAATACAAGGGAAGAATCAATAACTGGCTCACTAAGCAGGGTTACGATCTCAAGGCTGAAAGAGCTGGATGGTACAAGAGAATTGAAGAAAACAAAAAGAAATGAAAGAAGTAAATTCTACATTTAATAAACTAAAGGCATTTGCGCTTGCAGTCTTGCTGTCATACAGCTCGATGGCGAGCGCAAATGCTTTTGACTATTCCTATGTCGGCTATAAACTATCGGAACAATCTATCCCAACTATTCCTGCAAAACTGAAAGTGGCTTGTAAGCAGGGCGATCAGGCGGCCGAGATTCAGGCAGCTATCGATCAGGTTTCTGCTATGAAGGCCGACAAGAAGACTGGCTTCAGAGGTGCTGTTGTCCTCGATGAGGGTACCTATACCCTCTCCCAGCCTCTCTACATCCGCACGAGTGGTGTCGTACTTAGAGGAAGTGGACACAAGAAGACAATTCTACAGAAAACAGGCTTCGACAGAGGAGCTGTGATTTATATCGAGGGTATCGACAATCGACAGGAACATGAATTGAAATCAAGTGCAGTTCCTCAGGAGGTGCTTATTCGCCGTACCTCTACAAAGGAATGGATTAACTCTTTGCATTGCTCTAATTTTGGTGCAGGCAGCAAGCTTGGTTACTGGGGATGGCATCCAGGGGAAATCGACCTAGAATTTACCAGAACTCTGAAGAAGGACGGCAGCTACAATGTTCCTCTCCCTATTGCCTTCGACAAAGATTGCAAAGCTTATTCCTATACATGGACGGGCAGAATCGAGAATTCAGGCGTGGAGAATCTTTCCTTGGAATCTATGTATAATAAGGAGTATCCAATGGATGAGGATCATGCCTGGAATGGTGTTTATATTGCCAATGCACAGAACTGCTGGGTGAGAGTCATCGATTTCAGACACTTTGCGGGTTCTGCCGTAATTATTCAGCGCACAGGTTCTCAAATCACTATTGAAGATTGCCGTTCATTTGAACCAATAAGTGAACTAGGTGGCTATCGTCGACGCACTTTCCTTACCTTCGGTGAGAGATGTCTGTTTCAAAGACTCTATAGCGAGGAGGGAATCAATGATTTCTCCACAGGAATGATGGCAGTTGGACCTAATGTATTCTCTCAATGCGATGCTGTTGACAGCAAGGGATTCAGCGGTAGCACTGGAAGTTACGCATCAGGCATTCTTTTCGATGCAGTGAACATTGATGGCGGCGACATTAAATTCTGCAATCTAGGACTCGAAAAATATGGCACTGGATGGAATGCAACAAACTCGACTGCCTATCAATGTAGTGCAGCTGCTATTTACGCGGATAGTCTGCCTGATGGAACCAACAACTATATTAATGGTTGCTGGGCTCAATTTAATGGTACAGGTAATTTTGAGAATTGTAATGACCATCAAGACCCTTGGAGCCTTTTCAACGCTCAGTTAAGTAACAGAATTGGTGAAAAAGCCAACGAAATAACCCGTACCTACCTTCGTCCTACAAAAGAAGCAAGTAGTCCTACCATCGAACAGGCAATGCAATTTGCGCAAGAAGCTTACACCCCTCGTGTAACCATGAAGGAATGGGCAGACGTCGATTTCAAGTCCAACGATGGTAAAGCGAAATATTTTGCATACTCCGCCAACAAAGAAACAAAGAAAATCCCTTCATTTGAAATCAAGAACGGAAAATTGCTCATCGATGATGCCCTTGCTGTAGGAAACCGTCATGACGCACCTTGGTGGAATGGCAGAGTAAGATACAATAAAATGCAGGAAGGCACAGAAGGACTAACCCGCTTTGTACCAGGAATGGAATTTCAAGGAGCAACTGATCGTATTGACACGGTTGTCGCTCACTTTGAAAAGAATCACACCCTACTCCTTCATCAGAACTATGGCTTATGGTATGACAGAAGAAGAGATGACCATGAACGTGTTCGCAGAACTAATGGCGATGTTTGGGGACCTTTCTATGAGCAGGCTTCTGCAAGAAGTGGACAGGGAAAAGCATGGGATGGCCTAAGCAAGTATGATCTCACCCGTCTGAACAACTACTATTTCTACCGTCTGAATGAATTTGCCAAGAAGGGAGCAGAGAAAGGAATGCTTCTTTACAATGATATGTATTTCCAGCACAATATCCTTGAAGCAGGAGCCCATTGGGTAGACTGTCCTTGGAGAAGTGCCAACAACATAAACAATACAGGTTTTCCTGAGCCTGTTCCTTTTGCAAGTGACAAGCGTATTTTTATGGCAGACTATTTCTATAATGAGAATGATCCTGCCAGAAGAGAGCTTCACAAGCAGTTTATCATGAAGGAATTAGATGCATTATCAGATAATCCTAATGTAATTCAGTCGATTGGAGAGGAATTTACGGGTCCTTACCACTTTGTAAAGTTTTGGCTTGAAACAGTAAGCGAATGGGAGCATTCAAGCAACAAGAAAGCTACAATCGCACTAGCTGTAAACAAAGATGTGCAGGACAGCATCCTGAAAGACCCTGCTTTGAACAAGGTAGTAGATATCATCGCAATACAGCAATGGTGGAACCACAGTAAGGGTGTTTTTGCCCCACAAGGGGGTGTAAATATGGCCCCAAGACAGTATTTACGCAAGATAAGAGTTGGAAAGACTGAATTCAATGATGTATATCTCGCAGTAAAGGAGTATAGAAAGAAATATCCTGAAAAGGTCGTTATTTACTATGCGAAGAGTTATCCTGAATTTGCATGGGCTGCATTGTTAGCTGGCGGTAGTTGTCCTGCCATACCATTTGTTAGTAAGGAATTCAATAAGGATGTTGCTACAATGAACCCTGCAGGTGCTATGGGCGGAGTCTATATGATGGCAAATAAACAAAACCATGCACTAGTATATATAGACGAAGCCAACAAAAGTGCTTCGCTCAACCTGCCAGATGGTAGTTATTTAGTGCGAAAAGTAGATGAACAGTCAGGAAAAATCATCGAGACAAGCTCTATTAACATCGGAAAAACAGAGTTTCAACTTTCCGGAGCAGGAGTTTTTTGGGTAACGCCAAATAACGAAAAAAGATAAAGAAAAACGAAGAAAAATGGCTCAAAAGGGCCAAAATAGAACAAAAAAGTGGGAAAATACGAGATTTTCCCACTTTTTTGTCTTTAATTCCCACACCTCAAACCACCTTTTATGTACTTTTGCACTCGACTAAAAACCTATAGCGAATGAAAACTGAAGTAAACATAAAAGATGCCGAAGCCCTGAGATTGCTGATGCAATATCGCAAGGGCGATGATACAGCCTTCACTGCATTATATAATATGTATGCAGAGAAGATGATGCACTACGGTATGAAAATCACACCGGATACTGAGCTTATCAAAGACAGCATCCAGGACATCTTCATTAAACTCCTCGACAAGAACTCGAAGAGAAACATTACTCACGTAGGTAATTACCTATTTATATCTTTAAGAAATAAATTGCTCGACTATTTCCGTCGTGCAAACTACATGTCAGAGTCTGATATAGCAGACATGCAGATAAAAGAATCCATTGAAAGTGTGGAGAAAGCATATATTGTTATGGAGCATGAGGAGATATGCCACAGAAAGGTAAATCATCTTATGCAAAACCTCACTAGCCGCCAGAAACAAGCATTCCAGCTATACTACCTGGAACAAAAAGAATACAACGATATTTGTGAGATTATGGATATGAATTATCACAGTATCCGAAATCTTGTACACAGAGGCATGCTCAGACTTCGTGAAGCTGCTATCTAATCTATAAATTAACAAAAGCGAATCAAAGAATGAAAAAACAGGCACTGATTGTTGCAGCAATCTTAGCAACATTAAACATGAACGCTCAACAAATCGATTTTGATATGAGCGGTCGAAGCACTACAGAAGTTACAGCTAAGGAATATACCTCATGGCAGGTAAACCAGGCCCCTTCTGACACAAAAACTATCGGTGGGCTAACTATCAAGGTTGAGGCATCTTCAAATGCTGATGTATTACGCGCTCAGTGGAGCAAGAACGACATTAAGAAATCAGAAACTCTGAAACTTACAGGTGATGCTGTCGTTGCCTTTATTAACGAGGATGGCAACACACCTGTTCAAACAAATAAGAGTCTGGGTATCAAGTTCACGATCTCTGGTCTTTCTGAAGGAAGACATACAATCCAGGCTTACCATAATGGTGTTAACAATCTGAAGAATCTTGCTCCTATCGACATCTATGTAGATGACGTAAAGGTTGCCTCTAATGTTCCTCAGACAGAAAATGCTCAGACTCTGGCTGAAGCATCTCTCTCCTACATTAATATATATGCCACAGCAGGCAAGGATGTAGTTGTAGAATATCGCACCAACACATCAAACGGAAGCTATGGTGCTTCCATGCCATACGTAAACGCTCTAATCTTCGATAAGGTAAACACAGAATCACAAGCTCAGACTCCATCACCTATGAATGGAGACTTCCATGTAAATGCCGATAATGGCAACTTAACTCTGAGCTTCAAACCGGCAACAGGTGCTGTTAAGCATCACATTTATTTGGGCACCGACCCAGAAAGTCTCTCCGAAGTATCATCGAATACTTTAACATCTTACACTTTATCAGATTTATCAAATCTGAACACTTACTACTGGCGAGTAGATGAAGAGGATGAAGAAGGCAACATCACAACTGGCGAGGTATGGAATTTCCGCACACGCCATCTTGCCTTCCCAGGTGCAGAAGGATATGGTAAATATGCCATTGGTGGTAGAGGTGGTAGTGTTTACCACGTAACCACCCTTGAGGATAACGGCGATGACATCAACCCTATTGAGGGTAGTTTCCGTTATGCTATCAAGAAAGCTAAGGGTCCTCGTACTATTGTCTTCGACGTAAGTGGTATCATTTCCTTAAAGAGCCGACTTACCTGCAGCGATCCTTATGTAACAATCGCTGGACAAACTGCACCAGGCAACGGTATTATGCTGAAGACCAGTCCTTTTGGTATGGCTACCGATGGTATCACCCGTTTCGTGAGAATGCGTCTAGGCCACAAGGCTCTCGTAGATGGAGTTATTCCTAGCGAGAACAATGGTAAATCTTATGGCAACAAGGCCAATACTTCTGATGAATATATCATCAGTGGTATAGACGGTATGGGTATGGCAGGCAACACAAATGCCATTATGGACCACTGTTCTATCAGTTGGACCATCGACGAAGCTTTCTCCAGCCGTAACTCACAGAGTGTAACTCTTCAGCGCACACTTATCTCTGAGGCACTCAATCAGGCAGGTCATCCTAACTACGACGAGGGTACTCGTCATGGCTATGCTGCCACTATCGGTGGTGGTGAGATGAGCAACGAGCTCACTGTGGGTAGTTATCATCACAACCTTCTTGCACACAACGAGGGCCGCAACTGGAGTCTAAGTGGTGGCTTGGATGGTGTAGGTGCTTATGATGGTCATCACGACTTATTCAATAATGTAGTATACAATTGGGGCAACCGCTCTACCGATGGTGGTACTCACGAGGCCAACTTTGTAGGTAACTACTTCAAGATGGGTCCTGCTACCACACAGAGCAAGACGTTGGTACTTGAATTGGAAGGCAAGGGATCTGGAACACAGAGTGTATATGTGAACGGAAACCTTCGTCAGCAGCCAAACAATGGCAGTTTAAATGAGGACAAGAAGGGCGAAACCTATGACTATAAGCTTAAAGGCAATCAGGTCCTTAACTGGGAACCTTTCGTAAGTTCTCCATTCTTCGAGAGTCTTGCAACCGTAGAAGATGCAAAGTCTGCTTACAAGAATGTATTGAGCGACGTGGGTGCCAACCAGCCATTCTTCGACGTTCACGACCAGCGTATGGTGAAGGAAACAATCAATGGAACATACACTGTCACAGGCAGCCGTAGTGGCAAGAAGGGTCTTCCTGATTCAGAAGAAGATGCAGGCTGCGAAGGTTTCAATGGTTTGAATATGATTGAGGAGAGCCGTCCTGCCGACTTCGATACAGATGGTGATGGTATGCCAGACTGGTGGGAAAACGCAACAGGTATGACAGATGCCAACGGTGATGATAACAACGATGGTTATACCAACCTTGAGGATTACCTCAACTGGATGGCAGAGCCACACTTCAATAATTTAAATACAATTGAGCTAAAACCTTACTTCGCTGGATATAATAACAACCCATCTTTCAGCGTTATTGAAAGTAAGGGCGTTGATGCAAAAATAAATGGAACGACCCTTGAATTAGCACCTGCCGCAAACGGAAGCAACCTTGCAACTGTAGTTGTAGAAGCAACTGATGAAGACGGTTGGGGTTCTTACAAGCGCACTTTCCATTTTGCCATCAGCGAGTCAACTGGAATCAATATTATTCGCAATACAAATACCTTAGCCCAGCAGTCAGAAGAGACATTCAACCTTGCAGGTCAGCGTGTCAACAAAGATTATAAGGGCATTGTAATTAAACAAGGCAAAAAGTATACTAAATGAAAAAGCATCTTATTGCAGGGGCTACACTACTCTCAGTAGTAACAGCCAATGCACAGAAAATTGACTTTAACCTACCAGGACGTAATCCATCTGAGGTAACTTCTCAGGGGTTTACGCCTTGGGCGTTTAGAAGCGGTACTTCTGCTACTAAAACCTTTGGAAATGTAACCATCACTATAGAACCAATAGATGAAGGCGGATCTATTCGATGCATATGGAGTAAAAGAGATGTTTTCTATCACTTGATGAAAACTGCTGGAGACGGGGCCGTTTCAGAAGGAGGCATAAAGCTAATCATTAGTGGATTAACTCCAGGAGTTCATACCATTCAGGCATTCCACAATAGTATGACAGGAAATAAGAATCCTGTTCCTTTAGCTATTTTTGTAAATGGAATTAGATATGGAGATACCTATCAGCAATCAGCCGACGTGGAGTATTTCCATCTCGCAAAAGCCTCTTATGTCACAGTACTTGCAGAAGAAGGTAAAAATATCACTTTGGAATATCGTGCAGATACTTCAAAGGGAAACTACGAAAACAATAATGTATTTGTAAACTCTATAGCTTTCGACCTTCCTGACCTCAAGAAGCAAGCAATGGCTCCTCAGCCATTCAACCGCGAGATTCATGCTAGTACCGACAAGGATAGTCTGGTATTATCATTCGCTCCAGGTGAAGGTGCAGTAAAACATCACCTCTACTTTGGAACAGATTACAATAATCTAAAGGAAGTTGCGGTACTAACTGAGCCTAGATACACTGCCAAGAATCTGTCAAATTTGAATATGTATTATTGGCGTGTGGATGAGGAAGACGTTCAAGGTATTATCACCCGAGGAATGGACTGGCAATTCCGTCCTCGCCACTTCGCGTTCCCTGGAGCAGAAGGCTATGGTAAATATGCTACAGGAGGAAGAGGCGGTTCTGTTTATCATGTAACTAACTTGGAGGATAATGGTGATGACCACAACCCTATTCCTGGTAGTTTCCGATACGGAATCACAAAGGTGAAAGGTCCACGCACCATTGTTTTTGATGTTAGTGGTATCATCTCATTGAAAAAACGCCTCACTTGTTCCGATCCTTTTGTGACAATCGCAGGTCAAACTGCACCAGGTAATGGTATCACGCTCACTACCAGCCCTTTCGGAATAGCATCAGAGGGTATTACCCGATTCATTCGTATGCGTCTTGGTCACAAGGCACTCGTGAATGATGTAATCCCAAGCAGAAAGAATGGAGAAACGTATGGCGACCTGAAAGATTCTAGTCCAGAGTATATAATTGATGGTATAGACGGTATGGGTATGGCAGGAAACGATAACGCCATCATGGATCACTGTTCTATCAGCTGGACAATCGATGAGGGATTCTCAAGTCGAAACTCGAAGAGTCTAACCCTGCAGCGCACACTTATCTCTGAAGCTCTGAATGAGGCTGGCCATCCTAACTACAAGGCTGGCACCCAACATGGATATGCTGCTACCATTGGTGGTGGTGAGGTAAGCAAGAACCTTGCTGTAGGAAGTTATCACCACAACTTACTAGCACATTGCGAAGGCCGCAACTGGAGTATCAGCGGAGGATTGGATCCTCTTGGCTATTACGATGGCCATCATGATATCTTCAACAATGTGGTTTACAACTGGGGGAAACGTGCTACTGATGGAGGTAGCAAGGAAATCAACTTTGTAAACAATTTCTACAAGATGGGACCTGCTACCACACAACCGGTCATCTTCAAATTGGAACTGGAAGGAGCAGGAAAGGGCGAACAACGTGCTTACGTTGCAGGAAACGTTCGCCAGAATTACCCTGAGAAAACATTCCGCGAAGAAAAAGAAGGAACTACCTATCAGTATAAACTGAAGAACGGTCAGACTATCGAAAGAAGTCCATTTGTACAGGAGCCATTCTTCAAAAGTCATGCAGCTATTCAGACTGCTCGTGCAGCCTATAAGAATGTATTGAGTGATGTTGGCGCCAATGTTTACCTTGACCCACACGATGCCCGCATGATCAAGGAAACACTCGAGGGTACCTATAGTGTAACTGGTAACAGAAGCAACAAGAAGGGTCTGCCAGACTCAGAGGAAAATGAAGGGTGTGAGGGTTTCGATGGTCTGAATATCGTTGAGGAAAAGCGTCCTGCCAACTGGGATACAGATGGTGATGGAATGCCAGACTGGTGGGAGAAGGCAACCGGTCATACCGATGGTAATCTAGATGAGGACGGCGATGGCTATACCAATCTGGAGGAATATCTCAACTGGATGGCTGAACCACACTTTATGAATACCAAAGACGAAGTTGACCTCACTAAACTTTTTGCCGGCTATAACAACAAGCCTACTTTTACCATTATGAATGTGAGAGGACAGGCTTCTGCTAAACTTGTAAATGGCAATAAACTTAAAGTCATCACCAACAAGAAGACCAAGCCATTTGTTACTGTGAAGATACGAGCTGTCGACCAGGATAATTGGGGTTTTATGGAACGCACTTTGAATTTCTACGCAAGATAAAACAATCGAACACAAAAAAGGAGTCCTTAAAAGGGCTCCTTTTTTCATTACATATTATTAATTATTTCCGTGCAAACTAATATGTGTATCAATTAAACACATGCCTACTATAAAGGCAACCAAAATACCTAAAATTAACTGTTCGAGCATAGTTTTCACCTCCCAATTATCATTTTGGTTATTATCTCTTTCTTGCCCTAAATATAGCGAAATAGAAGATAACTCGTGTAAAGAATCGCGAAAACTTTCGAAAAGTTTCTTATTTTGCCCGAATGGTGTTAAATAGGGTTATATCAATCGGTTACAGTGATTCTCCAGCGCTGTTCCTTATGCTTGATCACAGCATTTGGAATACCTTGAAGCAATAAGGCAAGGCGACCCTCTGCATCGGTCTCTCCCACTTTATCCATGTGGTCTTTCTTGCTGCGGATGCTCAACTTGCCATTCTCTGTGAGGATATATACATAAATTATCTTATCATTATTGAAAGAGATGGTGAAACGATCATCATCCACATTGCCTTTGAAGGTATATGTATAGTTCATAATGTCCATAAAAGGCACATTCAATTCACCAGAAACAGGATTACCCTCTCCATCACGAATGGTCATGCCAAGATAAGGCAAACTCAAGTGAAGTGTGAAAGGAGCGCTTCCATCCTCTGGGGTAAGCTTCATCTCAAAGGTTCCCTCGTTCATCAATTGCTCACGATTCACGCGGAATCCTTCTGCTACCTTTGTTGCACCCTCGATTTCCACTTCGCCGTCCTCATAGTTCACGGCAAAAGTGAGTGAACCACCATTCTGGCTTACCACCTGAACAAAATCCTTAGGAGAAACACCTATATTATAAAGAAGGACTGGCTGAGGTTCCTCACTGCCACTACCGAGTGCCTGAGCCTCAATAACACCATCCATAATATCATCTTCCCATTCTTCTGTACCGTATTTACGGAAAACCACCATACTCATACGTACAGGTTTCTTCTCCTGCTCTTTTCTGCAAAGGAAGAACTGAGCTGCATCCTCATCAAAGAATGGCTCTACAATATAGGGATTGTAACACTCGGAAGTAAGTTCAACTTCCGTCCAAACGTCATCTGAAAATATCTCGTCGCTCATATATCTTAGTAAATGATTTAGCTGGCTAATCGCCTAACGAAGTGCAAAGTTACAAAAAAAAATTGATTTTGCATAAAGATAATACCAATTTAGTAAGGAAGATTTTCGATGTCACCTTATCCCCCTTCATTCTATTAAACGAAAACATATTTTCTAAAACTATTCACCTTTTTAGGTAAGTGTCAATTGTAGAGACGATTAGGGGTGAATAGTTTTTGGCTGAAACTGAAAAAAGCCTAATAAAACATTATACTAGGAAATGCTTTATTAGGCTATAGTATTAATTATTTATTACATCAAAGTAGTCTGATATCCTTTATTTTAAAGTCCTTAAAAATTTTGGGGTAGTCTTCCATATAGTGTTCTTTACTATAAAAATCCCATGCCTCAATAGTATATGGAGGCTCAAAAATAACAACTAAGAATAACACCTTCTTAGAATTCTTAAAATAATTTCTTGAGCATTGCTCCTCTGTGAGCCAGGATAAACTTAAACCATAAACATAAGAAACACCATTATCAGATCCCCATGGACCTGTTTTCTTTGTAACAAAGTTTTTAATATTAATATCTTCTTTTATAAGGTTGTATAATTCAGAAAAAGTCTTTCCCTTAAAATATTCCTTTTGCTGAACATAATTCTTTTGTAAGTACAGCGCAGTATCTCTGCCTTCAATAGGATAATGTTTCCATGCCCTCGCATTTAATGCAATACTAGATATTGACAAAATTAAAAATAGAATAATCTTCTTCATATTAATTATTTTTCTGGATATTGATTTGTTGGTATTATTATATAACTTCACATACATAAAGTGTAATTCGCTTTTACTATGCAAAGGTATAAAATTATTTGCATACGACAAAATATTAACACAAAAAAAATATAGCTACATAAGCCACACTATATTTTTCATTCAATTTAAAAAAGTTTCTCCATAATTTTACATAATTCATTGTGTATCATTGCATTAACTATGGAGGAACTTTTAAAAACTTGCATTTGATGTCATCTGTACTATATGAGACACATCAAGGAGGAAATCAAAGATAATCCTTCTATAATTATCCTATTTAACGTGAGTTCGACGAAATATAACTCCTTGAAATTTGGTGATTAGCGAATACGGTTGAAATAGCCAACGTAAATGTACGGTT
>CAJOPE010000079.1 GCA_905236815.1 uncultured Prevotella sp. | reverse complement strand
TCCACGCAAGGTCGATGTGTTGAAATGTTAAAAAAGCTAACTCAATGGTTTAGGTGGTCTAAACCGACGGTTTACGACCTCTAAACCATGCATTTACGATGGCTATTTCAACAGTATTCTGGCTACAAATCAAAAAGAAAAATTGCTTTCAGCCAAAGTCTCTGTCAGTCAGTAAGTTGCGATTAAGAAAATAAAAAAACGAAAAGTTATTTTCATTTTTGTAACCTGTTGGCGAAATTAATTTAGCGCATACTTAATTCTTCCTATTGGTTTGTCATTAATGTAATAAGTTTGCATCTGGAGCCTCTGGTTAGACGACACACTTCTATAGGTTTGGAATCTATGCAGAAATATTCCTCTGCTCTGTCAATTGATACTCAAATGTTCTGCTGCCATACTGAGTGCAACTACTTCAAGGTCAGAAAAAGAGGGGACAACTCCACGACGAGGAATGTTTCCTTTCTCATTGGCAAGATTTTTAGAGAAATCCTTGCATATCTCGAAGAATTTCACGAAATTTGCATATATGTTGTGCATTGCGTGATATAGTAACTATAATGATTGGACACCACTAAGTTACTAAAAATCAACGAAATGCACAACTTTTTATATATTTTCTGACTATTTTTCAATAATTAATTCCGCCAACGGGTTTGAATTATATAATCATACCATCTTTTTGCGCATACCTCCAAAGTTCACTTATAAAGAGAAATTGCCCGATACGTGGAGCATTGACAGGAAATATACCATTCCTACATAATAGCGCCATTTGCCTGTAGGTGGCTGCACATTCCACAAGCGCATCAGATATTCCTTGGCCAATTGTTGATCCTGCGCTGAACCATTTAGCAGGGCAAGGGCGCCTACAGCATTGGCTCCTGTCATACCCTCTGTATAGCCGTCATCACCATGGGTGCCATCCAGGTCGTAGTGCGCATGACGATACTGGTCGTTCTTAAAGAATTGAAGCAGTCGGTGCATGGTCTGCTGCTGACGCTTGCGGTCTTTACCCGTGAGATAATAGTCCATTCCCACATTCATTGGACAGCGAATGGCGTCATACATATATCGACCTGTATTATATCCCGCCTTTGGCCAGGAATAAGGGCTTCCATCGAAAAGACTATAATCTGGGTATAGTCCGGTCACTGGGTGTGATGAAGCAACAAGTAGCTGGCGCGCGGCCTTTGCTGCCTTCTTCCAGAACTTGCGGTTTGTGGTTGCTTTCTTTGACCAGTAATCCAGGAAAGCAGGCAGGCAATAGGAAGGGTCTCCAAACCAGTGTACCTCCTCTGTAGGAACAAAGGTCACGAGATGTGTCTTCTTGTCAAACATTGGATATATGCCCGTTTTCTCGCCATCCTTGTCTTGTATCTTTTTAAGTATCTCATTGGCTTCGCGAGCATATTCTGGGTTGTTCCACTTGTCGGCAGCCAATAATAAAGCTGTCACAAAGTAGATTTCTCCATCAGAGGCATTGCTCTGTCCAAAGGTTGTTCCATCCGGTTTGCACTGCCAGCAGAAATAGCCATCCCATGCAGAATCGGCAGGATAAGCCATGTATCGTTTGGCCCAATGCCATAGCTTGTCAAATTCCTTGCGATGATTGAGCTGCACGCATATCATCATACCATACGACATTCCCTCTGTTCGGACGTCATCACTACCCGTGTCGAGGATGAAAGCCATAGAGTCGTTGACTTCATAATAAACAGATTTCTGTCCGTCCTGCTCATATTTGCTGAAATCTCCAGGTGTAAAGAAATGCTTCCATAGACTATTGATCTTGTTGTCCACCTCCTGTTGGCTGAGTCCTAACTGTGTTGCAAAGTAGTTTTCAGACGTTTTCTTCGCATGGGCAGATAAGCTGCTCAGAAGCAGAAACGTGAAAATGAGGCTTGTGAAGCTTGATTTTGATTTCATAAGTTTTTGTTTCTTTTACCCAACGATGTATTTTCCATATTTCCACATACTAATGATGCGGGCAACAATATAGCTTGTAAAGAATGTGCAGACTGCAGTGAGCACCTGAGCAACGCCTACAGGCAATGACGTTGGATAGAACATGCGCCAGAAGTGTGGCAGGATGAGCATGTGCATCAGATACATACCATAGCTCATAGCGGAGAAACTGCTGACTACCTTGTAAACCTTACCTTCATGATAATCGATTGTCTTGAAGAGCATGAACGTGAAGAAGCTATTGAGTGCCACAAGTGATGAGGTCATCTGCCAATCCATTTCAAGTCCCTGAGGATTTGCAGCAGTGAGCGAACGGCTCAGGAACGACCACACCATCAATCCGTAGGTAATGAGAAAACCAGGGATGCAGACCTTATAGGTGAATGCCTTGCTCCAGTTTAGATACTTGCGGATGTAGTGAGCCATGATCAGATAGCCTATAAAGCCAGAGAAATGATAGAAGATAGCATACTGATTCCATTCACATTCACCAAATACACGTCCGAAATGCTCGTGCCAGTGGTAAAGGGTTGTGGTAAAGAACCATATACCCAGGTAGAACTCTTCCTCACGACGTGAGCATCGTTCCAGCCAAGGCGAGATCATCGGCATCAACAGATAGAGCCCTATGAGCATATAGATAAACCACAGATGACTACCTGAAGGGTGAAAGCTTAGCAACACATGAGCCAGGTTGGCTGGAATTACGTCTGCTGGGAACAGTTCCCAGATGGCAGGCAGTGAGGCATACATCGCCAGGAAGAAAATGAATGGACAGAGGATTCGGGCAGCTCGCTTACGGAAGAACGTCATTGTGTCGGTCTTCAGCGGTACAAGCAGATAGGCTGATGCCATCACGAAGATCGGTACGCAAGAGCGTACAGCAGCACCGATAAAGGCAGTTGAAAGACGTCCTGACTCACTGTCGAAATGAAAGCTGAAGTCGTCAGAATAGTAGCACTCGCAGCCGTGTACGATCATCACCATCAAAGGAGCGATTGTGCGCATCCAGTCGAGGAAGTACACGCGTTGTTGATTTGGGTTCATTATTAATAGTTTGTTGATTCGGTTACAAAAGTAACCATTTCTAAATTAAATGCCAAAAGTTCAATTTACAATCCCATTTTCTGTGAACGATAGAAAATGAATAAAAGGACTGCCAGTAATAATACTGGCAGTTCATTATATATATACCTATTGAGAAATGGAGGTCGGTTAGGTGAATACCTGGAACAACCGACAGACTTAAAAATATATTATTTGATAACTATTCCTGATGATTATCTGAGGAAGAATCCGTGCATGAATGGATCTGCATTGAAGAAGTCATCGCGTGTCATGCTGAAACGAACTGATTCTTTCTTGCTTCCGTAATAATAATCAATATATCCCTCGAACTGGGTGTCAGTGAGTCGATAATTACGGATTTCAGCTTGTGTTCCGTTATCATAGTCGAGCTGAATCACTTCGTCTTTTACCCAATATTCAAAATGCTCTGTGTAATAGTCATTGGAGTTGCGAGAATTATAGTCCATCTCGTAGCCTGAACCATGACGAGAGCCCATGCTACCTGTGAAATGGAACACGGTGTAATATCCTGAATTATTCAGCTTCCAGCGAGAATAGAAATCCTGCTGGGAGATCTGACCTCTCCAGTAGGTCTGAAGCTGAGCTGAGATAATCTGGTCTTTATCACACGAGCTAAGCATCATTGTGATGACAACAGCCAGCGTCATGGTGATGATTTGAATACTCTTTTTCATCTTCTGATTATTGCTTGGTGAAGGTCTTGTTCACTGCTTTCTTGTCACCGAGATCTTTGAGAATCAGTGTCTTGGTATTTACAGAGATTACCTGCTGTGAAACAGGTTTCTTGCTGCTTATAGCTTTCTTGGCAGTTTTGGTGATTGCCTTGCCGAAGAGCTTGAGATATCCTGTGAGTGTGTTCTTCTCTTCATTTACCTTCGAATTTTTCGGGTCGTAAGTCAGCACCAGCTTGTCACCGTTCTGCTTCCATGTTCCCACACCATTTAAGCTAATGACATAGTCGGCTGTTTTACCGTCATTGCCTACTAGCTTCACAACCATTTTTCCAGTATGGGTAAAACTGTTGTTTTGCATGAATGCATATACTGTATTGGAGCTGGACTCAATTTTTCCCCAATCTTGTTTTTCTGTCTTTGCTTCCACATTTTTCCAGGTTCCAACGAGCGAAGTCTGTGCAGAAACCATCAATGTAAACAGCATCAATAATGCTGTTGATAAAATCTTCTTCATTTTCTTTTTATTAAAATGATAATTTTCCTGAGCGGATGTCATCTGCCATCTCCTTGTAAGGTGCTGCAGCAATGACCTTTTCGTTGTTTGCACCTTCGTTCTTGGCGAATGTGATGTCGGCAAACTCAGGTACTACATATTTTGGATAAGTCTCATACTTCAATCGGCTTTCCTCCATCTTGGCAATATGATCATTCTGGAAGCAGATGGTAATTTCTGGATGCTCGTGTACCCACTTTGGGAAGAAAATCACGCCATGAACTTTATTTTCCTTCTCCATGAAGTTCAGGCTCACGTCTGTACCCGTAGGCTCAGTCCACGATACTTTGTACACGCCATCAGTAAGTTTTACGATATCAGCCTTCTGGTCTCTTACCCATCTGCCGCCAACCATACCGCTATGAATACGATAGTCAACAGTTGTCTCGTTCTTTACATAAAATTCATACTCCCAGCCATTGGCATAGGTGTAGATGAAATGCATACCTATAAAATTCTTCATTTGTTATCCTTTATTTAATGTTTTCTAATAAATTCTGCAACCTTACCCGCTGTTTTCGCACGTGCAACCTCATTTGAGAAGCTATGGTCTACACCCTGCATCAATACCAATTCACAATTCTTGTAGTTCTGCTTGTAACGCTCACTATAAGTGTAAGGTACCACCTTGTCCCATGTGCCATGAGCAATGAATACTGGGCCTTCATACTGACTAGCAGTCTCGTAGATAGGCAATGTCTGAGCAGTTAAAAAATAGGCGCGACCTAATTTGTTTCCTCGATGCATTTCCACGTATTCTGGCAAGTGGAATGGATCATAATTCGCTCCCTGTGTATTACCACGAAGTGCATCATCGCGAAGCACAGCAGCTGGTGCACACAGTGCAACACTTCTGATGCCACCTTTCAACTGTCCAGCCACCATTGAAGCAACTACGCCACCCTGAGAATGACCAACGATGCTGATGTCGCCAGTCCAATCCAGTCCTTCAGCATAGGCAATGACGTTTTTTGCATCCTCAATTTGCTGAGGTACTGTCATATCTTCAAATTTACCTTCACTCTTGCCACAACCGGCAAAGTCAAAGCGAATGCTGGCAATGCCTTTGTCCTGCAAGCTATCAGCAATAGCTTTTAGTAAAGGGCGTTCCTTATTTGAGCCAAAACCATGACAGATCACAGCCAATCGTACTTTCTGCCCCTTCTTCATTACTGGAGTCTGAAGTATAGCAGAAAGCTTTCCTTCAGAGCCTTGGATCATGATATCTTCACTTTTTTGTGCATGTGCAGGGAGAAGGCTTCCTAAGCACATCGCTGCTATTAACAATAAATTCTTCATATCCTTATGTTTTATAAATTCTTTTTCTTTGTATCCGACCATGCCTTGTTACTCATCAACTCAGGATTGCTGCCCACGAAGCATTTGCCGGCTTGGCTATCGCCTTTGAGCCAGTAGCACATCCATGCAGTCATGTAGGCATCGCCACGCTGCAGTACCACACCATGCTCAGTATTCTTCAGCACTCCCATCACAACCGGCTTTTTGTTTAGCAGCGGATAGCAGTCGTTCATATTCTTCTTGGCCTGAGCGTCAATGCCGCCAGTACCACCTATCATCAGTATAGGAGCCTGAATCTTACTTGCCAGGTCCTTGTTGTTGCCACTCATACTGCAGATGGCTTTATAAACAGATGAGTTATCAAATTCAGTAGCTGCATAGAATGTTGCCACGCCACCTTGCGAATGACCTGCAAGTCCAATGGCATTCGCTTTTATCTTATTATAGAAAATGGAAGACTTGTCCTTGCTCAGCGCCAAGATATGATCAAGTGTTGTGCTGGTAGAGTTTCCATACCATGTGCTTGGGTCCTCATTACCGATAACGATAAATCCCCATGAAGCCAGATGCTCAAAGATAGGGACGTAGCGATAAGCGAACACGCCAGTACCATTCGCCATCACCACAACAGGATATTTCTTGTTTGAAGTGCGCATCTCCTTTGGATACCAGATATGATATCGTCCGATATTTTTCTCATTGCTCTTTTCCGACAAAGAGTCAATAGCAAAGTTGCCGTTATAGGCGTATTTCTTCTCAATGGTAGCATAGTTGCTGAACTGTTCCTGATAGTCTTCCTTCACCAGTGGAGCATAAAACAAGTTATACTTGAGTTGTCCACAAGAGGCAAACAAGAAAGCCACTAATAATATAGATATATATTTTTTCATACATATTCTATGTTAAATTTCTGAATTTATTTCTGGGTGCAAAATTAATGGTTTATATTTGCACTTGATTTGCAAATATAGCCAAAAGATACTCATTTTACGCCAATGAATGAAGAACAGAAAGAATATCTCCGGAAAGTAGCTTCATCGCCTGCAGAAGAGGTACTTATCAAGCATACCGAACGAGAAGGAATGCACCTCGAGCTGCATACTCATGATAAGTATCAGATCGTTCATACTTTGCAGGGAACGCTCCGTGTAGAGTTGAATGGTATGGAGTATTTTGTGCCAGAAGGACATCTATGTTGGATTCCGTCTGGGTTGCTTCATGCGCTGTCGAGTAATAACAGTAAAATTCAACTTGTCATATTCTATGTGCCACTGAAATTTGCAAAAGGTGACAGACGAAGTGATTTTTCCATCTACAACTACAATAAGTGGGCATCGGAGAACATTCATTTCCTATCAGATTCAAAAGGTCTGATCAGCAAAGCGACAGATAAGGATTTATATCAATTCTGCCTGTCATTCTTCCGTCAACTGCCATTGGCAAGTAGTGTGTATGAGGTGCCCCTGAATGGCATCATTGCAGTACGTGACAGCAGACTGGAGCCAGCCCTAAACTATATCAATGAAAATCTGGCTAATGATATCCAGCTTGAAGACGTAGCTCAGGCATCACAACTCTCTGTGAGATCCTTGAGCAGATTGTTTCACGACATGGGCATCAGATACACCAGCTATCTGAACTATCAACGCATTACACGTGCCATGGAGCTAATGGCTGATAGCGAAATGAATATGCAACAGATTGCTTTTGAAACGGGCTTCAGTAGTCCTGCTAATTTCAATCGTACGTTTAAGCAAATCATGGGATGTTCTCCAACAACCTTAAATAAAGGAAGAAATCTCTAAGCAGGCTATAAATCCTTTAGAATAAAGTGTTTAATAATTCACCTACTTTCGGCAAAATCGGTAGATTTATACTTACTCTATTTATATCTTTTCCTAAACTCGGTAGGCGTGATGCTAGAGTTGCGCTTGAAAAACTGAGTAAAGGCTGCTTGATCAGGAAATTGAAAGCGATTGCTGATCTGCTGCAACGAAAGGTCGGTGGTGAGCATGGTATGGCGCACCTCGCTGATGATAATCTCGTTGATCAGGTTCTTGGGAGTACATCCCATAACTTCCTGGCATACTTGAAAGAGATAGCGCACAGAAATGTTCAGACGGTCGGCAAAGTACTGTGTATCTCGATGACAGAATGTCTCTTTATCTTGAAAGAGAGCATAGAATCGATCCATGATGCTAAACGAACGACTACTGCCATTACTTTTTAATCTCCCCAAACCATTATAGAGGGTAAGCAGTATATGTAAAACCAAGTATAGAATCATTTCATTGCTCTTTAGAAGTGTTGTGTGTTTTGATAGCAACTTCATCTGCTGAAAATCTAATCGCAACATATCATTAATATCATGACCCATACGAGAAGAACTGATGAGTCGATTGGATAGTAATCTTGCACTGACATCCTTCCCAAGATGAGAATATATTGTGGCAAGCTGATCCTGGTTTAGAATGACAATGTTTAATGAGAAATTGCTACTTCCGTCGGTGATCTTGAATGCAAACCGTCTTAAGATAATGAAATAGACTTCCTCATTTGTTGCATCTAAGTCAAATTCTTCGTTATTTACGACAATATGGATGTTTCCGGATGTGAGTTGACACAACCAGGATTCATTCGTAGTCTGCTTCACAATTGGAAAAACAGTCTCTATACCTTTATATATTTTCATCATATTCTGCAGTTTAATGCAAAGATAGTGATAAGTGCCGAAAATATAAAATCTACACCCGTTTTTGTTTATTATGAGAATAATAATTCTTCGTATCTTTGCACCGGCTTAGTAACAAACAAAAGAATTGAATATAAAAATGAACAAGATAATGAATGTACATGAAGCTGTACAGAGACAACGAGAGTTCTTTGCAAGCAATAGCACCAAAGACGTTAAAAAGCGCAAGGAATTGCTTCGCAAACTCTATCGAGTGATGCAAGAGTACGAGGAAGGAATGCTAGAAGCGCTGGAGAAGGACTTGAATAAGAGTAGGATGGAGGCTTATGTGACAGAGATTTCACAGGCTTATCACGAAGCAAAGCTTATGCTTAGGAATATCGACAAATGGAGCAAGCCTAAAAGTGCGAGTCGCTCTCTCTTGATGCCTTTCTCTAAAAATTGTATGTACTACGAGCCTTATGGTGTGACGCTTATCATTGCCCCTTGGAACTACCCAGTCAACCTATCGCTGTTGCCTATGATAGGAGCATTAGCTGCCGGCAATACCGTATTACTGAAACCATCCGAGTTTAGTGTAAACATATCTAAGGTGATTGAGCACATGATCAACGACAACTTCCCTGCCGAGTATCTGCATGTCCTCCCCTTAGACACCGCACCCGCAGAGATGTGGAACGAGCGTTATGATTTTATCTTCTTTACTGGTAGTCCGCGCATAGGTAAACTGGTAATGGCAGAAGCAGCTCGTAACCTCACACCTGTCACACTGGAATTAGGCGGTAAGAGTCCTTGTGTTGTAGATCGTAAGGCGAACCTCAAGATGGCAGCTCGTCGCATTGTGTGGGGTAAACTGATGAATGCAGGTCAAACCTGTATTGCACCGGATTATCTGTTGGTTCATGCGGACGTAAAAGACGAGTTGATCAGTCTTATACAGCAAGAGATTTCAAGCAGATATCCCGATGCACTACACAATGCCAGCTATCCGCATATCATCGATGACCGTCAATTTAATCGTCTTACCAAATTGATAGCTACTGAAAGCAACATCATTGGTGGCAAGAGTGATGCCGCCACCCGCTGCATCGAACCTACACTTTTCCCCGACTGCAATTGGGAGAGCGAAATCATGCAAGAAGAACTATTCGGACCACTGCTGCCCGTACTGAGTTACACCGACCTATCGGAAATCATCACGGCGATCAAGTCCCATGAACGTCCATTAGCATGCTATGTATTCACCGAAGACCATAAGGTTGCAGAGCGTATCATCAACGAAGTATCCTTTGGAGGAGGTTGTGTCAATGATTGTCTGATGCAAATCAGTAACCCTAGCATTCCTTTTGGTGGCGTAGGAAACAGCGGCATGGGGCAGTATCACGGCAAATATAGTTTCCAAACTTTCAGCCGAATAAAAAGCGTAGTCAAGAGTCCTACATGGTTCGACATTACCGTTAGGTTAGCCCCCTTCACTGATAGCAAATTCAAGTTTTTCAAACGATGGATGTAATGCAGTAAGAATACTGTCACTTTTAGCAAAATACCTACTTTGAGGAAACTAAGTAAGCAAGTATTGCTATTTATATCTTTTTCTAAACTCGGTAGGCGTGATGCCAGAGTTGCGTTTAAAAAACTGGGTGAAGGAGGTCTGGTCAGGAAATTGAAATCGATTGCTGATCTGCTGCAACGAAAGTTCGGTGGTAAGCATGGTATGGCGGATCTCACTGACGATAATCTCGTTGATCAGATTCTTGGGTGAACGTCCAACTTCTTCCTTGCATACCTGGAAGAGATAGCGTACAGTGATGTTTAGACGGTCGGCAAAATACTGTGTGTCATGATGATAATAAGCATCCTTGTCATCAAAGAGCGTGTAAAACCGCTTCATGATGCTGAACGACTGGTTGCTACCCTTGCTTTTAAAGCGTCCCAAGCCATTGTAAAAAGTAAGCAGGATGTGGATGGTCAGGTGCAGGATCATCTTGTCTCGTTCAAGCAGCGACTGGGCATTTGCAAGCAGATGGAGCTGCTGATAATCCAGACGTAACATCTCGTTGATTTCTAGTCCCATAAGTGAAGAGCTAATCAGTCGATGCGCAAAGAATCCTGCATTGACATTGCTTCCCAGATGTGGATAGAGGGTTGACAGCTGATCTTGGTTCACAGTAAAGACATCCAATGAGAAATCACTACTTCCATCGGTAATCTTAAAAGCTACACCATTGAAGATAATGAAATACACTGCTTCGTTGGTGGTATGTAAGTCAAATTCCTCATTGTTGATGACTACATGGATGCTGCCCGATGTGAGTTGGCACAACCAGGCTTCATTGGTAGTCTGCTTCACAATTGGAAAAACTGCTTCTGTTCCTTTATATATATTCATCATACCCTGCCATTTTGATGCAAAGATACTGATTACTTCCGAAAATATATAATAGACAGCCGTTTTTGTTTATAATAGGAATGTGATTTCTTTGTACCTTTGCACCCGTTTATGGATCATACAAAAGAATTAGAAACAAAATCAATTGGTCAGCTATTGCTGAAGTATGCTGTGCCAGCTGTAATCAGCATGGTAATCATGTCAGTTTACAACATTGCCGACCGCATTTTCATCGGACAAGGAGTTGGTCCGCTTGCTATAGCAGGACTTGCCATTACCATGCCTGTGATGAACGTGGTGAATGCCTTTGGTTCATTAGTGGCTATTGGTTCTGCGTCGCGCATGAGTATAGTATTGGGCAAGAAAGACGTGACATGGGCTGAGAACATTCTGGGAAACAGTATGTTGCTCACCTTTCTGTTTGGTATTTTATATGTGGGTCTTGGCTATCTCCTGATGGACAATATTCTCACTCTGTTTGGTGCAACAAGCGGTACACTGGCTTATGCCAAGGAATATCTGATGATTGTGCTGCCAGGAATGTTTCTCACTTCTGTTTCCAACAACCTGACCAGTTTGCTGCGTGCCAGTGGTTATCCTAAGAAGTCAATGCTAATCATGGTAGCTGGAGCAGCTATCAACATGATTCTAGACCCATTATTCATCTTCGTATTCCACATGGGAATTGCTGGTGCGGCATGGGCTACAACCATCTCTATGGCTATTTCTGCCTTACTGGCTTTGATTCATTTTGCAAACAAGAACTCGCATATACATTTCCGTACTCATGGTTGGAGACCACGCTTGTATATTTTCAAGAATATCCTTCTCATTGGTTGCAGTCCTTTCCTGATGAATATTGCAGCATCGGGCGTGGTGGCATTGCTCAATGGACAGCTTATCCGCTACGGAGGCGATCTGGCTGTAGGAACTTATGGAATTGTCAACACGGTTTGTATCTTTCTGGTGCTCTTCACCATTGGCGTTTGTCAGGGTATGCAGCCTATCGTGGGCTACAACTATGGTGCAGGTCATCAGCATCGACTGAAGGAAGCCTTCACACTGACCATGAAGATCAATGTTTTGTTTATGGTGGTGGGAGCAGCCATCTGCATGATTATGCCAAACCTCATCATAAATACATTTACCAGTGATGCAGAGCTGATTCGCATGGGTACACCAGCTGTACGACTGCTCACCGTGATGTTCCCATTAGTAGGATTCCAGGTGACTATAGCACAGTTCTTTCAGTCTATCGACAAACCATGGATTTCCATCTTGGTGAGTCTAGGTCGCCAAGTCATCTTCCTGGCTCCGTTGTGTGTTCTTATTCCTCAGTTCTTCGTGTCAGCAGGTTATCATGGACTGACAGGTATCTGGACAGCCTGCGCTGTTTGCGATGTGCTTGGAGCCTTGCTCTCACTGTTCTTCCTGATTCAACAGAAGAAAGTTTTTCAAATAAAAGAAAGATAGTATATTATAGGTATGATAGCTGATGGATACGTCCATTGGCAGAGGCTGATGGAGACTTACATGGTAGGTCCCGTCAGCCTTTTACATTTTATTATCTTACCTACTTTTGGCGAACTTAGTAGATTAGCATCCCATTGACTGTTTATACCGTAATCTCCACATAGTTACCCTCAGGATCTCCAATTGCTGATTCAAAATAACCATCACCAGTATGGCGTGGCTCAGAGAGAATTTCATAACCATCGTTACGAAGCTGCTCGGTGAGCTCTAATACCCGTTCTTCACTACCTACTGAAAGGGCGAAATGTGCAAGTCCTATCATCTTGTTTGGCTGTGATGTTATCTTTCCATCCTGTGACATGATCTCTATGCGAGTTGTTTCGTCTTCCCATGAGAGGAAATATGAGCAAAATCCCTTCTTCTCGTTGATATACATATTGTTGGACTGCATGCCGAAGTACTTCATATAGAAGTTACACATGACCTCAATATTCTCTGTCCAGATTGCTAAATGTTCTATTTTCATATACTTGTTATTTTATGCTGCGAATTTATAAACTTAATCTATCTCGGGCAAATGATATTCCATAAAATAGTTATTGTTTACTGATAAATGACCATTATGTTTAGTTTTTCTTGATAGTTATTTGTGGGTATAGATTTCTTGATTTATATTTGCGGGCAAAATATATTTGTATGGTAAATATCGACGATAAACTGAATGAAAAGTTGCGTCAGCAAATGGATGGTCGACTTGATGAGGATGAGGAACTGAAGTTGCGCCTCATTGCCAAATCGTATGCCATGTGCGAGAATTCAATAGCTGTTTTGAGTAATCTCCGTACCGACAAAAGTTATATCTATTATGGTAAGACAAGCAACATACTAGGCTTTGAGCCAGCAGGAAGCTATGAGAAGATTGATTCTATCTGGGAAGAGAAAATTCTAAATCGTATTCACCTTGATGATCAACGTCGCAGAAACCTTCAGGAACTTGCTTACAACCATTTTGTGACCACATCACATACGGATGATGCCTATGAATGGCACATGGAGAATACTATGCGCATGGCTGATAAGAGTGGCAAATATGTTCCAGTTCTTCATCGCGTTTTCTATTTCAGAGGAAAAGGACAACGTGGAGTTAGCTATGCCATCTGTCTTTTCAATCTTGCTACTAAAGTCAGCAAGAATGCTGTGATAAAGAATTCTCTCACAGGTGAGGAACGCCAGATAGATATTGATGAAAAACAGTTGTTGAGCGAGCGCGAGATAACCATCCTCACTCTTGTTCGTGAGGGCTTATCGAGCAAGGCCATCAGCAGTAAGCTGGATATCAGCAAGAATACCGTTGACCGTCATCGCCAGAATATCATCAACAAGATGCAGGCTTCAAATATGGCCGAGGCTTGTCATAAGGCAAAACAACTTGGCTTGGTGGAGTAGGTGTCAGTGATAAGAGCTTAGAACTTAGAGTTTAGAACGATAACTAACAATATAAAACTATTATGAAGAAAACAATTCTTGCTGCTTGTTTAGCAGTTCTTTCAATGGGTACTCAGGCACAAACACTTGAGAAAATGCAGTGGTTCAACGAACCTGAGTCATACACAATTAAGAATGGAACACTCGAGATGGATGTTCCTGGACAAACTGACTATTGGCGCATTGCTCACTATGGTTTCACCGTTGATGACGGTCCTTTCTTGTATAATACTTACGGTGGTGAGTTTGAGGCAAAGATTAAGGTGAGTGGCGACTATAAGGTTCGCTTTGACCAAGCTGGTATGATGATTCGTATTGATCACGAGTATTATGTGAAGTTCGGTATTGAGTTTGTTGACGGTAAGTTCAACATCTCTACTGTTGTTACTCACAAGACATCCGACTGGAGTGTGATTCAGCTCGACAAACCAATTCCTTATCTTTGGTTGAAAGCTGTTCGTCGTCTGGATGCTATTGAACTTTTCTATTCATTCGATGACAAGACTTACACCATGATGCGCACGCTTTGGATGCAGGATAACTGTCCTGTGCAGGTAGGTCCTGTTGCAGCATGTCCAGATGGAAATGGCTTCAAGGCTCGCTTCTCAGATTTCAAGGTAAAGCACTTGGCTGACCAGCGTCGTGTAGAATGGCTCAAGAAAAACGCAGAATAAATCATGTCGCAGAAAGATATGTATTTGGCTTCAAAGCCAAGATATGAGATCCTGGATGGATTACGTGGAGTGGCAGCCTTGATGGTGATCATCTTCCACTGTTTCGAGACTTACAACCCGATGGTGGGAACACAGATCATCAATCATGGCTATTTGGCTGTAGATTTCTTCTTCGTGCTCTCGGGTTTCGTGATTGGATATGCCTATGATGACCGTTGGGACAAGATGACCACTTGGGGATTCTTCAAGCGTAGATTGGTACGTTTGCATCCAATGGTAATTGCAGGAACACTTGTTGGAACTTGCTTGTTCTTCTTTGGAGCATGCAATCAGTTTTCGCTCATTACTCAGGTTGAGCCATGGAAGTTCTTCCTCTGCATCGTATTGGGATTGCTGATGATTCCTGCAACTCCAGGACTTGATATTCGTGGATGGGCAGAAACAAACTCTTTTAATGGACCTAACTGGTCGCTCACCTTTGAGTATATAGGCAACATCCTCTATGCACTTGTGCTCCGCAAATTGCCTACAGCTATCCTTGGAGCACTTTGCATTGCTAGCATCTTCTTTACGCTTGACTTGACATTGGGTTGGGATGTATTCAATATGCTTCCTAATGGTGTACAGTATAGTGTGATAGGTGGATGGAGTATTACTCCCGATCAGATGTATATCGGTTTCACTCGTTTGGGATACCCATTCCTTTGCGGATTGCTCATTTCTCGAATTCTTCCTAAGCACATGAGCGAGAAGAATCCAAGTGGAAGTCCTCTCGGCA
Source organism: uncultured Prevotella sp. (assembly GCA_905236815.1). Taxonomy (GTDB): domain Bacteria; phylum Bacteroidota; class Bacteroidia; order Bacteroidales; family Bacteroidaceae; genus Prevotella. Next base: position 6,350 of record CAJOPE010000079.1, on the reverse strand, counting down.
TGCGAGGTGGTTTTTGGTGGGCATCACTCTTGCTGGTTTTGATTTTCTCTATTCCTGCAGTAGGAGGCGATCGCACCTTTACCGATGGATTATATCAAGCTATCTGCATTGTATTGATTTTCCCGATTGTTGTATTGATAGGAGCAGGAAGCAAGACCACTGATGCCAAGAGTACAGCATGGTGCGAGTTTCTCGGAAATCTCTCTTATCCGCTTTATATCACTCATTATCCAGTGATGTATATGCAAATGGCATGGGTAGAGCGAAATCCTAATGCGCCTGTCTGGATGCACATCACACTCAATGTCGGCGTGATTCTCTTCTCTATCTTCATGGCATGGGCATTGCTCAAGCTCTATGATGAGCCTGTAAGAGAATGGTTGAAGCATAAAATACTGCATAAGAAATAATGACGAAGGACTGTTTATTCAGTCCTTTATCATTTTCATATTACCAACTTTTGACGGTAACTTGGTAGGCTAATATTCTCCTCGATGGCTATTTCCCAGATACACAGATACAAGGGTGGAGTTCCTACTTTGTTATTGTCGTATGCAAGGTTAGGAAGGATAACGCGAATTGTAGGGCGTGTTTTTGTAAAACGCTTTCATGTTTTAACTTTTTTAAACGTTTGATATCCTCATTTATGAGGAAAAAAGTTTGGGAGCTAACGATATATTCCCTATATTTGCCCACACGTAATGTTTCGATCAAGTAATTTATTCAATTAAACGCATTAAATTATTATGGATCTACGAAGGCTTAAATCATGTTTACCTGTATTGAGCTATCGCCAGAAGGTGGCATTGCTCATACTATCAGGTGTTATAGTGGGATTAGGAGGATTGTTTATGTATCTTCTTCGCATGCATACCTATATTGCAGGCGACGATCCCGCAGCATGTATCAACTGCCATATCATGTCGCCTTATTATGCCACGTGGAGCCATTCTTCTCACGGCAGCGATGTAACCTGCAACGATTGTCATGTTCCTAATGGCAACATCATTACACATTATGGTTTTAAGGGCCTCGATGGAATGAAGCATGTAGCTTACTTCGTTACTCGTTCGGAGCGTCAGGCAATTCAGGCCGAGGATGCCTCTGCCGAGGTGATAATGGACAACTGCATTCGTTGCCATTCTCAACTGAATCAGGAATTTGTGAAAACGGGTCGTATCGACTATATGATGGCTAAGCGAGGTGAGGGAAAGGCTTGCTGGGACTGCCATCGGAATGTGCCACACATGGGGGTGAATTCGCTTTCATCTACTCCGGGTGCCGAGAATGTGGAACCGCTTCCACCTGATCCTGTTCCTGCGTGGCTGCAGCGGGCCTTAGGACATCCTGTTCCCGACAGGATCGCACGAGGACTACGTGATAAGTATCATGATTAATTATTTAAGCAAATCTTATAATTCAGAATATTATGGCAAAGCAATTAAAGAAATGGCAAGGATGGCTGCTCTTTGGAGGTGCTATGGTCATCGTGTTTGTTCTTGGTCTGCTGTGTTCTTCATTACTTCAGCGAAGAGCCGAGGTGGCTAGCGTGTTTAATAATCGACGCACACCAATGACAGATAGTATTGTATCGCAGAATGAGAAGTTTGCTGAGGACTTCCCTCGCGAGTATCAGTCTTGGGCAATGACAGAAGACACCTCTTTTGTGAGTAAATACAATAGTTCGCAAGAGGCTGATGTACTTGCTCAGCGTCCTGAGATGGTTATTCTGTGGGCTGGTTATGCTTTCTCGCGTGAATACAATACCCCTCGTGGCCATCGTCATTGCATTGAGGACCTTACCAAGATTCTCCGCACGGGTGCTCCTGGTATTGATGAAAAAGAAATGCAGCCTGGAACTTGCTGGACTTGTAAGGGACCAGATATACCTCGCCTGATGCGCGAGAAGGGCTTGAATGCTTATTATGCTGCCAAATGGAGTGACTGGGGCTCTGAGGTGATGAACACCGTGGGATGCTCGGATTGTCATGATGCCCGTACGATGGAACTCAAACCTGCTCGCCCTGCTCTTTATGAGGCGTGGGCTCGTGCCGGCAAGGATGTGAGAAAGGCGAGTCATCAGGAAATGAGGTCGCTCGTTTGTGCTCAATGCCATACAGAATATTATTTTGAGAAAGAGAACGGACAGTATCTGAAGTTCCCACAAGACAAGGGCTTGACTTGTGAGGCGGCTGAGGAATACTACGACTCTATCAATTTCTACGATTATATCAACCCATTGTCGAAAGCTAAGATTCTGAAGGCTCAACACCCAGGCTACGAGGTGTTTAAGCAGGGAATTCATGGACAGCGAGGTGTGAGTTGTGCCGATTGCCACATGCCATATATCTCAGAGGGTGGTGTGAAATACACCGACCATCACATTATGAGTCCGTTGGCACATATCGACCGTACTTGTCAGACTTGTCATCGTCAGGATGCCGAGACACTCCGCCAGAATGTGTATGAGCGTCAGGAGAAAGTATTCATGATTCGCGATCAGGTGGAGAAAGCATTGGCTGCAGCCCATATCGAGGCTAAATTTGCTTGGGAGAAGGGTGCTACCGAGGCTGAGATGGCAGAGGTGCTGAAGGATATCCGCAAGAGTCAGTGGCGCTGGGACTATGCAGTGGCAAGTCATGGAGCTAGTTTCCATGCTCCTCAGGAAATTACCCGTTTGCTGGGTGATGCTTTAGGTTATGCGCAGGATGCAAGATTCCGCATTGCCAAGATTGTCGCTAAGCATGGATTCACAGGCGACATTCCATTGCCAGACATCTCGACAAAGGCTAAGGCGCAGGCATATATCGGTCTTGATATGCCTAAGCTGAAAGCTCAGAAGAAGCAGTTCCTCGACACAACTGTTCCGAAGTGGATAGAAACAGCAAAGAAAAATGGCCGCTTCATAACAAAACCAATGTAAGAATACTAAAAACTGAGATTTGAATTATAGAATATATTATGTGGAAAAAACCTTGGAAATATCGTGAAGGTATCGCCATAAGCATAGGGCTTCTGATAACAGGAGCCCTTTTGCAGGTATCTATAGGAGCTCTGGAATGGGGGATGTTTATGTGGCCGGCTAATATCATTGCACTGATTGTGCTGGTTGTTCTGCTCGCTCTTTTTTATGCGCTTCGTGATAAAGTTTACCTATTTAAATTTATGACGCAGGTAGAGGCGGCTGTTCCGGCTCTGGCCACAGCTTCTATTCTTACCATCATCATGGGCTTGTCTCGTCAGGTTCCCGAAGGACATCCTGCCATGGATCCTGTCGGATTCAGTAAGATGCTGTCGTTCTGGCCTTTCATTCTCATCTATCTCTGGAATATCATCATTGTGGCCGAAGTGTTCATTCATCAGCTGATGAACTTCCAGAAACGGTATATTCCTTCAATGGTGAGTCATCTGGGTTTATTTATCTTCGTTACTTGTGGTACGCTGGGCTCTGCCGATATGCAGCGCCTGAAGATGTATTGCGAGGAAGGCAAGGCTGAATGGAGGGCGCTCGACAATTATCAGCAGGTACACGAACTCCCATTGGCTGTGGAGTTGACGAGGTTTACTATTGATGAATATCCACCTAAACTGGCAATCTTTGATAGCAAAAGTGGAAATGCACTGCCAGCGGATAAACCGCAGAATCTTATCATCGAGCCGGAATTCACATCGGGCGAACTGATGGGATGGACGATCTCAAAAGAGAAGTACATCGAGGATGCTATGCCGGTTGCAATGATGAGGATGTTGAGGGGCATGCCCGAGCAAATGATGCAGCGCATGAAGATGGATGATCTGGGAATGCGTATAAATGCAGATGGGTTTGTGGAGTATAAGGAGAAAGGTGCGGCAACTGCTATATTAATAAGGGCACAGAAAGGTAAGGTGGTGAAGCGAGGATGGATCACCTCGGGTAGCTATATGTTTCCGATGTCAACACTGAAGCTGGATGGAAATACTGAATTGGCCATGTCTTCACGTGAACCTCTTCGCTATGCCTCGGATGTGAAAATCTATACCAAGGATGGAAAGGCGGAACAGGCACATATCGAGGTGAATAAGCCTTATAGTGTGGGAAGCTGGAAAATATACCAGTTTGACTATAATAAGGAGCAAGGTAAATGGAGTAGTCTGAGTGTGTTTGAACTGGTTTCCGACCCTTGGCTTCCTGCTACCTATTTTGGTCTTTATCTGCTGCTTGCAGGAGCTGTGTTGATGTTTATCACCGCAGGCAGAAAACATTGATTGGAGTATAACTGATAATCGAAAAAGAAATGCTGGAATTCTGGAATTACTTTATATATTTCGCCCTCACTGCTATGTTGCTTTGGACAGCAGGTGCATGGGCTGCATGGAAGGATAAGAAAACAATTGCTTATAGTACTACTGTTGCAGGACTACTGATATTCTTCAGTTACATACTTGTGATGTGGATCACCCTCGATCGTCCACCAATGCGTACGATGGGTGAGACCCGCTTGTGGTATTCCTTCTTTCTGCCACTGGCAGGTATCATTGTGTATAGCCGCTGGAACTATAAGTGGCTGCTCTCTTTCTCAACAGTCCTCTCACTAGTGTTTATCTGCGTGAATCTGCTGAAGCCTGAGATACACTCCAAAACTTTGATGCCGGCTCTGCAGAGTCCTTGGTTTGCACCCCACGTCATCATCTATATGTTTGCCTATGCGCTGTTGGGTGGCGCTTTCGTGATGGCCATCTATCTGCTCTTTTTCAAGCGTGATAAAGTAGCCATCGAGAAAGAACTCGACATTACAGATAATCTGGTGTATATCGGTTGGGCTTTCCTCTCGCTGGGAATGCTTACAGGAGCACTCTGGGCGAAGGAGGCATGGGGGCATTACTGGGCATGGGACCCAAAGGAAACATGGGCAGCAGCTACATGGCTGGCCTATCTTACCTATATCCACTATCGACTTCGCAAGAACTTTAGTCTAAAGATGGCGATGGGACTGCTCATCATCAACTTCGCATTGTTGCAGATGTGCTGGTGGGGCATCAACTATCTGCCTTCGGCTAAGGGAACAAGTGTTCATACTTATAGTATGCAGTAAACGTTGTTGGTGGAATTTTCTAACATTATTGGCAAAAATAGGTTAATGTGTTCTAAATTGAATTCATTGCCGTCAATTAGATAGGAATATTTATTGGATTCGATAGAAGATTTATTACTTTTGCTTGATAGTTAATTGTTAATCAAAAGTAATCTCTATATGAAAAATATTTTTGTCTTCTTTTTATTGATTTGCTTGCCATTATGGGTTGTTGCTTCTCAGAAAACAAAGTTGGCCGGTAATGCCAATGGCGGGGAGAACAGGAGTTTTGAGAAGGCTGAAGAGGCTGCATTTCTGGAGTATGAAAAAGAGCAACTGCCTGAGATAGCCAGATTAAGGGAGAAGGTTACCCTCTGTGCTGGTAAGACCATCAAACGAAAAGTTACGAAAGAAGAAAAGTTTGATGTTGCTTTTGTTGGCCGTCGCTATTTGAGAAAGATTGAGGAGATGTCGACTCGGCGGAATCAGGTGATGCTCAAATTTATGGAAGGCCGGAAATGCAGTAAGGCATGGCTGGCGCAACTTTCTGATGTAGCTGTATCGGCATCGGAATTGCGGAATAGAAGACAACTGAAGAAGGCACGTAAACTATATAAGAAAATACCAAAGAAGTATTTGGCACTTGGTGTTTCTAAAAAAATACTGCGCTATCTCTATCCTGCTAAGGTTTTGACTCCTGGAGACAAGATGGCTGATTTCAAGGCTTGCGATTATAATGGAAAATTGCATTATCTGAGCGAGTTAAGGGGGAAAACGATAGTGCTGGTCTTTAGCTCGCAAGGATATATACCCAATATAGAAGATGTGATCTATTCGAAATATCGGGATGAGGTGGAGATCGTTGCTGTCTCACAGGAAGCTTTTAGTGTATGGAAGGACAAGCAGATTGGAGTTGATAGCTGGAATAACTGGAATGGCATTCATAACAAATTTAATATCAGAAAGAGGTATGGTGTGAAGAGTTTTCCTGCCTTCATTATTATAAATCCTTCTGGGATTATAAAAACAATTTGTTATGATGCCAATTCACTAGAGGGTTTGCTCGAGAAATATTTCCTGATGCCAGATATCGACTAGTTGTGTTGATTAAATCTCACGTCGGGAAACAGTAGCACGAAATCCAACCCCATGAAAACTACCATCTGTTTTCATTGTAGAATTATAGAATGTAGCTTTCATTTTTGGTTATCTAATTTAACGTGAGTTCGACGAAATATAACTCCTTGAAATTTGGTGATTAGCGAATACGGTTGAAATAGCCAACGTAAATGTACGGTT
>CAJOPE010000078.1 GCA_905236815.1 uncultured Prevotella sp. | reverse complement strand
TGTATTCGTTGACCTCGGTGGTGTTGACGGACTCATCCACATCACAGACCTCTCTTGGGGCCGCGTAAGCGATCCACACGAGGTTGTAGCTCTTGACCAGAAGATCAAGGTTGTTATCCTCGACTTCGATATGGACAAGAAGCGCATCGCTCTTGGTTTGAAGCAGCTTACTCCACATCCATGGGATGCACTTGATGCTGATCTTAAGGTTGGCGATCACGTTAAGGGTAAGGTTGTCGTTATGGCAGACTACGGTGCATTCGTTGAGATTCAGCCAGGTGTTGAGGGTCTCATCCACGTATCTGAAATGTCTTGGAGCCAGCACTTGCGTTCAGCTCAGGAGTTCATGAAGGTAGGTGACGAGGTTGAGGCAGTAATCCTCACACTCGACCGCGAGGAGCGTAAGATGAGCCTTGGTATCAAGCAGTTGAAGGAAGATCCATGGGAGGCTATCGAGGCTAAGTACCCTGTAGGTTCTAAGCACAACGCTAAGGTTCGCAACTTCACTAACTTCGGTATCTTCGTAGAGCTCGAGGAAGGTGTTGATGGTTTGATCCACATCTCTGACCTCTCTTGGACAAAGAAGGTTAAGCATCCATCTGAGTTCACTTCTCAGGGTGCAGAGATCGACGTAGTTGTTCTTGACATCGACAAGGAGAACCGTCGTTTGAGCCTTGGTCACAAGCAGCTCGAGGATAACCCTTGGGATAACTACGAGGCAGTTTACACTCCAGGTTCAACACACACTGGTACTATCACAGAGATGATGGACAAGGGTGCTGTTATCACACTTGAGGAAGGTGGTGAAGGCTTCGCTACTCCTAAGCACCTCCAGAAGCAGGATGGTACTCAGGCTAAGCAGGGTGAGACTCTTGAGTTCGTAGTAATCGAGTTCGTTAAGGATTCTCGTCGTATCATCCTCTCTCACTCTCGTACATTCGAGGAGGTTAAGGATGACTTCAAGCCAGCTCGCAAGCACGCAGCTAACAACAATGCACACAAGGACAATGTACAGATCAACAATGTTGCTGCTGGTACATCTCTTGGTGACATCGACGCTCTTGCTAAGTTGAAGGCTGAGATGGAAAAAGGTGACAAGTAATTAAAACTTGACAATATTTTTAAAGGTTGGTTCTCTTTGAGAATCAACCTTTTTTTGACTTATCGATTTGCAAAATTCAGTTCTGTTCTCGAGAGTGCTCAAAAATTGAAAATAATCAAAGCTGAGATCTATGTTTAACGTGAGTTTTATGAATCTAAAATAATTTCCCTATGAACTTATGGAAAGATCAATGTCTGGGAAATTATATATTTTGCCATCATTACATCAAAATACCCTGAGCAATGTCGATGCTCTGAAATGTTAAAAAAGCCAACTCAATGGTTTAGCTTGTCTAAACCAACGGTTTACGACCTCTAAACGTTGCATTTACGTTGGCTATTTCAACTCGTTTCGCTAATCACGATTTTTCAAACAGTTATATCGTCGAACTCACGTTATATTTACTAGCTAACCTGGATATTTCATAGAAAGATCATCTTAGCATACTTCTCCCCTGCTGGTAAAAGACATTTATGAATTATTCAAGTTAAAATTGAGTATAATCAAAGCTACAATCTTGTTTACTTATTAACTACTTATTTTAACCAGGATAATTCATAGTAGAAGCAAGAAGTTTATTTTATCAAAAGTGACAAGGTGACAAAGTGACAAAGTGACATTTTAAGCCTCTTTACTGAACAACAAATTTAATTGAATCAATTAGCTGAATCAGTACAAGTAGCAAAAATATAAGATCGGCATTTTTACTTATACCATACACACAAGAATGAAAAGCCTCACTAAAAGTATGGAATTTTCCACTCACAAATGCATAGGTTGATGAAACCGTCCATCCTACAAAAGCAAGTACAGGAACTATACTAGCAGAGAAGCTGCTTGGATAGAGATTTCCTGTAGCACTCAGCAAAATCGCATGTGGTGTACAGGTTAGCAGAATCATCACAATGATAGCAATTCCCAGCTCAATCCTTACAAGATTAAATGCTGTGCGCTCCTGAAAATCTATACGATGCCGAAATGCCTGAAGAAGTTTGCTCTTCTCAATAGCACCCCAGGCAGACGAAAGAAGAATCAGCCATACCAGTATCGGACTAGCCATATTCTCCACTACCTTTCCGAAATACCATCTTATTCCCTCATCACTTAACAATGAACGAATCTGGGTTTCCGGAAAGGCAGCACTCACTAGCCAGGAGCCTAATACTACTCCAAATTGAGCCAGTGTGAGACCTAGGGCAAGAAAAGACAAAAGTCTATTCCTCATCAGGGCGAAGATTATCTACATCAATAATACGAAGTTCCAATGCTCTTACTACCAAACGAGTAGCATTCACTCCCACTCCGCCATTTCCATCAGGGAAAAGTTTCTGAACGAGTTCATTCTGTCGCTTTTCAAGACTTTTCACGCCAAAAGGCATTCCACGAAGGTTTGTAATTTGCTCCTTGGTATAGCCAAGTGCTAAGTGACGAAGGAAACGCTCGTCATATTCATCTATCTCATAGCTTACCAATGCTTCCTGACGCATCAGTTCATTATTGACACTTCTCTTAAAGCGATCAACAATCTTCTGAAGAATTGGATGATTGAAGACTAATTTCTTTCCATCCATGCAACTTGCCACATCACCTCGAGTAAGCAGTTCTCCGCTCTTCAGGATAATACCATCACAACCAGCATCGAGTACATCTACCCAAAGTTTCTCGTTTAAAATTTCTCCTGTAAAAATCAGCACTTTCACATTAGGATACTGCTCCTTAGTCTGGCGACATATCTCAACACCTACAGTCGTACTGCCACCCAAACCGAGGTCTAGCAATACCAATTCAGGCAACTGTTGCTTGAGCAATTTCCAATAGGCAACCTCATCCTCGGCAGTACCGATGATTTCAGCCTCAGGTATATCGTTCTTAAAAATTCCTTCTGTTCCTTTCAGTTCGAGAGGTACATCCTCAACAATGATAACTTTGAATTTATCCATAATTATCGATTTTAAGATATTATATTAATATTTCTTACTTCATTTTCCAGCACTCTTGGCAGAATTATAACAATCTCGTTTTTGCCTTCTGCATTCAGTTCTGCTACTATACCACATCCTCGCGCATTGGTTACTTCACCGATTTCCCTCACTATCTGTCGACATAGAAGGAAACTCACATCCCGTGTGAATGGTGTAAATAGATTCTTGCGCTCATCATCACTTAGCTGAAGATTATCAGCCAGCATATTCACATGAAAATATCTTGGTGATACTTCCGATGTTGTGATAGTTATATTGTTATATCCCGTTTGCTTCTTCAGAAGTTCAAAGAGATATTTCAAGATTTCATGATCATATTTCACATTACCCTCAACTTGTCGCATACACTGAAGACTGAGCATTGCATAAAGCGACTTATAATAGTTGGCAAGTTCGCTGATACTTTCCAGATTGGCATCTGTTCCATCTATCAGCTGTCGAATTCTAGATGGATAGTACATTGTCTCATGCTTCAAGGTACTAAGACAGTTGTCGAGCACACTGTTACTAATATGCAACTTTCCATCTTCATATTTAGATTTATTGAGTTCATCCTCGGCAAACTCAATTTTGTCGTTTCTTTCCTGATAGATATTAATACTATCCTCAAGTGCCTTCACGATCTCGCCAACTAACTTGTTCAGAGGTTTGGTAAGTGAAGAATCCCTTACCGACCTTTTTTGCTGGTCAGTCCACAAAAGATTGATTTCCTCCAGTTTCTGCTCAGTTGTTTTATCACTCAACAGCACCTTATTGATCTGGTTAATCTTCTCCACACAAATGCGATAATACACACGATGGCGATAATATAGGAAATAGTATGCAGGATAAATCATTATCAGCAGAAGCACCAGCAGGATGATTGCCACAATTTTGGCATTCATCGTCTTCTGCAGCGTCTTCACATAAATTCCCAAACTCTCATCCGCAGTGGATTCGCGATAAAGCTGAGTATATACATTATTATTATAATGATATCTATTCCAGTCGTGCAGAGCAAGAGCAGCGACAGCACACTCATTTCTTAAAGAAAGAATAATTCCATAGTCGAGGTCCACTCCATCCCTGAACCAACCGATTTCTGCAGCAGAATCACTCTGGTCACCAGTGTCCTTCATAAGGAAACGCCCTTTAGGCTGCAGTTTCCGATAGGCAAGGTTGAGATAATAAATCGCACTATCAGCATACTGAAGCGTACGCTCATATTCGCCATTGATATTGCAGAAATAGGTACTGTCGGAGAACTGACGAGCCATTTTCAGTTCCTTTGTGTCGTGCTGCTTTGCCTGAAGGCTTGTAGCACAAGGAAGCAAAAGCATTAACAGCATAAATGCCTTACGGAGAATTCCCTTTGGCAGACGGAAAGTAAATTTACTACCCTTTCCCAAGCTGCTCTCTGCTCGGATATCACATACATTGAAGAGGCTGCTCACCTTCTTGTATTTCTCGATAATACCCTTACAGTTCAGCAAGCCAAAGCCATGACCTCCTGTGTAGGTTCGGTCGAAAACATGTCGAAGTTGCTCATCATCCATACCCTTTCCATTGTCCTCGATAGCAATCTCCACAAAATTCTCATTTTCCTCTGCACTCAATGAGATAGTTCCACCTTCAGGAGTAAACTTTCGGCTATTGTCGCAAATAGTATTGATCATAAAGAGTGTAAGGGTCTTATCCGCTTTTACCACAGCCTCAGTATCCTTCACATTCAAAGTGATGTCCTTAAGCTGGAAGCCCATTCTACCCTTTTTCACAAACTCGAAAAGTTCCTGCATTGCAAAACTCTCGATGTGCAGACTTAGTTGTCCCTGGCGCATCTGAATCCACTGCGTAAGTATCTGATTATAATCATTTATCTTATCAGTGAGTTCAATAATATATTCATATCTTCTGCTCTTCACTTCGGCAGAATCCTTACCAGAAAGCAGACGGTTCACCTCATTCACCATACGGTCGATAAGCGGCATTACACTGTTTACCAGCTGAACCTTGGCTCTCTGCTCCAAATTGCGTTTCTTGTTCTTGAGAATATGAATCTTATTAATTTCATCATCCTCATTCAGTTCCTCGTATCTCTCGTTCAGTTCATTGATATACTGATCGTTACGAACTTTCCACTCCCGAAGAGGCTCCAGCAGTTTATCACCAGATTCCTTCTTATCGGTAGTTCTACGCATTTTCGAGAAAACAAAAAGAAGAGCCACCAGCAGTAGAATAACGATCACAACAGCAACCAGCATCAAATTCAACTGAATAGTATTACTATCCAACTGATCAGCACGAGCCTCCAGCTGTTTATCCTGACGCGTAAGTTCCTGAAGATCAAGGTAAATATTACGATTATAGTCACTCTTCTGCTTGTCATCGATAGCCGAATACGTGATACTCAACTGTTCGCGGATGGAAGCCACCAGGTCTGGAGCTTTCTCGATATGCTTATTCGACAATGCAGATTCCAGGCACACAATAGCAGAATGATAATCCTTAATACTCCAATAGCACTGTGCCAAAGTACGATAAGAACCCGAAATCTGATAGGTATCTCCATACCCCTTGAACAGCGACAAGGCACGCTCGGCGAAGTTACCAGCCAGCAAATCCTCCGACTTTCCATATACATTCAAGAACTGGAAAGCCTGCGTGTTTTCACTGATGAGAAAATCGCGGATATCATTCGACTGAATATGTTCACTTAAAGACTGCAAGGAGTTAGCCTCCCAATATGGATAACCACCATTCAGCGCACCCATATAGCATCGAAGCAGCAAATCAAATTCCTGCTGGGCAATTTGTTCTGGTGTTCCTTCCGAGATTACAGAACCTGCACCAATATTATATAAATAGTTTAAGTATTGAGCCGTATCTTTCTGTAATTCAATAGGGTTAATCTTCTGCAGTTCATCCACAAAAGGCTTTTTCAAGCCGACATAATAATAGTAAGTGGCCGTAACAATATTGAGTTCCGACTTCGCATAAAGCAATCTCGCCTGCTGATGCTCATCCAAGTCCTCAGCCTCTTCAAGAATACGTTTCAGTCGAGTCTCCGCCCTTTCGTGATAAACATAGAAATCCTTATTCTTAGACTCACGCTGGCAAAGACGCATCAAGAGAATATCCGAGATAAGCAGTTCCACCTGATTATCAGTAGCCGCCAAAGCAGAATTCAACATCTTGTGAGCACCGGGATAATCCATATAGACGATGCGCACAAATGCAAGATTATTCAAAGCTTCAGCCTCGCCACTCTCATAGCCCGATGAATACTTCAGCGCCTCGCGAGCATAATATAAAGTAGAATCTAAGTTTCGGTAATGAAACGCATAAGACTTTTCGTTCAGCTTATTTACGAGTTCTTTTCGAGAAGGTGAACAAGCTGAAAAAGAAAAGAGCGCCACCATGAAAAGAATGATGGCGCTCTTTATATGATCATATTTAAGCACGAGCCTCCTTGATATATCCAAGAGCCTCTGCACACTTTTCTGAAATTGCCTTCCAGTTCTTAGCAGCGATAACGTCCTTAGGGAAGAGCTTAGAGCCCATACCTACGCACATAACACCTGCCTTGATCCACTCTGTAAGGTTCTCCTTGTCTGGAGAAACAGCACCAGTAACCATGATATTGCTCCAACGCAATGGGCCAAGTACATTCTTAACGAATGAAGGACCACCAACGTTACCAGCTGGGAATACCTTTGTTACATCGCAGCCTGCAGCCTGAGCATCACTCATCTCAGAAACTGAACCACAACCTGGAGAATAAGGAACCAAACGACGGTTGCAAATAGGAGCGATCTCTGGGTTGAAGCTTGGGCCAACTACGAAGTTAGCACCCAACTGCAAGTAGAGAGCAGCTGTAGGAGCGTCGATAACAGTTCCAATACCAAGGATAAGCTCTGGGCACTCCTTAGCAGCCCACTTGATAAGCTCACCGAAGAGCTCATGAGCGAAGTCGCCACGGTTAGTGAACTCGAATACGCGAACACCACCCTCGTAGCAAGCCTTGATTACATTCTTGCAAGTATCTAAATCGCTGTTGAAGAATACAGGAACCATACCTGTTTCCTTCATAGCTGTCATAACCTGAATCTTATTAAAACGTGCCATTATATTTATAATGTTTTAAGTTTTTGTATTTGAACAATAATCGGCCGAAGCCGATTAACTATTAGCGCTGAACGCGGCCGTTAGCATTACCACCAGCAAGGCTCTCTACCTCATCAACACCAACGAGGTTGAAGTCGCCAGGGATAGTGTGCTTCAAAGCAGAAGCAGCAACAGCATACTCAAGAGCCTCACCCTGGTTGTCCTTTGTAAGGAGACCGTGGATCAAGCCACCAGCGAAAGAGTCACCACCGCCAACACGGTCGATGATAGGGTTGATATCGTAGTGCTTGCTCTCATAGAAGTCCTTACCGTTGTAGATAAGAGCCTTCCAGCCGTTATATGTTGCAGAATAAGACTCACGGAGAGTAGAAACAACATACTTGAAGTTGAACTCCTTAGCCATCTGCTCGAAGATCTTGTGATAACCAGCAGCATCAGTCTTACCATTCTCAACGTCAGCATCAGGCTTGAAGCCGAGGCAGAGAGCTGCATCCTCCTCATTACCGATACATACGTCAACATACTGCATCAATGGGCGCATGATAGAGATAGCCTTCTCTGAAGTCCAGAGCTTCTTGCGGAAGTTAAGGTCAACAGATACAGTTACACCATGACGATGAGCAGCCTCACAAGCGAGCTTAGTAAGCTCAGCAGCCTTGTCAGAAACAGCTGGAGTGATGCCAGACCAGTGGAACCACTGAGCACCTTCCATGATTGCATCGAAATCGAAATCAGATGGATCTGCTTCAGAGATTGAGCTATGAGCACGGTCATAGATTACCTTAGAAGGACGCATAGAAGCACCAGTCTCAGCATAGTAGAGACCAACGCGCTCACCACCACGAGCGATGAAGTCTGTATGAACTCCATAACGACGAAGTGCGTTTACAGCGATCTGACCGATTTCGTGCTTAGGCAACTTAGATACGAAATAAGCGTCGTGACCATAGTTTGCCAAGCTAACAGCTACGTTAGCCTCACCACCACCAGGGATGATGCGGAATGACTCTGACTGAATGAAACGGTCGTTTCCTTCTGGGGAAAGGCGGAGCATAATCTCACCTAATGTTACAATTTTAGCCATTTTCTAATTTTTTATTTAGTTTGTTTATTAGATTGTTTCCTAATATGTTTGCTTTCGATGGGCAAAAATAACTATATTTTCCCGAAAAAAGAAATAAAATAAAGAAAATTTTGTGTTTTTGCAAAATAATAGGCTGTGTATTCGCACAATTCAACATTTTTTCCTATATTTGCGCAGTATAATCCAATAATGTGGGCGTACACAATATCTATATATATAAGGTACGCGCGTAGTTAAACAAGGACAAACACTTAAAGCATGGCCGAAAAGATTAGAATCAAAGATATTGCCGAAAGAGCCGGCGTATCTGTAGGCACGGTTGACAGAGTTCTGCATGACCGTCCTAACGTGTCAAAACCTGCACGTGAAAAAGTGGAAAAAGCTCTTAAAGAAATGAACTATCAGCCTAATATGTATGCTAGTGCCCTAGCCTACAACAAGGCTTATACCTTCTATGTTCTAATACCTAAACACGAATCAGAGACCTACTGGGAGGAAATCGAGGAAGGTGCCCGCAAATGCGAGGAGACACGCCGTGATTTCCACATCGATGTGGTAGTGAGATACTACGAGCGATTCCAGGATGAAACTTTCCGCCAGCAGGCGAATGAGATTCTGGCCGACAATGCTTCGGGTGTGGTTATTGTGCCTTCGCAGTTGGAGGTTACCCGTGAGTTCACTGATCAGTTGCACGAGAAGGATATTCCATTTATTCTGCTCGACTCGTATATGCCTGATCTTAAACCGCTTTCGTTCTATGGTCAGGATTCCTTCAGCAGTGGTTATTTTGCAGCCAAGATGCTGATGCTGATCGCCAACAAGGAGAAGGAGATTCTCTTGATGCGCCTTACCAAGAACGGCCGTGTATCCAGCAAGCAGCAGGATAACCGTGAGGTGGGTTTCCGTCATTACATGCACGATCATTTCCCTGAGATTGAGATTCTCGACCTCGACCTTCCTTCGGATGGTTCCAAGGCGGAATACAACAAGGACCTGGAGGATTTCTTTGCCGAGCATCCTCACTTGCATCATTGCATCACACTCACTTCCAAGGCTCACATCGTGGGTGATTTCCTTTTGAAGACGAACCGCCGTGATTGTCAGATCATGGGTTATGATATGGTAGAGAAGAATGCCCGCGACCTTCGCGAGGGCAGCATCTCGTTCCTCATTGCCCAGCACGCTTATATGCAGGGATATTCCTGCATCGACACACTCTTCCGTGCCATCGTGCTGAAGAAGAAGGTTACTCCTGTAAACTACATGCCTATCGAGCTGTTGTCGAAGGAGAATGTGGATTTCTATCGTCGCACTCAGTTGTAAATACAAATTATAAAAACAAGATCTATAAAAATGAATCAAGCAAGCTTTTTAAAGATAAACCCTGCCGACAGCGTAGTGGTTTGTCTTCGTCCCTTCAGTAAGGGCGAAACCATCGAGGTGGATGGTGCTCAGGTAACTCTTCTGCAGGATACTCCTGCTGGCCACAAGGTGCTCATTAAGGATGCTCCTGAAGGTACTGATATTTTGAAGTACGGCTACCCTATCGGTCACGCTATCAAGGATTTGAAGCAGGGCGAATGGGTGAACGAGAACAATCTGAAGACAAATCTCGCTGGTACTCTCGAATATACTTACAAGCCAGTTGCCGACTCTCTCGACATTCAGAACGAGAACCGCACTTGGAAGGGTTATGTAAGAAAAAATGGCGAGGTTGGTACTCGTAACGAACTTTGGATCGTTCCTACTGTTGGATGTGTAAACGGTATCGGTGAGAAGTTGGCTCAGAAGATGATCGCCGAGACCAATCTCGAGGGTATCGACGCTATTCACTGCTGGCACCACAACTATGGTTGCTCTCAGTTGAGTGGTGACCACGAGAACACCCGTAAGGTGCTTCGCGACATCTGTCTTCACCCAAATGCAGGTGGTGTGCTCGTTCTCTCTTTAGGCTGCGAGAACAATCAGCCTGACGACTTCATGAAGATGCTTGGCGACTACGATCAGAGCCGCATCAAACTTCTTGTTACACAGAAGGTTGAAGGTAATGAGTTAGAGGAAGGCATGAAGATTCTCCGCGAACTCTATGCACAGGCTAAGGAGGACAAGCGTGAGGAGGTTTCTGTAAGCAAGCTCCGCGTTGGATTGAAGTGTGGTGGTTCTGATGGATTCTCTGGTATTACCGCCAACCCACTCGTTGGTGAGCTCAGCGACTGGCTGGTAGCTCAGGGTGGTACCTCTATTCTTACCGAGGTTCCAGAGATGTTCGGTGCAGAGACTATCTTGATGAACCGTTGCAAGACTCCAGAGCTTTTCGAGCAGACCGTTAGTATGGTAAATAATTTCAAGGAGTATTTCCTCAGCCATGGCGAGCCTGTTGGCGAGAATCCATCTCCAGGCAACAAGGCAGGTGGTATCTCAACCCTCGAGGACAAGGCACTTGGCTGCACACAGAAGTGTGGTAAGGCATTGGTTAGCGGTGTGTTAGAGTATGGCGACCGTCTTCAGGAGAATGGTTTGAACCTTCTCTCAGCTCCAGGCAACGACTTGGTAGCTTCAACAGCTCTTGCAGCAGCAGGTTGCCAGATTGTAACCTTCACAACAGGTCGTGGTACCCCATTCGGCACCTTCGTTCCAACCATGAAGATTTCCACCAACAATGTATTGGCAGAGCGCAAGGCCAACTGGATCGACTTCAATGCCGGTCAGCTTTTGTTGGGCAAGGATATGCTTACCGTTCGCAACGCCTTCATCGACAAGGTTTTGGCAGTAGCAAGCGGCGAGAAGGCTCGCAACGAGGAAAACGAGTATAGCGAGATCTCTATCTTCAAGAATGGAGTTACACTGTAATTAATAATGAGTAATTATTAATGAGTAATGAGTAATTATTAATTAGTAATGAGTAATTAGAAATTAGTAATTGTGATTAGCCTTTTTGGATATCACAAGTGATAATTAGTAATGAGTAATTAGAAATTGTGATTAGCCTTTAGGGGTATTATAATTGCTAATTTTGATTGTGAAAAAACATTGGAAATAATTATCCAATAAAGCATATCACAATTACTAATTACTAATTTCTAATTACTAATTAAAAATGTATGGAGAATAAGAAAGGATTACTGGCATTATCGCCACTGTTTGTACTGATTGCACTCATCGTAGTGTTCACCATTTATTCGGTCGACCATCGCGACAGCAACATGTCACTCACCGTAGCATTTCTCATCTCCAGCATCTTCGCCGTAGTCATGTCGGGCGGCTTCCCTCTGAAGAAGCGCATCGATACCTACAGCAAGGGTGCCGGAAGCAGTAATCTCATGCTTATGCTCTGGATATATGTGCTGGCAGGAGCCTTCGCAGCCTCGGCAAAGAGTATGGGTGCCATCGACGCCACCGTCAATCTCGCCCTCAACTTCACGCCAAGCTGGATGCTTCTGCCAGGACTTTTTCTTGCAGCCTGTTTCATCTCGGTTTCTATTGGAACGAGTGTTGGAACCGTGGTTGCACTAGTTCCGATAGCCGTTGGCCTGGCTCATTCCACAGGCACCAGCATCCCCTTGATGACCGCCATCATCGTGGGTGGAGCCTATTTTGGCGATAATCTTTCCTTCATTTCCGACACCACCGTTGTGGCCACACAAACCCAGGGCTGCAAGATGAGCGACAAGTTCCGTGTGAACTCTCAGATCGTCGTTCCTGCTGCAGTCGTTGTGCTCATTGTATATGCCATAATGGGAGCCGATGTGAAGGCGCCAACCGATATTCCATCGGTGGAATATATCAAGGTACTCCCCTATCTCGTGGTGCTCATCGCCGCCGTTGCAGGCATGAACGTGATGGCCGTGCTCACCCTGGGCACTGTTCTCTGCGGAATTATCGGCATCAGCTATCACTTCTACGATGCCTCCATGGGTTACGATCTCTTCGGATGGTTCACCTCCATGGGCGATGGTGTCATCGGCATGGGCGAGCTCATCATCATTGCGATGATGGCAGGTGGCATGCTCGAGATCATCCGCGAGAATGGTGGTATCGACTATATCATTCAGAAGTTCACAGCGCATGTGAATGGCAAGCGCGGAGCCGAGTTCTCCATTGCAGCCTTGGTTTCGCTGGTGAATATCTGTACGGCCAACAACACTGTGGCGATTCTCACCGTTGGAGGCATTGCTAAGAAGATTGGCGACCGATATGGTGTCGACAACCGTAAGGCGGCCAGTATTCTGGATACCTTCTCGTGCTGTGTTCAGGGATTGCTGCCTTATGCTGTGCAGATGCTGATAGCAGCCGGTCTATCCGGTCTCAATCCTATCGACATCATTCCTTATCTCTATTATCCGATGGCCATCGGAGTGGCAGCAACATTAGCCATTGCTTTCAGATATCCGAAAGCAAATTCGTAATTAAACTTTAAAATGTATCAAACTCTAGTGTAACAGATATGCTAAACATTCATAAAAATTAAGAGAATTATTAGCGTTTTATAAACATATAAAGATAAATAGTTATGAATTTTTCTAAATTATTTCGAATTGATAATTATTTTAGGAAAAAATGGTATACATTTTTTAATCCTATAAAATTTAAATTATCAGGTATTAGATTAGGTAAGTTTTCCTCAATTAAAAATATGGTTTATCTTCATATCTCCAACAGTAGCAGTGTTAATATTGGACATCATTTTATTGTAAATAGTGGCAACAATTTAAATGTTTTATGCTCAAATACCAATTTTTCCATAAATGTTTCAAATAATGCAGAACTTATTATAGGCAATTATTGCGGAATATCTGGCGGAGCTATTTGGGTTACTAATTCTGTCAGAATCGGCAATCACGTTAAAATTGGAGCAAATTGTTTAATCCTAGACAATGACATGCATCCAATTGATTGGCAATCAAGACGCGATACTTGTACAAAAAAAAATGCATCTACAAGTATTCCTATAGTTATCAATGATGATGTTTGGATTGGTGCTAATAGCATAATATTAAAAGGAGTTACAATTGGAAAATGTAGTATTATAGGGTGTGGCAGTATTGTGACTCATGATATACCAGAAAATTGCATTGCTGCAGGTAATCCTTGTAAGGTAATTAAATTTCTTAATTCGTAATTCATCTGTAAAACTATGTCTTTTAAATTTACTAATAAAAACTATTGCTGTCCGATAAAAAATAAATGCCAATGAGTCAGAAAGATAGATTACTTGATTATCAGTAACTTATGAGCCAAAATTCACCGTTTTCAATTTTAATCGGACAGCAATAAATAAAAACATCGATAAAAAAATTAATTTCCAAATAATAAATTTCAAGATATCAAGTTGTTTTTATAACAATAATTTAGAATGAAGCAGAAGACGATAGATCATTACTAACGGTAAATATAATAATTTTAGGATGGATTTTTTACAGCGAAATCTCTTCACACAACTTCGGGCTGATAACTTCGGAACGAAAGAGAAAATGGAACCAATGACAACATTCAAGCGAAACCGAATCGCATGGATGATGAAGAATGTCAATGATATGCCGGCAGGAGAAGTTGAAATGACCAACCCTCTCCTCAATAATCGTCTGAAAAAAATCCAGACAGATGAGCGACACGCTATCGACACCAATATCGAAACTATCTATCTGCTCCGAATTATCGTCAGCAATGCTAATGGCATGATCCAATCCGGCGTTTCCATCCGTGGCATCATACAGCTGGGCAACTACCTCAGAACACGTGGCGACAAGGTGGATTTCGTGAAACTCGAGAACTGGCTCCACAGTCTCCACCTCATGCGGATGGCTCAGCTCCAGGGAAGTATCCTCATTCTGTTCTTCAACTTCCAGGCCGACGAGATTCCATTTGTAAGCCGACTCGAACGAGGCGGTTACAAACTCACAATGCGATCACTTTATTTTGACAAAGAAGACCTGAAAGATGTGGAGTTTCATCAGACTTCCACGGGATTTGTGCGTGCCAGCAACGGTTCTATGGGAAAGAAACTGGCACAGACTATGCGCTTCTTCGAATATGCTCCGATAGAAGCAATAAGTAATTTTTTACATAATTTTGCACATTCGCTTTCTCAAATCGAAGAATAATGTGTACCTTTGTGGCTATGAAAAGAATATTATTGAGTCTATTAGCCCTTATTTCAACATTATCTTTGTGCGCTCAAGTAGAGTGCGAAGACACCTGCAGCCATATCCACGGCATCGATATGAGCCACTATCAGGGAAATGTGTTCTGGGAGACTATTGGCAACAACACAAAAATGGCATACGTTTACCTCAAAGCCACAGAAGGAGGTGACAACGTAGACAGCAAATACAAGCAGAATATCGACCTTGCTCACCAGTATGGTCTCAAAGTGGGCAGCTATCACTTTTATCGACCAAAGATAGCGCAACAAACTCAGCTAGAGAACTTTATGGCACAGTGCCGTCCTGGCGACCAGGACCTTATACCGATGATTGATGTCGAGACCAAAAGCGGAATGGAAACTGAGGCTTTCCGCGATTCACTCTTCAAATTCCTTCATCTCGTGGAGGTGGCCTACAAGCAGAAGCCATTGGTTTATACCTTTGCGAATTTCTACGACAACTATCTCAAGGGGACTCTGCAAGGCTATCGCATGATGCTTGCACAATATACCAAGCGAATTCCAAAATTATCCGACGGCCGTGACTTTGAAATGTGGCAATACACTGGTAAGGGTCACATCAATGGCGTGAACGGATATGTTGACAAGAGCCGGTTTATGGGAAACCACAAGCTAAAGGAGATCCGGTTCAGGCATAAGTAAAAATTGAAAAATAATGAAATAATGAATGATTTTCTGTTGAGATAAATCTTTCATTATTTCATTCATTGAATATAATAATAGTAAAGATATGGCAATTATTAAATGTCCGGAGTGCGGTCATGAGGTAAGTGACAAAGCTCCATTCTGCCCTAATTGCGGCGTAAAAATCGAAGGTAATCTTGACGTTAACTCTCAAGTAACTACTCCAGCAACAACCCCAGCACCAACTCAAGCAGCTACACCAGCAGCCGAGCAGCCATCGGGTGTTCCTACCGTTGTTCCACCGGCAGTTCCTCCTACTCCAGCAGCGCCTGCTCCTGAAGAGCCAAAGAAGAACACACGCATCTGGGTGATTTCTGCCATTGTTGCACTTCTATGTATTGGTGTGATTTTCTATGTATATTCCAATGCCAACAGCAAGGATGAGGAGCAGAGCGATTACAACTATGCGATGCAAAGCTCGGATGTCGATGTGCTGAAAGCATATCTCGATAAATACAAGGATGATGCTTCCACTGCTCATCTCGACTCTGTAAGGGCTCGCCTCGATCTTCTCGGTCAGGTTGACAAGGACTGGACTAACGCTGTGGTTAGCGGCAGCAAGACGGCACTCGAGGAATATCTCAAGAATCATCCCGACAGTCCACATAAGCAGGAGGCCTGGGACAAGATCGACTCTATCGACTGGACATCGGCAAAGGATAACAACACGGTGGAGAGTTTCCAGGAATATCTCAATTCGCACGCTGATGGCAAGCATGTTCAGGAAGCTGAGGATGCCATGAAGAAGGCAAAATCGAAGGATCTCCAACCTGAAGAGAAACAGGTGATTACCTCACTTTACCGCAAGTTTTTCCAGAGCATCAATTCCCGCAACGAGAGTGGTCTGACATCTACCTGCGAGGATGTTCTCTCGGAGTTCCTCGGCAAGAAGATGGCAACCAGCAGTGATGTTGCAAGTTTCATGGGCAAGCTCTGGAAAGAGGATGTTGCCAATATGAACTGGCATGTTGCCAACGACTATCAGATTAAGAAGCGTGAGGTTGGCGACGATGAATATGAGTATCAGGTTTCGTTCACTGCTATCCAGGAGGTTACTCGCAAGGATGATGAGAACCGTGTGAGCACTCACTTCAAGGTGAAGTCAACAGTTTCGCCTGATGGAAAGATTTCCAGCTTTGGACTGGTGAAGGTTGTGGAATGACCCCACCAAGCCTCCCCGAAGGGGAGGATGTTCTTTTACTCTCAATATGAGGGATATTCGTTCGCGCAAAATGAAAGGATATTCGATCTAGGAAAATGAAGGATATTCGATCAAAATCAAGGGATATTCGATCTAGCAACTATATATAAAGCCTGAAATAGCAAAAAAAACTATTTCGGGCTTTATTTTTTTCTAACTACAAATTCATCGGATAATTTCTTCTCCCCCGCTCGCGGGGGAGATAAGAGAGAGGGTATGCCACAAGATTAAGCAGAAAAGTCTCCCCAAGGAGGGGATATCTTAGCTACTTGCTCGTGGCATACCCTCTCTCTTAGCTCTCCCACAAGTGGGCGAGAAGAAAAGGACATTACTCGAAAATCAATGAACTATAATTCAGAGTTCACCAATCACCGATCACCAATCATCGATCATCAATCATCGATCACCAATTCGCGGCAATGACGTCGGAGACGTCACCCCATCGTGTAACTGCGGGTGCTTGCACCTGCAGATAGATGACTACGACTAGAAGTCGTACCGCTCTCCCTCGAAGAGGGGTATAAAATTCATCAAACACCGATAATCAAAGAAGAAGATATTCCATAAGCCAGCAAGCTATATAGAATACCTTCTCAAATATATCACCCCTAATAACATCCTCCCCTTCGGGGAGGCTTGGTGGGGTTACTTGGTGGGCTTATTGGTGGGGTTTACCCTTTCATTTCCCTCAGCAGTTCTTTCTGTCGCTCCGTGAGATTCGTAGGCAGCGTAACATTATAAGTAAGGATAAGGTCACCCATTGTACCGTCGCCCTTACTGCTACCCTTTCCACGCAGTCTCACCTTCGTACCGTTCTGAGTTTCAGGCTTTACCTTCAGTTTCACCTTCGAGCCATTTCCGCAGGTAACAATCACCTCGCCACCCAGCAGAGCCGTATAAAGATCAATATTTATCGTAACCTTCACCTCGCCCGGATTCTGCTGCGGCTGACCGCCACCATTGAAATTCCAGTTGGTTCTGTGCGAGCCACCCGATTTTCTGCCGAAGCCACCGCCACCGCCGAAGATATCCTGGAAGAAGCTGGAGAAGCCAACTCCTCCACCAGCGAAACTGCTGAAATCGAAGCCGCTGAACGGATCTCCGCCGCCAGCGCCACCGCCAAATGGATTGCCGCCGAAAGCATCTGCCTGCTTCCAGTTCTCGCCATACTGATCGTATTTCTTACGCTTTTCGGGGTCGTTGATCACATCATAGGCCTCGTTGAGCGCCTGGAACTTCGCCTTAGCTTTCGGATCATTCGGATGCAAGTCCGGATGAAACTGCTTCGCACGTTTTCTATAAGCCGCCTTCACATCCTTCTGCGGAATGTTTTTGTCGACTCCTAAAATTTTGTAATAGTCAATAAATGCCATATTTTCAGTCCTCCATCATCTTTTTACACTATTTATGTTACAGCAAAATTCATGCCAAACAATACGTTTTTCGAGATAATTTTGCTCATTTTAATTAGATTTATTCTTAATCATGTGGCATACCCTTCTATATAACATTATATGTTATATTCTCCTTTTAGTTGTAGATACTAGTACGGAAACTCTCTCTTATCTCTCCCACAAGTGGATGAGAAGAAACTATCCGTTGAATTTACGGTACAAATAATATATATTAAGTTTTTACAAATATTATTCTCAATTCACTAAGGAGAAGCAAGATGGTAATGCTATTCTATAAGTACAAAAGTTAAACATGAAAGGATGATTTACATGCACTAAAAGGACCAACGATTATCGTGGGAGAAAGCTGCTTTCCAGGAGTAGTGATCCACAGCATGAAAGCCCTGACAACTCTATGCAAGAAACTGCGATTAAGAAGAAGACACGTGAGAAAAGTTTTAATAACAATAACCGAAAAATAAATGAAATTATCACAACATTTCAGTCTCGCCGAGCTTACCCACTCCACGCTGGCCACCGAACAATCAATCGCAAACATTCCCAGCGAAAATCAGATAGAAAATCTGCGTGCACTTTGTGAGAACGTGCTTGAGCCCCTGAGGGAGCATGCAGGAACCCCAGTGTATATCAACAGCGGATACCGGTGTCGGAAGTTGAACGACAAAGTGAACGGAAGTCCTAACAGTCAGCACCTTAGAGGCGAGGCTGCCGACATCAGAGTACCCAGCAACACAGTTGGCAACGAATGGTTTCTGTGGCTGATGAACAACACCCATTTCGACCAGCTCATCAAGGAGAGAGTCCACCGAAACTCCAAATATTTCTGGATTCACGTGAGTTATAGCCGGGTGCACAACCGACAACAAGTGATCAACAATTTTATCAAGTACAAATAAAAAAAGGTCATGATTCCAAAAAGAATCATGGCCTTTTTTTGTGGACAGAAATTTGTCACTTTGTCAACTCTAATGATTTGAGGAAATTTGTCACTTTGTCAACTTGTCAACTCTAATGATAAATACCAAAGCATCACAAAAAAATATCAAAACATATTTAATATACAATAAATTTATATATTTTTGCAAAATAATAAATAACAAATACGAAATACCTTTCGCATTAATAGTACTACAATGAAGAAAAAAAGTATTATAATCACTATGGCATTGCTTGCTACTACTATTTCCATGCAAGCACAAAAAAAATACCAAATGGAAATTAGCTTGCATAACGGAAAAAGTTATTATGTTCCAACAGATTCTGTAGCAAACGTTTCATTTCTTGAATCTATCGATCAAATAGCAGATGGCAGCACATTGTTAGATTCTAAGAAATCAAGGCTTCAGGGAAAAACATTTGCTACAATATGGGATAGCTTAGGATTTGGATGGACAGCAAAACTGTCAGAGCTAACAGGGATGAACTGTCTGAGTTTTTCGGCAGGCGGTACAAATTCCGCACCTAACGTAATACAAGGAACACTTGGTAGAGTAAAGAAATTGGTGAACCAAAAGGACAAAAATAATATCGATTTGGTTCTTCTCGAAAATGTAAACGACATTAGCTTGGTTGCTACTGGTAAAGGTGGAGATATTAACGATCCTGCATGGATGCAGGGAGAGAAGATTACAGCACACCAGGGTGTATTCTCTTCTTACGAAGAAGCTGTTAATTACCGAAAAACAAAATTATCAACAATCCTCGACAGCATACCAGAAACAGAGAGAAAAGCAGGTTGCATGCTGGTCTTCCCTTATCAAAACTCTTCAAGAAACGGAACACGTGTCAAGGTTACTTCCGTCGCAAAAAAGAAAGGTTCCATTCTGCTCACACGAAAAGGAACAAAATTTGGAATAGAAGTCGATCCAAGCATGACGATTTATGATATTGCTGCCAAGATAGCTGAATATAATTACGGCGCCGGATGGTCGGCTGTGAATAACGGCGATGGATCTGTTACTATATCCTACTGCTACAAAACAGATGACACCTTCGAATATACAGGCAACGATACTGGAGTTGGCGTTGAGCTTGAACTAACCTCTTGTGCAGAAGAATACACCTACTACTACCTTGGCAAATCTGCATCTTCTTGGAAAGACGAATCCAAATGGAGCGAAAAGGTTAGCCTAACCTCTTGCTACAAAGGTGTACTTGAGTACTTGACCACCAATCTGCCTAAAGCAGAAATTTACTTTGTTCTTCCAACCAATTATCTAATTGATTTTAGTGAGCAAAAGTATAAAAACGAGGATGGAACCTATAATCTGGAAAAATTCCAGACCTCATGGCGATATACACAATGGCAGAAACTTCGCAAAATTGTAGAAGATGTATGCAACGTATATAGTATTCCTGTTCTTGACGTAGATAGAAAATGTGGAATCAACATTTTTAATATTGAAGACTACTACTACACAAATAATGTTCACCCACAACAAAAAGCCTACGACAGATGGGCACAAACAATTTACGATATGCTGAAATAAAAGTTTAAACTAGATAAAAAATGCCTCGCCTTTCCAATCCATTTCTATCAACAGAATGAATTAGCAAAGCGAGGCATTTTTATATAATTATAAATAAAGCCTATTTTTCCAAGCATATATTCTTATTTTTGAGCAAAAATTACTACCTTTGCAAGCGATTCAACGAAAAGTTGAATTGTAATACATAAACAGATAAAGCTACCAATCTGCAGACGCTAGGAATAATATGCTATAACAGCACACGATACAAGTAATTTGTTTTCCCCTAAAAGGAGCTACTATGCGTCAAAAGTGGCATTGCGCTCAATATCTTCGCAGTTTCCTCTAACTATAAAAAGTTGGGGCAAGGGGATTTTATGGGCAATGTTGAGAATCAATGGAAAAGAGTACCACAAAAGTTTTATTGTTGATGGGTTCATATCTTCCTGGCACCAAAAGTGCTGGCGTAACGATGAGTGTATCCCAAATGGTAAAATCTCTATATCCCAACGTTAAGTTTAATATCCTGACCGAGGACAGGGATATCGGTGATACTGTACCCTACCAAAATGTAGAATTAGAAAAATGGACCTCATACAAGGAGGCCAGCGTATTCTACAGCCACAAGTATATTCAGTCGTTGTCGTATTTCAAGAAAGTTATAAAAAGCATTGATTTTGATGTTTACTATATCAATGGTTTTTATAATTTCAAGGACAATGCACGATTCTTCCTGCTTTACTGGCTCCGACTGATTCCGCAGAAGCCAATCATCATTGCCCCTAGAGGAATTTTCTCTATGGGTGAGTATTCCTCACATAACTTTGTAAGAAAAATCTATCGCAGATTATTCGAGCTTTCAGGATTGCTGAAGAAAACAACCTGGCATGCTACTGCACAAACCGAGGAGGAAGACATCAGAAAGGGCTTTGTAAGCAAGCAGATCAATATTGAGATCATTCAGAACATGAATGACACGAAGGTGCTGGAGAAACCATCCTCATTGCAGAAAAGCAATGGGGAAATTAAAATACTATTCATCTCGAGAATTTCGGCTAAGAAGAATATCAAACTTGCATTGAATGCTCTTAAAAGTGTCAAGGGCAATGCTAGTTTTGATATCTATGGCATGATAGGAACCGAAGAGGATCGCCTTTATTGGAAAGAATGTGAGCAGATCATCGCTTCGCTTCCTGCAAACATCAAATGCAAGTATCATGGTGAAGTTGCCCATGAGAAAACAGCAGAATTATTCCAGTCGCATCATGTTTTCCTCTTCCCTACTCATGGAGAAAATTATGGCCATGTGATTACTGAATCCATAGCCAACGGCTGTCCGCTGATTTTATCCGACATGACACCTTG
Source organism: uncultured Prevotella sp. (assembly GCA_905236815.1). Lineage (GTDB taxonomy): Bacteria > Bacteroidota > Bacteroidia > Bacteroidales > Bacteroidaceae > Prevotella. Next base: position 17,622 of record CAJOPE010000078.1, on the reverse strand, counting down.
GAACGATATCCAGCAAAACAAGGCCGGTTATGTTATTCCACTGAAGAATGAATCGGAATACACATCAGCACTGCAGAAATTTATCGATATGAGCCAGGAGGAATGGAGCAGCTATCAGCTCAACACATTGAGATATGCCGCTCATCGTCTCAACTCAGAAGAAATTGCCAAGAAGTATCTCAATTTCTTCTCAAAGCTATAAAACATGGATTTATCAGAATATAAGGAAGTAAAGCCACATCGAATAAAGCAGATTCTTTGGAGATTCGTTAACGCGACTCTCTTCAGAATGCTGCCTAGTAGATATTTAAGGGGCTTGAGAAACCAACTACTGAAAATGTTTGGAGCAAGGATTCCTGACAACTGTCTGATATACTCTTCATGCAAGATTTGGGCGCCATGGAACCTGGAAGTAGGAAAAGATGCCTGTGTTGGGGCTGAAGTGAAACTATACAACAAGGACAAGATTGTCATCGGCCGCAATGCTGTAATTTCTGAGGGAAGTTATATTTGTACGGCTTCTCACGATATAAATAGTGAGGCACATACATTAATACACAAACCGATAATAATTGGTGACAGAGCTTGGATTGCAGCAGAATGTTTTATCGGTATGGGGGTTACCATTGGCGAGGGTGCTGTGGTTGGAGCTAGAGGCTGCGTGTTCAAGGATGTGGCACCCTGGACAGTAGTTGGTGGAAATCCTGCAAAAGAAATTAATAAACGAGTAATCAGAAATAATGCTTAAAAATACAATATCCGCCATCATCCTGACTAAGAATGAGTCGAAGCATCTGCCTCGCTGTATTCAGTCACTTAAGGGTATTTGCGATGATATTGTGGTGGTTGACTGCTTCAGCGACGACAACACTGTCGAGCTGGCCAAGTCCATGGGTGCCAGAGTTTATCAGCATTCATGGAAAAACTATGCCACTCAATTCAACTATGGCGTATATAACTGCGACATTCAGTCGGAATGGATATGGAGAATTGATGCCGACGAGTTCCTCGACAAGGGATTGGGCGAATCGGTTAAGGAGGCTGTTGCCAACTGTGCCGATGATGTGAACGGCATCTACGTGCGCAAGCGTATCGACTTCATGGGCAGGTCGCTGCTTCACGGCGGATGGTACCCATCTTATCACCTGAAGGTTTTCCGCCGCAATCATGGCGACTGCGAGAACCGATGGATGGATGAGCATATCAGAATATTCGATGGAAAAACAATTACCGTTGAGAAAGGCGATCAGGTGGATGCTAATCTCAACGACCTTACCTGGTGGAGCGACAAGCATAACGGATATGCAACCCGCGAGATGCTCGACATGCTGCTGATGGAATATGAAATGGATGACAAGGCCAAAGAGGTAAGCCCAAAACTCTTTGGAACAGAGGAACAAAGAAAGCGTTGGCTGAAGTTGAAATACATAAAGTCTCCCCTATTCATCCGTCCATTTATCAATTTCTTCCTTCGCTATGTTTGCAAAGCTGGATTCCTGGATGGCAAGGAAGGTTTTCTTTGGCATATCCTCCAGGGTTTCTGGTATCGCATGCTAGTGGATGCCAAGATCTTTGAGTTCAAGAAGAAGATGGGATACGACAAGGAGAAAATCAAGGAATACCTGAAAACAATTCAATAAGAAATGAACTTTAAGTCAATCCAATCAAAATTGTTCTCAGGATCACAAAGAACCGCAAATATCAAGAAGAATATTTTCGGTCTTTTTGGCTTGAAGGGAATCAGCATACTGGTTTCTTTCCTTGTTGTGCCAATGACTTTGAGCTATGTTGACTCAACAGAATATGGTATCTGGATGACCATCAGCTCTATAGTTATCTGGCTGAACTATTTCGATATGGGAATAGCAAATGGATTCAGAAACAAGTTTGCCGAGGAAATTGCCAGGGAAAATCACGAGGAGGCAAAGAGCTATGTCAGCACTACCTATATCACACTGGCTGCGATCATTGGTATCCTCTATATCCCATTTTCGATTATCAACTTTTATTTCTTCGACTGGACATCATTTCTGAATCTCGACACAAAGTATGCCCATTCGATCACTATTACAGCTCAATATCTTCTCACATTCATCAGTATTTCATTTGTAACAAAGACATTTGACAATATACTCACCTCTCTGCAGAAACCTGCATTAAGCTCCAGCTTGTTCGTATCAGGACAAGTGCTTGCCTTAATAAGCATCTTTATCTTAACAAAAACTACCGAGGGGCATCTAGAATATTTAGCGCTTGCATTTACGGGAATACCTTGTTTATTGAATATACTTGTTACAATTTATTCGTTCAAGTTTACCTATTTAAAAAGATATACTCCTTCGTTTCATACATTTGATAGTAAAAAGATCAAATCTATTTTAGGTCTTGGCATACAACTGTTTATTATCTCAATATCCGTGTTGGTAATATTCCAGCTAATGAATATCATCTTGACGAGATATTTCGGACCAGAAACCGTAACAGAATATAATGTCTGCTATAAGTATTTTCATATAGTAGCCATGGTGATGTTTATCATCGTAAACCCTATATGGGCGGCTTTCACTGAAGCCTTTACCAAGGGAGACCAGAAATGGATGATGAATGCCTTTAAGAAATTGGATCTCGCCATATATATACTCGTTCCGATTATGATCATTATGGTTTTAGCTGCCAATTTATTCTTTAAATTATGGGTGGGCGAAAAAGTCATAGTACCTATGGTTATGACCCTTACAGTTGCTGTTATGATCTATTTTATGGCATTGGGCCAGATATATATGTATATGATCAATGGAACCAGCAAGTTTAGGGTGCAACTCATAGTTTATGTGTCATTTGCTCTGATTTCCATCCCTGTAATGGTTCTCTTTGCTAGAAACCATTCGATTACAGGTGTATTCATAGTACCTATTCTCACCTATGTGGCTCAGACTTTATTCTGCAGAATTCAAATTTTGAAATTAATTAAAGGAACTGCAACAGGTATCTGGAACAAATAATTTGAGGATGAATCAAAACAGAAGCGTCATAGTATTTGAACCAGACCTGAAGGGGCATCGACTGGAATATATCCACCATATATATATAGGTGCACTCAATTCCGACAGAACATTCCATTTTGTTTTATCGCCATTATTCAATGATGTGAAGGACAAATTCGAATGGCCTGGCTCTGATAATATTTCCATCCATATACTTGAGGATGAGGAGCAGAGAATTTTTAGTGCAGGAAATGGAATAAAAGCATTTTATAACAAATATCGAATCATAAAGAAATATGCTTCGCACTATAAGGCAACTATCATTTTCCTTGTAATGCTGATACAGTATTTGCCAATAATTCCGTTATTCCTCTTTTCGAAAATCAAGTTTGTGGGAATAATTTATCGAATTTACTTATATAACTGGAAAAAAGACGCTCTAAAGAAAAAAATATCAGAAGTAATTAAATGGAGCTTGCTATCGAAAATAAGTTCTGTTGCAAAAGCATTTATTTTGAATGACTCTTCGGCTTCTGTTTATTTGAATAAAAAGTATTCAACCAGCAAATTTGCCTATCTCCCTGATCCTTACTCTCAAATCACCTATAAGGCAAAGGATAAAAGAGAAGATTTAGGCATCGATGAGCAGAACAAGATATTTCTCCACTTCGGAGGTCTAACACGAAGAAAGGGAACCATTGATATTCTAGATTCACTGTTCAAACTAAATGATGAGGAAAAGAAACACTATACCTTTATTTTCGCAGGTGAGGTGTACAAGGATATAAAAGATGAGTTCTATTCAAAATATAACAAGTTGAAAGATAGTATTAATATTCTTTTGTTTGATGAATTTTGCTCATACGAATTTCTCAACGACTTATGCTATACCTGCGACTGCATCTTGATTCCCTATCACAATACAAATCAAAGCAGTGGTATAATTTCCTATGCCGCATATTATAACAAACCGGTTATCGGACCTGCAAATGGTTTGCTTGGAAAAATCATCCGTAAATATCACCTGGGAATTACTATTGAGGACTTGAGTGCTATCAACAATTACTACTGCTGTAAATTTACGAAAACAGAAAATCAGTACATTGAAAGTCATACAGTTACTGAATTTTCCACAACCATCATTAACAGTCTGTGATTTCAAGGAAAACAAAAATAGCCTGCATCCAGCCGGAATACCCGCATTATAGATCTGAATTCTTCAACACCCTGAAGGAAAATGTTGAGGTGATGGATTTGTATGCTTATAACAGATTCGAGGATACCGAAAGTAATGGCTTCAATGTAGTAAAACATTCCATTAGCTATATAAAGAACATTCAAATTAAGGGAATTCTTATCTATAACATCTTTACACTGCTTTGTGGAAAATACGACACATTGGTATTGATGTTGAACTTCACCCACCTTTCAACATGGATTCTCCTCCTTACAAAAATACTTCATCGCAAGAAAATTATCCTATGGGGACAGGGCATCTCTGTGAAAAGATACTTGAAAGAAGAAGTAAAACCCGACTGGAAGCTAAAAGCCATGATTTCAATGGCCGACGGAGTATGGGTATATATGGACAAGGAATGTGAGCAATGGAAAAAGATTTTCCCTAAAAAGAAAATTGTTGCATTAAACAACACAGTATCGGAAGTTGAGGATATTCTTGCCTACACTTCTTCACAACCAAAGAATCTATTAAAAAAGAAATATAATATAAAGGAAGATATCGTTTTAATTTTTTGTGCCCGATTTACAAATCAATACAGAAGAATAGATATCTTGCTGAATACAATAAAAAAACTTGATACCACTAAATTTGGTTTCATCATCATAGGAGATGGTTCTCTGAAACCTAATTTCACTTCATATAGTAATGTATATGATTTTGGAGCTGTCTATGATACAAATGTAAAACAAGAATTATTCACCATTGCAGATATTTATTTTCAACCAGGATGGGTAGGATTATCTATTGTCGAGGCAATGGCATACGGAAAGCCCATTTTCACAATGCAAAGATCTGTGGAAACTAAGCAATGCGTGGAATATTCTTATATACAAGATCAATATAATGGTATAATTTTCTCAGATGAAAAGGTTCTTGTTGAGAAAATCAGCTCTATTAATAAAGAAGAAATAAACAACTTGAGTTTCAACGCACATAAAACTGCAGAAAACTTAACTATTAAGAATATGTCAGATAACGCAGTATCTATTCTATAATAGATGATGTTATTGACAAAAATAGAAAATTAATAAATTATGAATGCATTCAAGATTATTAGAAATAATCTTATATTTATATTCCTAGCAATAGCACTATTATCAAGTGCGATTGTTCCAATAGAAAATGGTAAAATGCTATATGTAATAGGATTCTCTTTCCTGTTCTTTGTAGCATTATATTTAAACAGGGGTCATTTTCAAAAAGATTACAAATATGCATTTTTCTATTTAGCATGTATATTATCAAGTATTGGAAATATGGTATTTGATATAAGATTAATTCTATTTGGAATAATGCTCTTTGTATGTACTCCTATAACAAATTCAATACAACTTCTTAAATTTAGAAATAAATTCATTTTCGCATTCTTAATAATTTTTCCTTTACTGACAATAATAAACATATATTGTTTTACAAATGGAATAAATTACTATAGAATGGATGAGGATCTCGATTTTGAGCTAAACTTTTCTGGACTTTTCCCTCATCCTATGTGGCTTGCTGCTGCAACTGGTATCTCCAACCAGGTATTCCTCTGGTTATTTTTCACATATAAGAAGAAACAAAACAAATTAATTAATTTATTATTAATTCTTGGCTTTCTTAGTTCTCTTTATTTAACATTTATTGCTGCATCAAGAACTGCGGTAATTGCATCAATCATCTCAAGTATTGTCATGATATTCTTATATGCAGAGAAGACTAAAACCTTTTTTAAATATGTTTCTTTTGCAACTATTATACTTATATTAACTTCACCTATTTACTATAAAGCATCCACCCGAATTTTATTAAAATTTGAGTATTCTGAAGGTCAATATGGTTCTAGAACCTCTCTTTTCGAAGAAGGTTTTGAACATTTTAATGACTCACCAATTTTTGGAGTAGGTTTTGCTACTAAATATATAAACAATGAAAAAGTAGTTGGCCGAATAGAATCAGGTTCTGGATGGCTTTCTATTCTCTTCCAAATGGGACTTTTAGGTGCAATAAGCATTCTTTATATCATTCTAGGAACCATTAAGACCTTTAAAATATCCAGAAAGTCAAAAGACAAAAAACTTATTTTATACGAATCTGTTTTTGTCTTCTTGTGCGCTCACTCATGCTTTGAAGGTTATATTTTGACACCGGGTTATTATCCTTGTATTCTATTCTGGACAATTCTTGGATATCTTACTGCTTATCCTAAATTTATTGAAGGTGGATACGAAACTAAACATAAAGTATTAGAGAGATTTGAATTTGAACAGAGACTATTGGAAATTCGAAAAGCTAAAAAAAGTAATTCGCAACTCTAATATTTTAATACAAAAAAAATCAGACATATAATGCGTGTCCTTCATTATATACCTAGCATCGACAAATCGTCGGGTGGTGTCGGCGCCTATATGCAGCTGCTTGCCAAGGATCTTGGCAAACTGGTGGATCTACATGTGGTTACGCACAGAAGTAAGGATGAACTCGTAATCGAAAATGCACAATTGCATTACATCGATCACTCTATCCTTTCCTACTTCTCCATTGAAAGGGAATTCAAGAAGTTGCTCGATGAGATCAAACCAGATGTGTTTCATGCCAACTGCTGCTGGGATCCTTTCTCGTCGCTGACAACAAAATGGGCAAAACAAGAAGGATATCCATGTGTATATACACCTCACGGTATGCTGGAACCATGGATTCTGGCAAGACATCATTGGAGCAAGAAGGTTCCTGCACTGATGCTTTATCAGAGGAATGCACTGAAAATTGCTGATTGCTTGCATGCTACCGCTGAAAGCGAAAAGCTGAATATTGCCAAACTTGGCTATAACAAAAACATTGTGGTTGTGCCAAATTGCGTGGATATTTCGGATATCAAAATCAAGGATAATTGGCAGAAAAAACGAAAAATTCTCTTCCTTTCTCGCATTCACATAAAAAAAGGTATTGAGTTCCTTATACAGGCGGTTGCTGACTTGAAGGAGAAGATGAGCCAATACGAGGTGATTATCGCTGGACAAGGGGATGATTCCTACATCGACTCTCTGAAGCAGATGGCTCGTAACTTGGGGATCGAAAAAAATATCAACTTCATCGGAGGTGTCTATGCTGACAAGAAATGGCAGGTGTTTCAGGAGGCTGATGCCTTCGTTCTGCCTACCTTCAGCGAGAACTTTGGCATTGTCGTTGCCGAAGCGCTGGCTTCGGGCACACCAGTGATCACTACCAAGGGCACTCCATGGCAGGAACTGCAAACCGAACACTGCGGATGGTGGACGGAAATTGGAGCAGAAGGCACTCGGAAGGCACTGAAAGAAATGATCGACTGCTCGGAGGAAGAACTCGAAACTATGGGTAAAAATGGTAGGAAACTCATAGAATCAAAATATTCATCAACAATCGTTGCTAGACAAATGATGAATCTGTATTCAAAAATACTCAAGTGATTAAAATATCAGATACCATCGCTTTGTCATTTTAAAAATTTTAATTAACTTTGCAGACAAATAAAAAACAAGCATACAATAACTTTAGCGCAAAAGTGAAAGTTTCAATTATAACATGTTGCTACAATAGAGCAAATACAATTCGAGACGCTATTGAAAGCATACTGAATCAGGATTATGACAACATCGAATATATCATCATCGATGGGGCATCGACAGATGATACTGTTGGCGAGATTAATTCGCTAAAAGAGAAATTCGATGCTTGGAAAGCTAAGAACCCTAACTCTGATTTCAAGTTTATCTCTGAACCTGATCACGGTATGTACGAGGCTATCAACAAGGGCATCAGAATGGCTACTGGCGATATCGTCGGGCTGGTTCATTCCGACGATTTCTTGTATGATAACTATACTATAACTGACATTGTAAAGGAATTCGAACGTTCTAATGCTGACTTCGTCTATGGTAATGGCATCTATATGGATGCTGAAAACCTTTCGGATGTGGTGAGAAACTGGATTGGCGGTGACTATGCCAAATGGAAAATCAAGTCGGGATGGTTGCCTCTACACCCTACCTGCTACATCAAGCGTGAGGCTCAGCTGAAAATCGGATTCTATAACGAAGAGTACAAAATTGCTTCTGACACAGACTTCCTGCTCAGAGCTCTTTATGAGAATAACCTTAAAGTGAGCTATCTGAACCGCTATATCATTAGAATGAGAATGGGCGGTATCTCTACTGTGGCTGCACGTAGAGGGAAAATGTGGCAGGAGGATATTGCAATCTACCGCTCTCACGGATTTATGCCAATTCCATCGAAACTGATGAAGATGGTGAGAAAGGTTCCTCAGTTTGTATCTGCTAAATTTATGTAAGACTTCGTAATGGCGAAGGTTGACGATTATCTTGATTTCCTGAAGTACTGTCTAGATACCGAGAATAGACAAGTGCCTGCATGTGCTGCAACCATCAACTGGGATGAATTGCTGGTGTTTGCTCGCAAACAGTCGATTGTGGGTATTTTCTGGGATGGTATCAGAAATGTGTTCAAGCAGGCTGAACTGCATCGCGATGAGGAACTCATGGCGAGAATTCTTGAGAACAAGATAAACGAAAAGCAGACACTCGACTGGATGGCTAAGGTGAAAGGTATTCAACTTCGTAATGAAAAGGTGAATGCTTTTGCTGCCAAAGCCACTTCTAACTTTGCTCTTGAGGGATTTAGAACTTGCATTCTGAAAGGACAAAGTAATGCTTTAAGATATCCTGATCCTTCTCTCAGATCGTGTGGAGATATTGACATCTGGACGGAGGGTGGCCGTTGGAAAGCATTCTGCTATGTAAGACGGATGTTTCCAAAGGCAAAGTTTAAATGCCAGCATATTGAGTTTCCTGTTAAGGCCAAGATTCCGGTTGAGGTTCATTTCTATCCGATGTATCTGGAAAATTTGTGGTGCAACCGGAAACTTCAGAAATTCTTTAAGCAGCAGGCTGATGAGCAGTTTTCAAATTGGAAACAGTTGCCTGGTAATGCTGGAAAGATCTGTACCCCTACTCCTTTCTTCGATGCTATTTACCAGCTCACTCATATCAATGTGCATATTCTAATCGAAGGTATCGGACTACGTCAGTTCATCGACTACTATTATGTACTGCGCTATCTTCCAAAGGAGAAGCACGAGGAGGTGAGACAATTGCTGAAGAGCATGAACTTGACCAAACTAGCTGCTGCCACAACCTGGATTGTGAAAGAGGTGCTCGGATTGCCCGAGGAATACTGCTATATCCAGCCGGATGAACGCCGTGGAAAGCATCTGATGATGGAAATTGAAAGAGGTGGAAACTTCGGAAAATTCAATGATGAAAAGCCGAAAAACAAGAATGCCCTGGTTCAGTTCTGGCAGGTTCAGATGTGGAAACTTGGCCGAAATGCACGATATGCTATAGATTATCCATCGGAGGAATTATCGGAACCTATCTTCAGAATCATTCACTGGATATGGAGACAATGGTATCAGATGAAATGGCTCGTCGCTAAGAAATGAGAATACGTATTCTGCTATTTTTTGCTTTGCTCTTGTCGGCGCTTGATACGAAAGCCCAGGAGAATGAGGTATATAGTGAGAAAATTGCCTCGCTGCAAGTAATGGCGGGGAATAACTGGCGCCAACTTCCTGTCATTCTCTTGAATGGGGAGGAATCTATCAATATTGACTTCGACGACCTTACTCATGAATATCATCGATATGCCTATAAGATAGAACATTGCGAAGCTGACTGGAAAACTTCTACAGAGATTTTTGAAAGTGATTATCTGAGTGGATTCAACAACACTTTGGTAATCAATAATGTAGAAGAATCGCTCAACACCAATCAACTCTATACTCATTATCATTTTCAGATACCCAACGAACAGTGTAAACTGAAAATGAGCGGAAACTACAAGGTTACCGTTTTCGATGAGGATGATGAGAACTCCCCTATTTTTACTGCTTGCTTTATGGTTCGGGAAGATGCTATGGGCATCACGCTTCGAACTTCGACCAACACGGATATCGACATCAATAACCAGCATCAGCAGGTGGAGATGGAACTGAACTTTGGAGGTCTCAAGGTAACCGATGTTGCAAAGCAACTCAAGACTTTTATACTCCAGAACCAACGATGGGATAATGTGGTGAGGAATGCCAAACCTCAATATGTGATGAACGATGGCTTGAAATGGATGCACAATAGAAGTCTGATATTCAACGGAGGAAATGAATACCGAAAGTTTGAGACACTTGATGTAAACCATACCACAATGGGACTTGAGAGAATGAGCTGGGATGGAAAGGCTTTCAATGCCTACGTATGGCCAGACGAGCCTCGACAAAGCTATGTATTCGATCAGGGAGCAAAAGGTAGTTTTCTTATCAGAAACAGCGACAATTCTGAAATCAACTACACTTGCGAATATCTATGGACACATTTCACACTGAAATCACCTAAGATAAAGGATGGTGACGTATATTTGAATGGCATCTGGACAAATGGCAGATTCCTACCCAAATACAAGATGACCTATGATGAGAACGACCATTGCTATCATGCAAAAGTATGGTTAAAGCAAGGGTATTACAGCTATCAATATCTCATTGTTAAAGAAGATGGCTCAACTATGCTTGTTCCTTCAGAAGGTAATTTCTACCAAACAAAAAACACCTACCAAGCTCTGGTATATTACAGAGGGATAGGTGAAAGAACCGACCGGTTGGTCGGATATAATGAAGTGATCATGAAATAAGGAAATCTTATTGCCTTATTTCATCCAAAGCCTGCTTCACAACCTTATACTCATCGGTTTCCTCGATGATATAGCCATAGCAGATTGAGAGATCTTTATCCATAATCGCTATGACATGATTCTCAACTTCCTTTCCTGAAGCGTCTTTATATTTAAAAGTCTGAATGGCCTTCACACCCATTTCCATCGTAGGATTATCAATGATGGAAAGCAACTTATCGGTTTCCTTATTCACCTGAGCAGTCTTTCCCTGCTGCTCCAAGGCAGCAATTCGAAGTATAGCTTTCCAGCACGACGGCTTGTCGAATGGTTCATAGGCCGTTTCCAGCTTAGTCTCAACAACCTCGTAACTGTCCATATCCTTAACAACCGACTTTAGTTGCTCTTTAATCAATTCATTCGCTTTATTCTCAGAAGAGCTACATGAAATTAGTAGCACAAGTGAAAATATAAATAAAAAAAACTTTCTCATATTTCATAGTAAAAGGCCCGTACTGCTCCAAGCAATGCGGGCCTTGTTATTTCAGTAAACTAAATTACTTCTTGAAAAGACGGTTGTAAAGACCGAGGAAGCCAGCAGCATGGCGAGCTTCATCCTTAGCCATCTCGTGGATTGTATCGTGGAGAGTATCATTACCCTCAGCCTTAGCCTTCTTAGCCATCTCGAACTTCTCAGCGCAAGCCTCCTTCTCAGCAGCGATACGTGCCTCGAGATTGCTCTTTGTATCACCAAGAACCTCACCAAGAACCTCAGCATAGCGAGAAGCATGGTTAGCCTCCTCGTAAGCATAGTGCTCATAAGCACGAGCTACCTCTGGATATCCCTCGCGATCAGCCTGACGAGCCATTGCAAGATACATACCTACCTCGCTGCACTCACCTGCGAAAGTATCCTTGCAGTGCTTAACGAGTTCCTCAGAAACTCCCTCCTTATAAGCTGCGCCAAGATAGTGAACAGTAGCGAAAGTGATATCGCCTGTTGTATCTTCCATTTCCTTGAATTTATCTTGAGGTGCCTTACAAATTGGACACTTCTCTGGTGCTTCTGTTCCTTCGTAGATGTAGCCGCAAACGGTGCAAATAAATTTTTTCTTCATGATGTTTATAATTTTAATGTTTTTGTATTATATAAATAACTAAAAATTAGTTTTTTACTATTCCTTCTTTTTCAGCACATTCCTTGCAAATTCCTTTATAATAGAGTTGCTCTTCCATTACTATGTTTCCATTAATTACAATAGGTGATGAAAGTTTAGGTGCATCTTCATCCATAAAGTCTATTACCTTTCCACAATGGTTACAAAAGAAATGCACATGAGGATGAATATCTCCATCATAGCAAACACGATGCTCATCGATTGTAATCATCTGAGCTGCTCCATGCTCTGAAAACATTCTCAATGTATTATATACGGTTGTCTTGCTCAATGTAGGTATCTGTCCTACTAACCCATTATATACATCTTCTACCGTTGGATGGTTGAAGTGAGTGAGAAGATATTCCATTATCGCCAATCGCTGTACCGATGGCCTTACGCCTTTCTCTAGGAGACGATCGTACGATTCTTGTTGATTCATATTGTGTCGGTTTAATATCGTTTGTAACTTTTTGTGATTGCAAAGATAATACAAAAGTTATTATGCTCCAAACAAATTTGGAAAAATTACAAAATTAAAATGCTTATTTGTTTTTTATAAAAATAAGCAAGTCAAAAGAATCGTTAATGAATAAAATATAAAAACCTCGATTAATCGTTGTTTTTATATATTCGAAAGATAGATATACTCAATTATAAATCTTGTAAGCTATAAGTATTGTTTATTTTAGGTTTTTGAAAATGTAAAAAAAGAACACCCTATCGAATATAACTAATTGAATTCTAGTAGATTAAGAATTTTAACAATATATTTTATCCTTACATCCAAGATTTTCATCTATTAAAGTTTGCACAAAAAAAACAGGATGTAAAAAAGGTATCCCTATTCTTACATCCTGCAATTCTATCTTTCAAATTGGATTTATCTTATTACTGCTCCAAAGTAAAGAGTAAACTTAATATTCTTAGTCTTTGGTATATTTGGCTTTGGCCAGAATCCGCCCAAGACAAGTATTTTTGTTTCCACATTCTCAGGTGCTTCATCCACAGCTTTCTGAAGATCCATATAATTACCTCTACCCTTCTTTGAAACAACATAATCATAATGACGAATATGGCGTTTCAAGGCTGGAACCTGAGCTCCGATCTCATCTGCCAGGGCATTAGCAACAACATGTGCACCATAAACACTATAATGAGTATTGTCTTTACGACCCTGAGGAATACTTGAAACCTCACCTGGTTTGAACCACATGTGAAGCTTACGGCTACCCTTAACTCCAAGCTTGTTTTCAATATTCTTTGTAATGGTGCAAGCATCCACATAAGCTACACCCATTTTCTTTGCAACATTGCCTGCAGAGAAACGATAATCCTTATGGGTATCAATAAGTGTATCACTATTCACTTTCTCCTCATCATCCTTGTAAGCATTGTTGCGAAGCTTTTCATCGTCATCCTCACCAGCTAGTTTCACCGCCTTGTTCAATTTCTTCTTATCCAAGAAGTTACGACGAACAACCGGACTGAACAATACTGGAATAGCTCCCTTAGCCTGAGCGTCCTTACAGAAACGCTCAAGATTCTTGTCGAAAGTACCACCTGCTGTTGTGTAGCGATCTACCTGGTCCTTCTTTTCGTCATTATGACCGAACTGAATGAAAACATAATCGCCTGGCTGAAGTTTGTCCATAATATCCTGCCAACGACCTTCAGCAATGAAGCTCTTTGAAGAGCGGCCATTCACAGCATAGTTATGTACCAGGACCTGATCATCAAGACAGCCCTGAAAAACCATACCCCATCCACGTTCAGGATTAGTTTCTGGATTTTTCTTTTCAGCAGCAGTTGAGTCACCGATAATGTAAATGTGAGTGTAATTGTCGCTGCTGGTCATTGCCAACAAAGCGAATGCTAACATTAAAATAGATAATAATCTTCTCATAGTTTGTTTTTGTTCGTTTCCTGAAAATCCCCAGTTCCATCGCTGGAACTGGGATTTGTCGTTTATTTGATTATACTAATTAATTCTTCCGCTGTAACTAGTTTCTGTTCTCCGCTTTCCATATTCTTCAAAGTAATCTTTCCCTCATTCATCTCATTTTCACCAGCAAGAGCTACAAATGGAATATGCTTCGCATTGGCATAATTCATCTGCTTTTTCATTTTTGTACTGTCAGGGAATACTTCTGCACGGATTCCTGCCTCACGAGCTTTTGCTACGATTGGCAAACAATATGCTGTCTCCTTCTCACCGAAGTTGATAAACAATACCTGGGTGGCACTGATTGTCTCCTTTGGATAGAGATCGAGTGCATTCAGCACATCGTAAATACGGTCGGCACCAAAGCTGATACCTACTCCACTAAGACCTGGCATTCCGAAGATACCAGTAAGGTTGTCGTAACGACCACCACCATTGATACTTCCCATTGGGGTATCGATTGCCTTCACCTCAAAGATAGCACCTGTGTAGTAGTTCAAGCCACGAGCCAAAGTAAGATCCAGCTGAATCTCATTCTTCAGGCCGACAGTCTTGAGTGTATCCAGAATAAACTTGATTTCCTCTACACCCTTCAAGCCGATCTCGCTACTGCCAAGAACCTCAGAAATAGTTGCCAGCTTCTCGTCGTTTGTACCTTCGAGTTTGATGATAGGCTGCAGTTTCTCGATAGCCTCTTCGCTGATACCATCCTCACGGAGTTCAGCATTTACGCCATCAAGTCCGATCTTGTCAAGCTTATCGATAGCAACAGTAATATCAACGATCTTTTCTGCCTCACCAATCACCTCAGCGATACCAGTAAGAATCTTTCGGTTGTTGATCTTGATCAAAACTCTCACACCAAACTTGGTATAAACAGTATCAACAATCTGCATCAACTCTACCTCATTGAGCAAAGAATCAGAGCCTACAACATCAGCATCACACTGATAGAACTCACGATAACGACCCTTCTGAGGACGGTCGGCACGCCAAACTGGCTGAATCTGATAACGCTTGAAAGGCAACTGCAACTCATCGCGATGCATTACCACATAGCGGGCGAAAGGAACTGTAAGATCATAGCGCAATCCCTTTTCACAGAGTTTAGTCTGCAACTTGAGTACATTGCGATCCTTCAATTCATCATCTGTTACCTTCTTGAGATAGTCACCTGAATTAAGTACCTTGAAAAGAAGTTTATCACCTTCCTCGCCATACTTACCCATCAAAGTGGAGAGAGTCTCCATAGAAGGAGTCTCTATCTGCTGAAAACCATAAAGAGCATAAACGCTCTTTATGGTATCAAAAATATAATTTCTTTTTGCCATTTCCTCAGGGCCGAAATCTCGGGTACCCTTTGGAATACTAGGTTTGTTTGCCATATAATCTTTTTACTTTCTTACAATAGTTGCGGCTCTATCAGGACCTACAGAAACGATCTTGATAGGAGTCTCAAGATAATCCTCGAGGAACTTCAAGTATTCGTTGAACTCCTGTGGGAATTCATCCTCGCTTGTCATCTTGGTCATATCTGTGTTCCAGCCTTTGAATTCCTTATAGATAGGCTTTACATCATAAATCTCGTAAGGGAATTCATTAGTCTTGCTTCCATCAGGAAGTTCATATTCTGTACAAGCCTTGATCACATCAAAATGGTCGAGAATATCGCTCTTCATAAGGATGAGCTGTGTTACTCCGTTCACCATTACTGAATACTTAAGCTGCACGAGGTCAACCCATCCACAACGACGCTCACGACCAGTTACTGCACCATACTCATGACCGAGGTCACGAATCTTCTTGCCAGTCTCATCGAAAAGCTCTGTTGGGAAAGGACCTGCACCAACGCGAGTACAGTAAGCCTTCATGATACCATAAACCTCACCTATCTTATTAGGGCCAATACCCAGACCAGTGCAAGCACCAGCACAAACAGTATTAGAAGAGGTTACGAATGGATAGCTACCGAAATCGACATCAAGCATTGTTCCCTGAGCACCCTCGCAAAGGATACCCTTACCTGAACGCAGAATGTTGTTGATTTCATGCTCGCTGTCAACGAACTTGAACGACTTCATATAGTCGATGCCTTCCATCCACTTCTTCTCAACCTCCTCGAAGCCCTCGAAATCGGTCCAGTTAAGTGCCTTGAGCATCTCCATGTGACGAGCCTTGTGCTTAGCATACTTCTCCTCGAAATTCTCGATGATATCACCAACACGCAGACCGTTGCGGCTTGTCTTGTCGGTATAAGTAGGGCCAATACCCTTACCTGTAGTACCAACCTTATTCTTACCCTTAGAAGCCTCGATAGCTCTATCGAGAACACGATGGGTAGGCATAATGAGGTGAGCTTTCTTAGAGATGTGGAGACGGCTCTTCAAATCATGACCGCTCTTCTCGAGATCCTTAGCTTCATCCATAAAGAGGTCTGGAGCCAAAACTACACCATTACCGATGATATTGACCTTACCACCCTGGAAGATACCAGAAGGAATAGAACGAAGCACATACTTCTGACCTTCAAACTCCAAGGTATGACCAGCGTTAGGACCGCCCTGAAAACGAGCTACTACATCATAATTTGGAGTAAGTACATCTACTACTTTTCCTTTACCTTCATCGCCCCACTGCAAACCCAGCAGAACATCTACTTTTCCTGTGTTCATTGTTATTTAGATTTCTTAATTCTTTCTTTTTCTTCGGCCATCCGCCGCCGAGTTATTTTGCTTTGACAAGAACTGCAAACGCCATAAATGTAAAGCGTAAAGCCGTCTTTGCGGAATCGTTTCAACTTGGTTTCATTAATCGCCTTTGTAATAACAGGCGAAGAAACCTCTGTCACCTTACCACATACCGTACAAATCTGATGGCAGTGGTCCTCATTGTCAAAGCATGCCTCGTATTTTGTACCACCTTGAAAACGGTGCCTTATCACAAGCCGTAGCTCAATGAAAAGTCGCATAGTATTGTATAAAGTGGCCCTACTTACTCGAAAATTGGATTCACTTTCCATCTTTTCGCCTAATTCTTCCAATGAGAAATGGCCGCCTATACCATATACGGCATCAAGAATGGCATACCTTTCGGGAGTCTTTCGGTGATTGCAAGACTCGAGATAGTTGTCAAGGATCTCTCTTACCTTGACCTTTACATTCTCTTTCATACCTTTAGTTCCATAAAACGGTACAAAGTTACCAATAAAATATGAGAGCAAAGAAAGATAAATTGAAAATTTTCTAAATAATAGGTATTAAATATCCATATTTTGGGTTTTATGAATTTTAATTCAATTTCAACAAAAAGAGCATATCTTTTCTTCTCGATAACTAGATTATCAAATGAAGGGGGTATGCAGCTAAATTAAGCAGCAAAACAAATATTAATAACGCAGATTATTATTAGCAAATTATTATTAGCAAATAAACCTTGCTCGTGGTATACCCTCTCTTTTATCTCCCCCGCATGCGGGGGAAAAATGCCCAGAACAAGGCTTTCCTTGCTATAAATTTAACGTGAGTTCGACGAAATATAACTCCTTGAAATTTGGTGATTAGCGAATACGGTTGAAATAGCCAACGTAAATGTACGGTT
>CAJOPE010000077.1 GCA_905236815.1 uncultured Prevotella sp. | reverse complement strand
CTCAACCCTCGCAACTCTTTGTAAATAAACGGCTTTCGGTGTTTTTCGTCCCCTCTCTACATTATACGCTTCGTTCTGTGCCCCATATTTACTTCGAAAACAAACCTCCCCAAGTTTTATTAAAAAACTTGGGGAGGCCAATATCAGTAGAATCTTCCTGAGTGGGAGAGATTATTTTGCAATATACTTCTTACCATTCTTAACGACAATGCCCTTATAATCGTTTCCTACGCGCTGTCCTGCAAGGTTGTAAACAACTGCACTCTTTGCAGATATTGATGCGTTAGAAGCAATCTTTTCGATGCCTGTTGCTGCAGTTACATCTACCAGTTCATTCTTGCCACCAGCCTGAGTGCTGCTAACCTCGTAGAACTTGGTTTGGTTGATGTTAGAAATGTCAACTGTCTGTGGTGAACCAGAAGCCTTGCTGAATACGAAATCAACAAAATCAGTCTCGCTGTTGATAGTGAATTCCTTTACAAACCAAGTCTTTCCATTTACAGTTTCCTTCTTGCTTACAGCATCACCTGGCCAGCTAGAATTAGCAGGAGCGTGTGAGCCATCGCCACCCCATGTCCAGAAGTTAATGCTTTCGAGGTTGCCCCATCCTGCCTTGTCGATGTTCACATATACCTTGATGGTATAAGGTTCGAAGACAGTAGTGTCGATAACATACTTGCGAGTGATGACATTTGTAACCTTAGAACCGATGAGCAGACCAGCCTTTAAGGTGGCACTCTCGCCAATCTTCAGACTTGCACCATTTGCGAGTTGCTTGCTTGCTGCTGTTGGCTCACTTCCGTCGAGGGTATAAACAATCTTGGCATTAGCGTCAGTAGAAACTGTGTTCAATTTCACATTGATGGCCTCCTTGTAAATACCATTAGGCTGGTCAGCCCAAACTGTGTTGAGGCTCTTACTCAGGAAATACTTATATTTATAGCCACTCAAAACCAACTGCCACTCTGAAGCATCTGCTGTTGCGTCGCCAGAAGCACCGATGAATGCAAGCAGCTTTTCATCGGTAGTAACCTTAGTATAGGCAGATGTGCCTGGGTTGGTGAAAAAGTATTCGCTCTGGTTATTGATGCCTGCAGCCTTACGCGCAAGAATCATGTTCTTGATCTCCTTCTTGTAAGCCTTGTAATGAGGGAAGAATACACAAGGTGTTCCTGGCATTGCAAGCAGATAGGCATTTACTGCCAAAGTATCTTTTCTTACAGGATCGCTGCTAGTACCATCAGGTCTTACCTGAGTATCATGATTTTCAACGAAAGTCACAGCATACTGACGGTAGTTTGCATCGTGAATAAGGTTGTTGTTGCTGTAGAGCTTGTTCCAGTTGCCGGCACTTTGAGCATCACGTACATTATACTTGAACTGGAAATCGAAAGCAGCACTCGTTTTGTCTGTTGCATTAATCCAATTCATAATGGTAGAGTTTCCGTCCCAGCATTCACCTACAGAGTAGGTTACATTGGCAGCAGTATTGTAATCCTTGATGTGACTACCTGCAAATCCCTTTACCATGTCATAGCGGAAGCCTGCATAGCCGAGGTCATTGAGAAGGAAGTTCTCATAAGCCTTCACGATATTCTGTACATTTGCACTCTGATGGTCAAGGTCGCGCATACCGCCCCAGTCAGTACCATCATCGTTGTGACTGCTCAATGTCACTCCATCCTTTTTGGCCTGAGTGGCAACATTGCCACCATCATCGTTGGCAACAATATCAGTAGTAGCAAACTGATAAGTTTTTCCCTTATAGGTTTCAGCAGGGAACCCCCACCAGCCGTCGGTGTTGTGGTGATTGATAACCACATCAGCAATAGTTCCGATGTTGTTCTTCTTGAAGACACTAATCATCGAGCGAAGCTCCTGCTCGCTACCAAAACTTGAGTTCTGGTTGAAATAATAGAAAGGAGTATAGCCCATAGTCTGATAAGATTCAAGGCACTTTCCACTCTGAGGAACCCAGATAAGGTCGAAGATTCCGTTGAAATCTCCAGCCTGCTTCTCGAGAATCGACCATTGTGAGTCGCTGAACGCGTCCCACGAAAAGCCCTGCAGCATCACGCCGCCATAGTTAGTAGGCCATCCTGTTGCCATTAAGTTTACTGATGCAAACAGTGCAACAGCAAATGCAAATATTTTCTTCATGATGTAAGTTATTAGTTTCTAAGGGCGAAATTAGTAATTTATTTATTATAATGTTGGTGTTCGATTGTGTCAAATGCGAAAAGGGATGCGCAAACGTTTGCACATCCCCTGTTTGAAGCGAATAAAAAAAGCGGCTCTCATTGCTGAGAGTCGCTTAACAGATAATATGATATAATCATTTGAGAATTACTTCTTGGTGATTTCGCAGTAAGCCTTACCATCGCACCATGCATAAAGCTTGATGCTATAAGTACCTGCAGTTACCTTCAAGTTGTCGCCACCCTGAGTGAGAGCCTTTGCGGCGCCACCCCAGTTGATATCCCAACCATCGTTGGCGCGGAACTTGATAGTACCATCTTTCAACTTCAAGTTGCTGATTTCCCAAGCACGACTAGTCTTGTTGTAAGTCATATCCTGATCGCTGTCCCAACCACCTTCAGTAGCATCACCGATAACACCAATAGTCTTGATTGCTGTAAGGGCGAGCTTGTTAGTTGTGAGGTCAACATCAACCTTGTAGTAGCCATCAGCCTCTTTCATTGTGATATTGCCAGCACCACCATCTGTAGAGAAATTCTCACCATAGTTGGTACCACTCCAATCTGCCTTTGAACAGAATTTGAAACCATCCTGGTCAAGGTACATGAAACCAGTATACTTTCCGTCGAAGTTAGCGCTGCGAAGGTAGTCAATCTGCTTCCAATCGTTAGCATGACCTGCCATATACATGAATTCCTGATAGTTCATAGGAACGATGTCGTAAGTATTCTCGAATACATTAATAGTAATCTTGATATACTTAGCACCTGTAGAAGCTGGTACACAGAAAGAACCATCATCGCTCAATTCGCTACGAGTAGCAAATTTCTCGTTCTGGTTGAAACCATTCTTACCATTACCAACTGTAGTACCAAAGAGCTGGCTCCAGTCATTCTTTTCTGTAATAGCATTACATGCTTCTTCGCTTGCAAGAGCAAACCATGTATCGCCACTAGCAGCTGCAGGAATTGTAATAGTAAAGGTAGGGTCGTCGTATACGTTGGTCTCGCTGTGAGTGAACTTCTGAGTCTTGTCCTTTGCAGAAGCAGCCCAGTCGAGAGTACCGCCTACTACATAATAGCCTGCAGATACGAATGGAGCATTTGGAGTAACAGTAACGTTTACCTTACCTGCATCCACCAAAACACTCTGACCATCTTTGATAGCATTGGTGTAAACCTGTCCTTCAAAAGTTCGAGCAGTAGGAGCTTTACCGAATGCTTTCTCAATGAGTGTCTGAAGATCAGCCTTTGCAGCCTTACCATTAACTGTTGTTGCTACAGTTTCGACAGTTGCCTCTTTTGCATCTTTTGCTGTAAGAACGATTCTGCTATTGCCCAGAATATAATCTTCAGGGAGAGCAGCTTCACTCAGGTTATAGATAGCGACACTGTCATCTTCTACTTTTGCAAGATTTACAGCTCCGACCTCGCTTGCCTGATATCCAGGGATAGTTACTGCATTTTCAGAGTAAGACTGTGGATCTGCCCATGACACATAGTCGTCACTTCCGCAGGAACTCATTAAGAGTCCTGCGAGTGTGAGAATATATAATGATAATTTTTTCATGTCAATTGATTTTTAGAAACCGTTTTTTTTTACTTGATTGAACCAGTCTCAGTTGTAAAGTTCAAGTGAACCTTCTGACCAACATTACCTGCTACTCGAGCCTGATCACCGCCTGTTGCACGGTAAGTGATAGTTGAACCAAAGTCACCACCAACAATGAACTCAGTCTTCCACCAGTCATAGTCTGGTACCTTTACGTAAATACGAACACCGTCGCCATCACCACCAGGAACAGCTCCCTTGAAGGCAGGGGATACGAATTCACCATCAGCAGTAGTTGGAATCTCGAACTTCATACCTGGCTCAAGTTCCTTCCAATCGCCGTTACCGACAACAGGACCCATAAGCCATACCTCAGGCTTGTTGAATGTTACAGTGTACTTAACATCACGTCCACTAACAGTAGCTGTAACAACCATCAGGTACCATCCTGGATTCTTAGAAGCGATGTTGCCGCCGCCGTCCTGGATATCGCTGCCTAATTCGCTGTTAGGATCAACTGTGATGTTGCCGAAGCCCTTCTCGTTACCATCCCAAGCAGTAGCAGTATTGAACTTGATACCAGTTCCATCGATGTAAACCATGTGCCAGAATTTAGCTGTGGTGTTGTCGTTGTCGCGTGACCCATAAACCTCAACCATCTTGAGAGCCTTGTCTGCATCCCAACTCCATCCATTGAAGTTACCTGTAATAAACAAACCTTCTGGGGCATGAACTGCAGGAAGAGAGAACTTCAGGTCTACCTTGTTGTAGCTTACGACATTAGATTGAATACTTGTACCCTTAACTTCCTCACCTGTTTTGGTAACCATAACCGCATTAGCGCGGAAATATACAGGAATATTCATTGGGAAGTCTTCTGCTTTCTTGCCAGCAGCCAACTCAAGGTTGGTAAGTGTGCTTGCTATTTCAGAAGCGTCTAACTCCATCTTTGCTGTAGTGAAGTTTTGTGAAAGTTTCACAGCATCGCTCATATCACTTTTTGTAGCCACTTCTACTGTGTACTGTGTAGAAGCAGGGAATCCGTAGTTAGGCTGAGAGCAAGTGAGCACCACATTACTAGAATTAGCCAGGTCGATGATCTGATCAGCGGCTGCTGGTGTGTTAAGTACGAATGCGGTAGGTGACTTCAGCACTGGATTCTCGTCATTGTCATCCTCACAGGCTGTGAGGAGACAAATACTGCAAAGAAGCAGCAGTGTTGACTTAAATATATTTTTCATATTCGTTCCTAATTTAATTGATTAATAACCAGTGTTCTGCTTCAAGTTTGGATTTACTGTCAAATCCTGAGTTGGAATAGCGAAGATGTTCTTGGTTGCAGAGAAGCTCTTGCCTTCAATAGTACCACCCTTCCATTGCCACTTGTAGTTATTATTGCCACCGAAGTATCCGAAACGGATAAGGGTAGGGCGACGCAAACCTTCGAAATAGAACTCGCGGCTCCACTCATCACAGATTTCTCTGAGTGAGTAAGATGTTGTCTTTGTTGTTGCATTAGCACGCTTGCGAAGAGCATTGATAGCCTCTGTACCTGCTGTGGTAGTGCCACCATTGTTTATTCTTGCATCTGCTTCTGCATAAATCAAGTAAGCCTCTGCTGAACGCAAGAAATAGAAGTCGGCATCAGGGAACTGTGAACTGTTTCCTTGCTTGCCATCTGTTCTGAAGTTGTTGAACTTACAAGTTGCATAACCATTTGTGAAAGAACCAACTTCTGTATTTTCAAGCTTACGACCAACACCATCGAAGATAGCACGGTCATCACCGGCATTCTTTGGCATCATGTATGCGTTTGCTTCAGGAGCATCGTTGTTAGGGAAGAACTTTGCAAGCAGGTCTGGACGGCAGCGGTTACCACCCCAAGACTCTGTTGTGCCCACACCTGTGGTCTTTCCATCTTTCTTCATAACAACGTTGGCATCTGTAGCACCTGCCATCAAGAATAGGGTTGTACCCCATGATGTTGTGTTTTTACCATCTTGAAGAATAGGGAAAATAGCTTCAACAGAAGAACCATTCTCACCATTGTCACCCATAAAGAGTTGCTGATAAGCACTCCACTTCTGGCCCTCAGCATCAGTCTTTGCAGTAGTGTAAAGTTGGTATTTAGAGTCCATAACCTTCTTTGCATACTCCTGAGCTTTTGCCCATTCAGCCTTGCCTGTATATACTTCTGCATTCAGATAAAGACGTGCAAGGAGTAACCAAGCTGCAGCCTTATCTACACGTCCGTAGCCTGCATCAGAAGAAGTCTTAGGCTTAGCTTCAGAAAGAGAACCTTCTACTTCGAGTAATTCCTTTTCCAACCATGCGTAAAGGTCAGCACGCTTGATTTGCTTAGGTGTTTCGCCAACTACTGTAGTGAAAGGTACGTTGCCAAAGCAATCCATTAACTCGTAATAGTTAAGAGCGCGAAGGAAACGAACTTCAGCAGACATAGTTGCATCGTTGTCACCGAATTCTGTTAGATATTCGTTGCATACAGTAACGCCAAAGGCTAAACGATAGTAGAAACCGCGAAGCATTGGGTGTGAAGCATCATAGTTGCAGTAATCGAAAGCAGAAATACCTTCATCACCCCATCCACAGATAGCTTCATCTGTTGTAAGTTCGTTGGCATTGAAGAGCTGACGTACATAACCTGTTGTACCTCCATCCAAACCATCGATATCGCAATCACCATTAGCGCCACCTTGACCAGCAGTACCAATATTGGCATAGCACTTATTGAATAACTGGCTAGGAGTAATCTTAGTTACTACATCAGGGTCTTTTGGAGAAATCTCTAAGACGTCAGAGCAAGAAGTCATTCCCAAGGTCAATGCTAGAGCAGCGGCTGGAAATATATTTTTTATATAACTTTTCATAATAGATATTCCTTTTAGTTTTTTAGAAGTTCAGACTTAAACCAACTGTAGCAGAGAAAGGACGTGGGTAGATATTGTTGTCAATACCATCGAATACCTCAGGATCAAGTCCTTCGTATTTTGTAATGGTGAAGACATTGTTAACTGCACCGTAAATACGACCGCTTATGCCTTCAAAATTGCCACCTTTAAAGAGGTTGTAGAAACTGTAACCGAGGGTGATGTTGTCACACTTCAAGAAAGAAGCGTTCTGTACCCAACGGTCTGACAAAGTTGAAGTTGTCTCATAAGTCTGCCATTTGTATGGTAAAACTGACTTTGGACGGTTTGACAAGTAGTTTGAACTTGTGTAGATTTCGCTAGATGCGATATTTGAAGCACCTGCCATTAAGTCATTGAATACATAGTTGCCAATACTTGCACGGAGAGAGAATCCTAAATCCCAATTGCGGTATTCCAAGCGAGAAGAAAGACCCATTGTTACAGGAGCTGCAGGGCTCTTGTAGAAATACTTGTCGGCATCTGTGATCTGACCATCTGCGTTACGGTCAACTACTACACCCTCGAGAGGATTTCCATCCTTGTCGTAAACCTGCTGGAATACATAGAAAGACTTAGCTGCGTGACCAACTGCATGAGCCTGACAGTTTACACCTGTACCGGCTGAAATACCACCTGTTGGTACAAAGTAGTTTTCATCATTGTCACCTGTCAACTTAGTAATCTTATTGTGATTATAAGTAAAGTTGTAGTCAAGTGTCCAATGCCAATCCTTAGTATTTACTGCTAACCAGTGAATGCTTGCTTCAACACCGGTATTTTCCATATCACCAATATTTGATGGCAATGTATTCTTGAAGGTGTACATTGCAGGAACATATACTGTATTGATCAAATCTGTTGTCTTACGATAGTACCAGTCTACAGTACCTGTTAAGCGCTGGTTGAACAATCCCCAATCCAAACCAAGGTTGTAGGTTGTTGTTGTCTCCCATGTCAATTCGTGGTTAACTGCAGATGGACGAGCAGAAGAACCATCTCCAGAGATAGGATAAAGTGAACCAGGACCTGAGTTCAATACGTAAGATGTGAAGTAAGGATAGTTCTTGAGAGGTCCGTCGAAGTTCAATTCCTGCTGGCCTGTCATACCGTAACTAGCGCGGAATTTTAAGTCGGAAAGCCACTTGATATCCTTGAAAGCATTCTCATCCTTGATACGCCATGCAAAAGCACCTGAAGGGAATGTACCCCATTGCTGATTGTCGTAAGGCTTTAGCCAGTTGAACTTAGAAGAACCATCTGCACGAACAGTACCGGTCAGCATATAACGACCACCCATGAGTGACCATGTAGCACGTCCGAAGTAAGAAAGAATACGATATTCTGTTGGATCATAATATGGATCGTATCCTTTTATGTTGCCGTTTGCGTCCTTGATGGCATAACCCTTAGGGTCGTGCATAGTTCCGCGAAGCTTGTCGTCGTTATTAGATGATGGATAGTAACCTGTATAGAAGTTCTTGTTGCTAAGAGTCATTCTCTGGTACTCAGAACCTACCATGATATCGAAATGATTTTCGTTTTTATCCTTGAAATCATGATAATACTGTGCATAACCACTTAATGTGTAGTTCTGCTTTTCTGTTCTATCCCAACCATAGTTACCGTAATAAATAGCTTCAGGAGATTGTGGACTAACTGTTAGGTACTGCTTACCATTTGAGATATCTGCACCTGCAGTTGCATGGAGGCGTAAGTCCTCAAATCCATGAACCTTATAATCAAGGTCGATGTTACCAGAAAGATCTCTTGAGTTTGCATGCTCATCACGAAGATTGAGAAGAGCAACAGGGTTCTTCTGGGCCAAATTGTTGTAAGTAGAAGGCCAACTGCTATCGTTGAGGGCAGTACCATTGCCTAACCACTCATAGTAGCCACCGAAATTCTTGTATGCTGCGTCAGAAGATGTTACAGGCTGTGTTGGATCATACCAAACTGCAGCACTGATAGCTTCAGTGTTTGCATAGTTGGTTTGAGCAAACATTCCCTTCAAGTTGAAGTTGATGTTTAAGTGCTTATCAAACAAACTTGGGTTTAAATTAACAGAAGCTGTGTATCTGTCAAAATCAGAAGTCTTTAAGATACCCTGATTACCTGTATAACCTAAAGATACACGATAAGGAAGAGCTTTGCCGATTGAACCAGCAACAGTTACTCCGTGATCCTGGCTGATAGCAGTACGATAAATCTGGTCCTGCCAATCAGTATCAGCTTTGCCAAGAGCACCTACAGCTGCATCATAGCGATCGCTTCCTGTATAGAGATCTTTTACAAACTTAGTATATTCAGCAGCGTTCATTACATCAACAGTCTTCTTCTTCGTAGAAGCAGTAACACTACCGTTGTAACTTACACTGAGTTTTTGTCCTGCATGGCCTCTCTTTGTTGTGATGATGATAACACCATTAGAACCACGGCTACCATAGATAGCTGTAGCAGAAGCATCCTTCAAAACATTGAATGTCTCAATATCCTGAGGATTGATAGTAGAAAGAGGGTTAGACAAACCCTTGATACCATTGTTATCCATAGGGATACCATCAATGACGATCAATGGGTCGTTAGAAGCGTTCAGAGAAGAGCCACCACGAATACGGATGTTGGCACCTGCACCTGGAGCACCATCGTTACTTGTGATGTTAACACCGGCAACCTTACCGGCGAGCATGTCTTGAGGGTTTACAACCAAACCTTTGTTCTTGGCATCAGGTCTTAGAGCAGTTACTGAACCGGTTAAATCGGATTTCTTAGCGGTACCATAACCGATGACGATTACTTCGTTCAGATTCTGGTCATCAGATTTTAGTGTAATGACGGAGTTACTACCTGCAGTTACCTTCTGTGGAAGCATTCCTACATAAGTAATGGTAAGCTGGGTACCCTTAGGAACATCTACGGAATAGTTACCGTCAAAATCAGTAATACCTAATGTCTTGCCATTGGCAGTAATGGTAGCACCGATAATTGGTTCTCCGTTAGCATCCTTAACCTGGCCTGTGACTTTTGATTGTGCAAAGGCCGTAGCAGAAAGGAGTAAGCCACCAGCAATGGCCCATGTCCTTAGAGGCAATTTAAAATTTACCTTCTTCATTTGCTTGATTTTTAAGTTAACGTTAATATATTGTTTATTGTTATTTCTCTAGGTTACTAGGCTCCGATTGAGCGTATTTCATGCGAATTATCGGTGCAAATATATCTATTTTAAGTTTTGTTCGTACTAATTATAACTAAAATCCGTTCTTATTATTGCGCAAACGTTTGCATTGTGTTTTCATAAATAAATATAGTGTTTGGTTTCGTATTTTTGCACTTTTGCATAAATTTGCCATGAACTTAATAGCCTTGGAAAATCAGAATAATATAACAATGAAGGATATTGCTCGCGACTTGGGTGTTTCCATTGCGACAGTATCGAGAGCACTGAAGGATAGTCCCCGTATCAGTGCCGTTCAGCGTGAGCGTATTCAAGCTTATGCGCGTGAACATAATTTCTATCCTAATGTAATCGGAGAGGCTTTACGCCATAGTAAGGTTATGCCAATGAAAATCATTGGTGTGATCGTTCCTGAGTTTATACATTATTATTTCGCATCTATTCTTACTGGCATTGAAGAGGAAGCAAGAGCGAGAGGTTATCGCATTATGGTGGCCTTGAGTGGCGAGAAATACGACCGGGAGGTGAAGATCTGTGATGACTTCTATAAGAATAAGGTATGTGGCGTTATTGTTTCTCAGGCAAAGGATACTACGCAGTATGATCACTTTCGGAAGTTGATAGATAATGGTGTACCTTTGGTATTCTATGATCGTATTTGCACAGGTGTTAATGCAAGTCGTGTTGTGGTGGATGACTATATGGGTTCTTTCACGGCAGTAAGACACATGATAGATACTGGGTGCAAACGAATTGCATACTATGGTTCGTCAATGAATATGGAGATATCAAAGAATCGTTTTAACGGTTATAAGGATGCCTTGTTGAAGAGTGGTTTGAACTTTGATGAAGAACTGGTTCGTCTTTGTGACAACCGTTCTGCTGCAGAGGCAATTACTCCAGATCTTCTGGGTATGGATAATCCGCCAGATGGTTTCTTTGCTGTAAATGATGATACAGCTATTGGTATTCTCTATACAGCCAAGCGAATGGGATTCAGTGTTCCTGAGGATATTTCTATCTGTGGATTTACCAATGGAAATCGTGCTGTTGCCTGCGACCCTATGCTTACTACTGTGGAACAGCGTGGAAAGTTGGTGGGTGAGGAGGCTGCTAATATCCTTATTGGACAGGTGGAAGGTGATATCCCTAAGAATAAAATTGAAAAGAGGGTTGTTAGAACTCGATTGGTGATAAGGGGAACTACTAGATAATTATTCCCCACCAAGCCTCCCTGAAGCGGAGGATGTTTCTTTTGATATAAATCTATTTTAAAACAATAAAAAAGGAGACCTCACTGATGTGTTTTGCATCCTCCCCCTTCGGGGAGGCTTGGTGGGGTAATTTATTATGAAACAAAAGCCTGATATGAATTTCTGGGGACTCTGGAACTTGAGTTTCGGATTCTTCGGTGTGCAAATTGCCTATGCTTTACAGAGTGCAAACATTTCACGAATCTTTGCTACTTTGGGTGCTGATCCTCACAATCTTAGTTATTTTTGGATACTTCCACCATTGATGGGTATTCTTGTTCAACCTATAGTGGGTACTTGTTCTGATAATACCTGGACTAAACTGGGTCGCCGTATACCTTATTTATTTATAGGTGCTGCAGTTGCTGTTTTAGTAATGTGCTTGTTACCTAATTCTGGTTCTTTAGGTTTATCTGTAGGGGCAGCTATGATTTTCGGATTGATTTCATTGATGTTCCTCGATACCAGTATTAATATGGCAATGCAACCCTTCAAGATGCTGGTGGGTGATATGGTGAACGAGAAACAGAAAGGCTTGGCTTATTCCATCCAGAGTTTTCTTTGTAATGCTGGTTCATTGGTGGGATATATTTTCCCATTCCTTTTTACTTGGTTGGGTATCAAGAATATAGCTGAGGCAGGTGTCGTGCCAGATTCTGTAATCTGGTCATTCTATATCGGTGCTGCAATCCTTATTCTTTGTGTGATTTATACTACTATTAAGGTGAAAGAATGGGATCCTCAGACTTATAAGGAGTATAATGCTGAACCTGAAAAGGAGGAAGGTTCTGGTAACTGGATTTCCTTGTTGAAGAATGCTCCTTCTACTTTCTGGAAAGTGGGCCTTGTGCAGTTCTTCAGTTGGTTTGCATTTATGTATATGTGGACTTATACCAATGGTACAGTTGCCGCTAATTGCTGGGGAACTACTGATGTTGCATCAGAAGGTTATCAGGAAGCAGGCAACTGGGTAGGTATTCTGTTTGCTGTTCAGGCGATTGGTTCTGTAGTATGGGCAACCGTTCTTCCAAAATTCCAGAATAGAAAGTTCGCTTATGCATTTAGTCTAGTTCTGGGCGGTATCGGTTTTGTTTGGTGTGCATTTGTTCACGACCAGTATCTGCTCTTTATTCCATTTATCCTGATTGGATGTGCATGGGCTGCAATGTTGGCGATGCCATTCACCTTTGTGACTAATGCTTTACAGGGATATGGACACATGGGTGCCTATCTGGGCTTGTTTAATGGAACAATTTGTATTCCTCAGATAGTAGCAGCTGCTATCGGTGGTGTACTTCTAGGACTTGTTGGCTCAGTCCAAAGTAATATGATGGTATTGGCAGGTGTATCCTTGGTGTTAGGAGCCTTAGCTGTATCTATCATAAAGGACAAATAATGCAAACGTTTGCATTTTATTTTCGCTAGTTTGTGCAAAATGCGCAAACTAGTTTGTATGGAAAATTAC
The DNA here is from genome assembly GCA_905236815.1 of uncultured Prevotella sp. Taxonomy (GTDB): domain Bacteria; phylum Bacteroidota; class Bacteroidia; order Bacteroidales; family Bacteroidaceae; genus Prevotella. Next base: position 29,135 of record CAJOPE010000077.1, on the reverse strand, counting down.
TATCTTTACAACATAAACAAAATATTAACCCAAGACGATGAAAATAGAATTTCATATAGATTACAAAACAGTATTTGGTGAAGAACTCATCGTGAATGTTATTGAGGCAGGGGAGAAGACAACTTCTTATAGAATGTCAACGCACGATGGAGAGCATTGGAATTATGCTCTTAATGCTAAAACTTTACCTTCTGTTATCAACTATTACTACAGTGTAGAGAGTGAAGGAAATCAGAAACGTCATGAATGGCAGCTTGTGAAGCATCGATTGGATGCAGTTGATAGCAAGCATAATGTGACCGTTTATGACAAGTGGAATGATATTCCAGAGGATTCCTATCTTTATTCTTCTGCTTTTTCTGATTGTATTAATCATCAGATTCCTGTTGAGGCAAAGAAATCTGCTTCTTCTTCACAGATTGTCAGATTGATAGTTCGTGCGCCACAGTTGCGTGAGGGTGAACGTCTTTTCATTGTTGGTGAAGGCAAGAGTCTTGGTGATTGGAATGCTAATAAGGCAAAGGAACTGATTCAGCACAATTATAATGAGTGGGAGATAGACTTGGATGCAAAACAGTTTGCTGATGGACAGCTTGAATTCAAGTTTGTTGCATTGGGTGAGCATAAGGATTATGCACCAATGTGGGAAACGGGTTTGAATAGAACCGTTGACCTTCCAAATATGAAGGATGGTGAGCAGGTGGTTTATCAATTAGACCAGGCTTTCTTTGAAATATGGAACCGTAAGGTGGCTGGAACTCTTGTTCCTGTTTTCTCTTTGAGAAGCAAGACAAGTTTTGGTGTAGGCGATTTTGGTGACCTGAAGAAGATGATCGACTTGGTGGCAAAGACTGGTCAGCGTGTACTTCAGGTATTGCCTATCAACGATACTACCATCACACATACTTGGACAGATTCTTATCCATATAGCTGTATTTCTATTTTTGCATTGCATCCTCAGTATGCAGATTTCACAGCACTTCCTCAGTTGAAGGAGAAAGCAAAACAGAAGCAATATGAGCAAATTCGTCAGCAGTTGAATGAACTTCCTCAGATTGATTATGAAAAGGTAAATGATACCAAGATTGCTTATCTGAAAGATCTGTTTGCTGAAATAGGAGAGCAGACCGTGAAGAGCGAGGGCTACAAGAAGTTCTTTGATGAATCAGAATCTTGGCTAGTTCCTTATGCTCAATATTCTTATTTGCGTGATAAGAATGGTACTGCCGATTTCTCAAAGTGGCCAGACCATAAGTCTTGGGATGAAAAGGATCGCAAGGAACTTTCCAATCCAAAGAGCAAGCTATATAAAGAGGTGGAGTTCTTCTACTTCCTGCAATATATTCTGAATGTTCAGATGGCCGATGCCCATGAGTATGCCAAGAAGAAGGGCGTAATCCTCAAGGGTGATATTCCTATCGGTGTGAACCGCTATGGTTGCGACGTATGGACAGAGCCTAGATACTTCAATCTGAATGGTCAGGCTGGTGCCCCACCTGATGATTTCAGTGTAAATGGTCAGAACTGGGGATTCCCAACCTATAATTGGGATGAGATGGTGAAGGATGACTGTAAGTGGTGGGTTCGCCGCTTCCAGAATATGTCTAAATACTTTGATGCTTACCGCATCGACCATGTATTGGGCTTCTTCCGTATCTGGGAGATTCCTTTGAACTCAGTTCATGGATTGCTTGGCCAGTTTGCGCCAGCTCTTGGTATGAGCCGTGATGAGATTAGTGGGTATGGACTTAACTTCCAGGAGGAGCGTTTTACCACACCTTTCATCACTGATTGGGTACTTGACAGAGTATTTGGCGAGAAAGCAAATGAGGTTCGTGATAACTATCTCGACCGCTTGGATGCAGAACGCTATCGTATGAAGCCATTCGTGGATACTCAGCGCAAGGTGGAGGCTCTCTTCGAAGACTTGAAGAAAGAGCGTACGCAGAATTTGGCTGCAATAGAAGAAAAGGATGCTATTGCTAAGGAGTTGGATAACATGCGCGATGGACTCTATTCACTGATCAGTGATGTACTCTTTGTTCGCGATCATAAAAATCCTGAACTTTATCATCCAAGAATCAGCGTTCAGTTCGACTTCATTTACGAGAGTCTTTACGATAATGATAAGCAGGCATTCAATCGCTTGTATAATGATTACTATTATCGTCGCAATAACCAATTTTGGTATGGCGAGGCAATGAAGAAACTTCCTAAGTTGGTTCAGGCTACTCGTATGATGGTTTGTGCAGAAGACTTGGGCATGGTTCCAGATTGTGTGCCTTGGGTGATGAATGAACTCAAGATATTGAGTTTGGAATTGCAGAGTATGCCAAAGGATCCTGCAGTAAAATTCGGTCATCTGAGTCGTAATCCTTATCGCTCAGTTTGTACAATCTCCAGCCATGATATGCCAACTTTGCGTCAGTGGTGGGATGAAGACTGGGATAGAACACAGGAGTATTACAACACAATGCTTTATCGTGGCGGTGGCGCCCCTCATCCATTACCAGGATGGTTGGCAAGAGATATCATCAGCCGTCATCTTACTTGTCCTAGTATGCTTACTGTGATTAGTATTCAAGACTGGATGGCTATCGACGAAGACCTTCGTCTGGCCGATCAGAATGCAGAGCGTATCAACATCCCTGCAAATCCACGTCACTACTGGCGTTATCGTATGCATGTGAATATCGAAGACCTCATGAACAATGAGGATTATATTAATAATATTACAGAACTTATATCACAAGCCGGAAGAAAATAATTCCACATACTTTTCGAAAGAAAGACTATTCATCGAAATTATGAAAAAACTCTATTCAATACTTTTAGGACTTGTGCTGCTGCCAACAATGGCGGCGGCACAAACCGTCTCTTCACCAGACGGTAATGTTGTTGTGAAATTCTCACTTTCTGAATCAGGTCAGCCTACTTATGAGATGACTTATAAGCAGAAAGCAGTTATCAAACCTTCTCATCTAGGCTTAGAGCTTGCTAAAGACAAGCATGCTTCCAAGGGGAAGAATGAGACAGATCTAATGGATGGATTCAAGGAAATCGATCACAAGATCTCCTCTTTCGATGAAACTTGGACTCCTGTTTGGGGACAGTATGCTCAGATTCGCAACAACTACAATGAGATGGAGGTGGACTTGAATCAGCCTTCTAGCAATCGTAACATTATCATTCGCTTCCGTGTCTATAATGAAGGTATGGGATTGCGCTATGAATTCCCTCAGCAGAAAGAACTTAATTATTTCCTGATCAAGGAGGAACATACTCAGTTTGCGATGGCAGGCGATCATACTGCATGGTGGCTTCCTGGCGATTATGATACTCAGGAGCAGGAAACACAGGAAAGTAAACTTTCTGAAATCCGCAGCCGTTTCCACGAGGCTGTTAATTGGGATAACTCTTCTGTTTCTGTATTCTCACCAACAGGTGTGCAGACTTCTCTTCAGATGAAGACTAACGATGGTCTTTACATCAACCTTCACGAGGCTGCTTGTATCAACTATGCTACTATGCACTTGAATCTTGATGACAAGAATATGGTGTTTGAAAGTTGGTTGACTCCAGATGCTACAGGTTTGAAGGGTTGTATGCAGACTCCTTGCAGCACTCCATGGCGTACCGTAATGGTTTCTGATGATGCTAGAGAGATGTTGGCAAGCAGCATGATCTACAATCTCAATGAGCCTTGTAAGTTGGAGGATACCAGTTGGATTCACCCAACCAAATATTGTGGTGTATGGTGGGAGATGATTGTTGGTAAAAACAGCTGGAACTATACAGATGATTATCCTTCTGTTCAGTTGGATAATATCGATTATACCAAGACAAAGCCTAATGGCAAGCATGGTGCTACTACCGCCGAGGTAAAGAAGTATATCGACTTTGCCGCAGCTAATGGACTTTCCGAGGTTCTTGTTGAAGGATGGAATGTCGGTTGGGAAGACTGGGCTAATATGTGGAAATGGGATGTTTTCGATTTCGTAACTCCTTATCCAGACTTTGATATCAAGTATCTCAATGAATATGCACATAGCAAGGGTGTAAAGTTGATGATGCATCATGAAACTTCCTCAAGCGTTATCAACTACGAGCGCCACATGGAGGAGGCTTATAAACTGATGGATAAATATGGTTATGATGCTGTGAAGAGTGGTTATGTAGGTGATATCATCCCTCGTGGCGATCATCACTTCTCTCAGGCAATGAATAATCACTATCTTTATGCTATCAAGGAGGCTGCCAAGCATCATATTATGGTGAATGCACACGAGGCAACCCGTCCTACTGGTATTGCTCGTACTTATCCTAACTGGATTGGTAATGAGAGTGCTCGTGGTACTGAGTATGAAGCATTTGGCGGAAGCCGTCCTGACCATACAGTAGTATTGCCATTTACTCGTTTGCAGGGTGGTCCTATGGACTATACTCCTGGTATTTTGGAAACTCAGTTGAAGACTTGGAGCGACAATACAAGCTATGTTCGTACCACATTGGTTGGTCAGTTGGCTCTTTATCTTGTAATGTGGGGCCCAATCCAGATGGCAGCCGATCTTCCTGAGAACTATGCAAAGTTTGATGATGCCTTCCAGTTCATCCGCGACGTAGCTTGCGACTGGTCTGATTCTAAATATATTGAGGCTGAGCCAGGCGATTATATCACTGTAGCTCGTAAGGCAAAAGGAACTGATAACTGGTTTGTTGCAGGTAAGTGCGATGAGAATGGTCATAAGACCAACTTCAAACTCGACTTCCTCGATAAGGGTCGCAAATATGAGGCTATTATCTATGCTGATGCAAAGGGTGCCGATTACAAGAACAATCCAAAGGCTTACCAGATTACAAAGCGTGTAGTTAAGAAGGGTGACAAGATCAGTTTGACAGAAGCACCAGGTGGTGGTTTCGCAATCTCTTTGATAGCAAAATAAATATAGAATTAAATTAAGACTCCCTGTAGGGAGCATTTATCGAAACAAATTATGAAGATAAAAAAATATATTTTGAGTGCATTGCTTTTATCCTCAGTAAGTTCTGTCTGGGCGCAGAAGGTATTCAATGAAATAGAATACTCGGCCCAAAAGACGGTGTTCAACTTGAATGCTCCCTCTGCAGCTATCCTTCGCCTTTATAATCAAGGCGAAGGAGGAAAGGCTGTGAAACAGGTGAAGATGAAGAAAGTGGGAGAGAATCGCTGGACAGCAACAGTAAAGGGCGATTTGAAAGGAAAGTTCTATACCTTCGATATTGGCAAGGGAGAAACTCCTGGAGTTTTTGCCAAGGCAGTAGGCGTGAATGGTCGTCGAGGTGCCATCCTTGATATCAATGCCACATCTCCAGAGGGATGGCAGGAAGATGCCAATCAGAGCGGAATTGTAAAAATAAAGAATTTCGCCGATTTGGTAATTTATGAGATGCATTGGCGAGACTTCTCTGTCGATGCATCTTCTGGTCTGCAGAACAAAGGAAAATTCCTTGCCCTGACAGAGCCGAAGGCGATAGAACATCTCAAGTTGTTGGGTGTAAATGCCATCCATATTCTCCCATCTTTCGACTATGCTTCTGTGGATGAGGCTCATCCTGAGAAAGCGCAATATAATTGGGGTTATGATCCTCTGAACTATAATGTTCCAGAGGGAAGCTATTCCACCAATGCCAAGAATCCTGCCACTCGTATCAAGGAGTTCAAGGAGATGGTGATGGCGATGCACAAGGCAGGCATTCGAGTAATTCTCGATGTGGTCTATAATCATACCTTCGACTTGAAGGGAAGCAATTTCGAACGCACCTATCCTGGCTATTATTATCGTTATACACAGGATGGAAAACCAAGCAATGGATCGGGATGTGGCAACGAAACCGCTTCAGAGAAGCCTTTGATGCGAACCTTTATGCTCGAGAGTGTGAAGTACTGGATTGATGAATATCATATTGATGGATTCCGATTCGACTTGATGGGTATCCACGATATTGAAACCATGAATCAGATTCGTGCAGAAGTCAATCAGATCAATCCTTCTATCTTTATCTATGGTGAAGGTTGGAGCGCAGGATCTTGTGCTTATCCTCAGGAAAAATTGGGTATGAAGGCGAATATTCCTCAGATGCCAGAGATAGCAGCCTTTAGTGATGATATGCGTGATGGACTTCGTGGTCCATTCAGTGATGACCACAAGGGAGCATTCCTGGCAGGAATTGCTGGTGAGGAGGAAAGTATAAAGTTTGGTATTGTTGGTGCCATTGCCCACCCACAGGTGGATATGAGCAAGGTGAACTATGATAAGCAACCTTGGACCAACCAGCCAACTCAGCAGATTAGTTATGTAAGTTGTCATGATGATATGTGTCTGGTCGATCGTCTGAAAGCATCAATCCCAGGTATCTCTACCGAGGAGTTGATCCGCTTGGACGAATTGGCTCAGACCGCCGTCTTTACCTCTCAGGGTGTACCTTTCATGTTAAGTGGTGAGGAAATGCTGAGAGATAAGAAAGGTGTACATAACAGCTTCAATTCCCCAGACGATATCAATCATCTTGACTGGAATAACTTAAAGAAATATCCTCAGGTGTTTGAGTACTACAAGAATTTGATTTCCCTTCGCAGAAATCATCCCGCTTTCCGATTAGGCGATGCCGAACTGGTGCGTAAGCATCTCGAATTCTTGCCAACAGGAAAGTGCATGGTTGGATTTGTGCTGAAGAATCATGCAGGCGGCGATAGTTGGAACAATATTTATATACTGCTCAATGGAAGTAAGGAGGCCCAGGAAGTAGAGATTCCTGAAGGAAACTATCGAGTTGTTGCTTGTGATGGAGTCATTAATGAAGGAGGCTTGAGTACTCACACTGGAGGAAAAATTTTAGTGGAGGGGCAATCTGCTTTGATTTTCCACGATTGAAAATTTTGATTTTGAGGAGAGATTTAAAACTAACTTAAACATTATCATGAAGAAAGGAATCTTGTTAATAGGATTACTGCTAAGTATCTTTTCGGCAAATGCTGCCGTTAAGGTGGATAGGGTAGAGCCTACCGACTGGTATGTTGGTATGAAGGACCCAACCCTACAGTTAATGGTCTATGGCAAGGATATTCGAGATGCGGATGTGAAAATCGATTATCCTGGTGTTAGAATCGACTCGCTTGTGCGGTTGGATTCACCAAACTATCTGCTGGTTTACCTCAATGTAGGAGATGCCAAGGCAGGAACAATGAAGATGAATATTGGTGGAAAGACCATCAAATATCAGTTGAAGGATCGCCTGATGAAAGGAGAGGACAGAAAGGGATTCAGCAATGCTGATGTTTTGTACATGTTGATGCCAGACCGTTTCGCAAATGGCAATACAAAGAATGATGCATTTAAAAATATGAGGGATACTCAGGTGAACCGCTTGGAGCCTAGTCTCCGTCATGGAGGCGACTTAGAGGGTATTCGCCAGCATCTCGATTATTTCAATGATTTGGGCGTAACTGCACTTTGGTTCACTCCTGTACTTGAGAATGATATGAAGGCGGACGCAGGAAAGTATAGCTGCTATCATGGCTATGCCACTACCGATTACTATCGGGTAGATCCTCGATTCGGTACAAATGACGATTATAAGAAACTCGTAGAGGAGTGCCATCAGAAAGGCTTAAAGGTGGTGATGGATATGATTTTCAATCATTGTGGAAGCTATCATCCATGGAATCTCGATATGCCAAGCAACGATTGGTTCAATATGCCTCATTATGGTTTGCAGACTTCCTATAAGCTCACCCCTATTATGGATCCTTATGCCAGCGAGATTGACAAGAAGGAAACCGTGGATGGATGGTTTGTATCTACCATGCCTGACTTGAACCAGAAGAATCCTCATGTGATGAAATACCTCATTCAGAATTCAGAATGGTGGATTGAAACTGTTGGAATTGATGGCATCCGAATGGATACCTATCCTTATGCCGACAGAAGTGCAATGGCATCTTGGATGAAAACCCTGGATAACGAATATCCTAATTTCAATACAGTTGGTGAAACCTGGGTAACAGAACCTGCTTATCCTGCATCCTGGCAGAAGGATAGTAAGTTGTCGAAGGAGAACAGCTATCTAAAGACTGTAATGGATTTCGCTTTCTTCGATCGAATGAATAGTGCGAAGAAAGAGGAAACCGATGAGTGGTGGAATGGATTGAACCGTATCTATAATGTACTCTGCTACGATTTCGTTTATCAGAATCCAAAGAGTGTGATGGCTTTCATCGAGAATCACGATACCGATCGATTCCTGGAAAATGGTAAGGATACCACTGCTTTGAAACAGGCATTGGCTTTACTGCTCACTATGAATCGCACCCCTCAGCTCTATTATGGTACTGAGGTGCTGATGAATGGAACCAAGGAGAAAACCGATGGTGATGTTAGAAAGGATTTCCCTGGAGGTTTCCCAGGCGATGCTCACAATTGCTTCACTAAGGAAGGCAGAAGCGAAATGGAGAATGCCATGTTTGATTGGGAGAGCAAATTGCTGCATTGGCGACAGAATAACGAGGTTATCACTAAAGGTAAGCAGGTACAGTTCCTTCCATATAAGGGAATTTATGTAATAGCCCGTCAGTACAAGGGTAAAAACGTAATGACAATTCTGAATGGAAAACATTCCGATACAGAGGTTGATTTAACTAGATATGCCGAGATTATCGGTGATCATTCCTCTGCAAAGAATGTGATTACCAATGAGGTTGTAGCATTAGGTAAGAATTTGAATTTGAAATCTCGTGAAACTTTAATTATAGAATTTTAGTTTTTTTCAAAAAATATTGGTATCTTTGTCTCACTTAATACAAGATACCAATATTTTTTATGCTTCGAAAACTTAGCATATATTGTCTGATACTATTATTTACATTACCTTCAATTGGAGGCCGTGCAAGTGATTTTATTGAAAGATATAACCTCAACTATCTGAATATGGCCAATGGCCTCCCCAATAATTTTGTCGACGACATCTTTCAGGATAGTAAGGGATTTGTATGGATTGCCACACATGGCGGTGGACTCGTACGCTACGATGGTCATAGTTATCTCTACCTCGGTCAGGGAAATCAGGGCTTGCAGCTAAAGAGTAATTCCTGTCTGAATATGTCGGAGGATAGCTTTAGCCGTCTTTGGATTTCCTTTGAGGAACGAACCGATATCATCGATTTGAATACGATGCAGTTGGTGGTGCCTGCATGCAAGAATGAACAGCTCAGCAAGCAGTTGAAATCCATTCTTTCAGAAAGAAGTATCCGTAGTGTGAAGAACAAGAGAGGTGATCTGTGGTTAGTTACGATGCATCATTTCTATTGTCTCAAGTTTGACAATGAAGGCAAGGTAACGAACATTTTCTCCGAGACATATACTTCCAATACACCCGATATAGCCGTAGAGGAATCTCCAAAGGGCATGTTGGTATGTTATGGCGGAAAGGTTCATCTTTTGAATGCCGATAAGGGGAAAATAACCGATAAGGATCTATCCTCTGTTTATCCTTTTGTCAATGGCTTGTTTGTCACTGATATGATCTACTATCAGAACCATCTGTGGTTTGGAACCAATGTGGGCTTGTTCTGCGATGATGGTAGAGCCTATCGTCAAGGTGCTGATGCCCTCTCTCATCCTTTCGTTTCCAGTTTGGCGATTTCTCCCGAGAATGCCTTGATGATAGGAACCCTTTGTGGTGTGGATTTCCTCACCAAGGACAACCGAATGATGCATTGGAATTGCGATTCCCCAATGAATCCATTGGGCAGTAACTTTGTGAATTGTCTTTTCTCCAAAAATCATCAGATATGGGTGGGAACCGAGGCAGGTGGTATAACCAAGCTCACTCCGCGCCAGCTCATGATTCAAAATTTCTTGCATACCGATAACCCTTCTTCGCTTTCGCCAAATGCCGTAAATGCGATGTATGCAGCTAAGGATGGTACAATCTGGGTAGGAACTGTTGAGGGTGGACTTAATAAGCTTATCAAGGGAACCGATCAGTTTGTGCATTATACCCGATTGAATTCTCAACTCTCACATAATGCTGTTTCAACATTGGCAGGTGATCGCTATGGTCGTTTGTGGATAGGAACCTGGGGCGGAGGTGTGAATATTATGCCAAACATGAATGAGGGACAGATAGTTCGATTTGATGTGCCTGAGAATTTCCGCAGGATTATTTCCTTTATCGGCTCGCTTACCTTTGATCCTGTGAATGATGGAATGTGGATAGGTACCAATGAGGGACTCTATTTCTATGATTTCAAGCGCCATCACCTTATTGAGCCTTTCCCTGGTTGTCGCAACATCCGAGGTTGTATTGGCTCCATTGTTACCCGTCGTGGTGCCCTCTATGTAGGCTGTATGGATGGTATGGTGGAAATCAATCTGAAGTCTAGAAACCGAAAGGATGGAAGTTTTCCGAAATACAAGCATCATTGTTTCAGACTGGATGATCCAGAAAGTGGCATCATCGAGAAAATCACCTGCTTCTTCGAGGCAAAGGATGGTACCTTGTGGTTGGGTAGTAATGGCTATGGCTTGTATCGACAGAATATTGATAAGTCGGGCAAGGTTACCTACAAGGCTTACACTCAGCGTAATGGATTGGCGAATAATTGTGTGAAAGGCATTGCCGAAAACAATAAGGGAGTGCTGTATATCACCACCGATCATGGACTTTCACAATTCAATCCAAGGAATGAGTTGTTTACCAATTTCTTCGAGGGGGATGGTCTTGTTAGTTCACAATTCTATTTTAACTCAGCCATCCGTGATGCTGCAGGTAAAATTTATCTGGGAAGCACCAAGGGAATGATAGAAATTGCTGGAGAACAGGCTTCCTTATTATATAAGGGACATCTCTCGTTTACTGGTTTGCAAGTGGATAATCAGTCGATATTTGCCGATGGCAAGTATCTGGATAAGGACATCTCGATCGCCAAGGAAATCAATTTGCACGAAAGTGTTCGTTCTTTCTCCATAGAGTTCTCAGCCTTGAACTATGGAAGCGAGAGTCAGGAGGTCTATGCCTATCGTATGAAGGGATTCGAGGATAACTGGATACCACTACAGCCGGGCCAGCATAGTGTGAGATACACCACTTTGCCTGCGGGCAGTTATGAATTTCAGGTGCGAACAACCTCTTCGCTGGCTGATGAAAAGGGAGAAACGATTACTATTGCCGTGAATGTATCACCTTATTTTTGGAAGAGTTGGTGGTTCCTCACGCTGTTTGTTATACTCTTGGCTGTACTCACCAAATACTTCTATGACAAGCGCTTGGAGGAGTTGCGTCATCGTGAGGCCGAGCGCTTGATGCGACCAATCGAGGAGGCCCTCAAGAAGAGTGAGGAGCCACAACAGCTACAAACCCGAATAGAGAGTATTCTGGCGAATCAGCATCGCATCAAGGTTAGTCAGAAAAAGAGTATAGAGGCTGATAGAATTGAAATCACAGCCAAGGAGCGTCCGTTTATGGAACGTTTGACCGAGGTAATGGAGGAGAATTATAGTAACTCTGAGTTTGGTGTAGGTGAATTGGCTGAAGAATTGGGCATTAGTCGCTCTGTATTGAGCAGAATGATTGTTGCCGAAACAGGAGAGCCTACCAGTCAATTTATGCGCACCTATCGTCTGGAAATTGCCAAGGACATCCTTCTAAAGAATACAGGCAACCGAAATATTACAGAAATAGCTTATAAAGTGGGCTTTAATGATCCAAAATATTTCACTCGTTGCTTTACTAAAAAGTATGGGGCATCGCCTTCGGCTTTTAAGGCTTAAAGCATAGTTACAAAATGATAATCCGCAAGCAGCTAGAACTTCTTGCGGATTAATGTTTTATAAGGATCTTGAAAATTTTGAAAAAGACTTTTTATTTTTTGTGCTTTCATTCTGTAACTACTTGTCACATAGTGCCTTTGGCTGAAAGCATTTTTTTTTAAGTTTTTATTTTGCTACAAGATGAAGGAATGATAATAAGAAGGTGATTCCTTTTGATGTAAGTGAAGAAACTACCCCAATAGGATAGCTGATCTAAATGCATTGTTTAGCACCCCTAAATGTACGGTTTAGCACCCCTAAACCGTTGAGTTGTATTTTTTAACATTTCATCATAGCCTAATATGGAGTGGCATGGATAGAGTAGCATAGCTTTTTTCTTGTTTCTAATGGAAGGTATTTATACCTTTAGGATAGCTTCTATATTATAACGAATAGCCTATAATTTCTTCCTCAAAAAAAGACTGAAGAAAATTGCTTTCAGCCTAAGTGATTATCTATTAATTATTTATGTAGCAAAAATAGAAAAAATATTTTTTTTGTTTTTTTTTCTTGTTCGAAAATGCGATGTTTCTATAGTTATAGTTGTTATTATGTTTCATTTTCTTTTCTATTTGTGCTAGATTAGATAGTCTTCTTGATATACATCAAGTGGATTTTCTGTATAGCTAAAAGTGGACATAATGGCGGTTTTAGTTGAAAAAAACGCCAATAAACGTTGAAAATACACTTGAAAATCGATTTGTCCACCATAAAAATACAATTGTCCACCTTACGTTTTTATCCACTTTATAATTTAGCAGCGTGAAAAATAAAGGACAATAACCTAAATGTACTCTTGTGAAGAAGAAAAAAGGGAAAAACCTAAAAGCTTATTCATTATATATTAATAATCTAAATACAAGTAAGATGAGAAAACAACTATTCTCAGTAATGCTTTGCTTAAGCGTCATGGGTGGCTTCACCGCCATTCCTACTACTGCGTTGGCCGCTGTAACCCAGACAGGCACAATCGTAGTAAAGGGTATCGTTGTTGACGAGCAAGGAAATCCGCTTATTGGTGCTACTGTTCGAGTAAAAGGAAGCAAATCAAATGGATCTGTTACCGATCTGGATGGTAACTTCACCTTGAATGCACCTTCTAATGGAACATTGCTAGTTAGCTATGTAGGTTATAAGGATCGTGAGATAGCAGTACAGGCTCGTACCTACCTGGATCAGATTCAGCTCTCTGCTGATGACCATAACATCGAACAGATTGTTGTTGTAGGTTACGGTACTCAGAAGCGTGCCGATTTGACCGGTTCTGTTGCTGTTGTAAACGCAGAGGAAGTGAAGCGAGTTTCTAATTCGAACATCTCTACCATGCTTGAGGGTAAGGTGGCTGGTGTGCAGATCACTTCTGATGGTCAGCCAGGTGCCGATCCTTCTGTAAGAATCCGTGGTATTGGATCTTTCGGAAGTACTGCCCCTCTTTATGTAATAGATGGTGTGCCTATGGGTACAACTATCCGTGATTTCTCTCCAAACGATATTGCCACTATTCAGGTATTGAAAGATGCCGCTGCAGGTGCAATCTATGGATCTCGTGCTGCGAATGGTGTGGTAATCATCACTACAAAGAACGGTTTGAAGGATCAGCCACTGAAGGTTGATTACAAGGGCTATTTTGGTGCTGATATTATTCCATCTGATACGTACGATGTAATGAATGCTGATCAGTATAGTCAGTATCTCGGTCAGGCAACCAAGAATTCTAATACTCCATTGCCTGGTGGTTATAGTCAGGATGCAAATGGTCAGTATCACTTTGTTGACAATACCAATACCGATTGGTTCAACGAAGTGTTCAAGACTGGTATTCGCCAGAATCATAATGTAAACCTTAGCGGTGGTAGTAAGAATGGTACTTACAATGTGGCACTCGATTACTTCAACCAGAAGGGTACTCTACAAGGAGCTGGTCCAAACTATGAGCGTTATACAGCTCGTGTGAACAACACTATGGATGCTAAGTTTATCAAGTTCCGCACAAGTCTGGTATATTCTCATTCAAATCAGGATGGTATGGGTTTGTCAAATGCATCCGAGTATGTACAGGGACTTTATGGTGACGTAACCAATGTGCTTCGTGGAACATTGCTGATGCAGCCAACTATCAAGGCTTATGACACCTCTTCATGGGTATTGGATGGCAAAGTTGGTTCAGCAAATAACTATAACTACGATGCTTATGGCTATGGTGTTTATTATGATACCGTTCATGGTGATATCTCTGCTTCTAACCCATTGCTGGTGAACAATTTGCTACAGCGTAACACTATGGTAGATCGTTTTGTCGGAACAGGTTCTGCTGATGTAGACTTGCTTAAGATGTTTGGAGCAAAGAGCAAAAATCATCACTTGAATTACAAGTTAAACCTTTCATACAGCAAGACTCATGCCAAGGACAAAACCTTTATTTCTGCTTGGATTCAGAGTAATCGTGTATATTTGGACAAGAGTAATGAGCGTTTGACAAAGGGTAGTCGTGATTATTCAGATGCATTGATCGAGAATACCTTAACCTATGATGGAACTTTCGGAAAGCATAACCTGAATCTTGTTGTAGGTCAGACATTCGAAGAGGAACATACCGACCTTCTGACAGGCTGGGGTATTGAAATGAACGAACCATATATCCTTCAACTTCAGAACAGTTCAAAGCAAGTCTCTGAGTCATTTGAATATAAGCATGCACTTGCATCTTACATCGGACGTTTGAACTATAACTTTGCTGATAGATACTTGCTTTCTGCAGTAGTTCGTCGTGATGGTAGTTCACGCCTTTCAAAGAATATCCGTTGGGGAACTTTCCCTTCTGTATCAGTAGGTTGGCGTCTTGACAAGGAGAAATTCTTCAAAGTAGATCCATCTGTTGTAAATATGTTGAAGATTCGCGGAAGTTATGGTGAACTTGGTAACGAGAATATTGGTGAATACCAGTATATGGCAACTATGGCCCGTAAGAATATGTCATACAGCTTCGGCAATGTTCCAGTTTATGGTTCTGCAGTATCTACTTTTGTAAATGAGGAGATTGCATGGGAAAAGAAAATCTCAACCAATGTTGGTTTGGATATAGCTTTGTTCAACAATCGAGTAGAGTTTACTGCAGAATGGTATAACAACCGTTCAAAAGACCTTCTCTATGGAGTTCCTGTACCAGAGCAGGTTGGTGTTTCCAATACTTCTGTTACAATGAATGCAGCAACTATGGATAACAGCGGTTTCGAGTTCTCTGCTACCTATCGTAATCACGACCATGCGTTGAAATATGATATCAATGCCAACTTGAGTACACTTCGCAATAGAGTTAAGTCATTGGGTCTTACCACTAATTCTTATATTTCTGGAAGTTATGCAACTTTTGTAGGTCAGGAAATCGGCCAATTCTATGGTTGGGTTTATGAAGGAATTGCAAAGACTCAGGCAGATATCGACAACCATGTAAATGATGAGGGTGTTGCTATTTCTCAGCCAGGAGCTCAGGTAGGTGATTGCCTTTACAAGGATATCAACAATGATGGAAAAATTGACGAAAAAGACCAGACAGTCTTGGGTAGTGGTCTTCCAAAAGTCAACTTCGGTTTGAGCGCTCATTTGGAGTATAAGCATTTCGATTTGAGCATCTCTACTTTCGGTGCTTTGAACTATCATGTATCTGATGATATCTACAATAGTTTAAATTCTTGCTATGGTTGGAGTAATAAGTCTGTAGATTTGCTGGATGCAAACAGATGGTCGGAAGATGGCTCAACTTATCTTTCTAGCGTACCTCGTACCTTTGCTGCAAAGCCAGATGGTGCAACACAGTATTGGAACGACCTCTTCAGCAGCAGAAAGATTCAGAATGCAGCCTACTGGAAGATTGCCAACATCGAATTGGGCTATAATTTCCCTGACAGTTGGTTTAAAGGTATCGTATCAGGTGTTCGTGCTTACGTTTCTGCACAGAACCTCTACACCTTCACAGGCTATAAGGGATATAACGTAGATTATGCAGGTGGAACCTTTACTCCAGGTTATAACTTCTGCTCATTCCCAACTCCACGCACCTTTATGGGTGGAATTCACTTCTCATTCTAATCGCTCGTAAGTAAATAATCGAGTAATAACCAAAAAGAATCAGTAAATATGAAACTAAATAAAATTTCATTAGCCCTTTTGCTAGGACTTGGCACACTTACTTCGTGCGATGATAAGCTGGATGTAGTGAATCCAAACCAGCAGACCACAGCCACTTTCGGATTCAATGCGAATGATTTGGAGGAAAGCGTTGTGGCAGCCTACAACCACATTCGTATGGAAGGCTCCTATGCCCGCGTAGGTTACACCATCGATATGTGTAGAGGCGACGAGGTGTGGAACTCCTCACAGGTATGGTATCTTGAGTTTGACGATTTGGATCTTCCTGTAACCGGTGATATCGGTTGGTGGCCATGGCGTGAGTGGTATTATACCATCAATGTATGTAACTTCGGACTTTCTCGTTGTGGTGATGATAATTCAGCCCTCTCTGAGAATATGAAGCGCATCAAGGGACAGCTCCTGTTCCTTCGTGGATTGGCTTATTATAACCTCGCAGGTTACTATCAGAATGTACCTCTCATTACCGACTATGCAACTTATTCATCTATGGATGGTCTCTATGGAACCAATAACAGCTATGATGAAGTGCTCAATCAGGTTGAGGCCGATTTCAAGGAGGCAATGGAAATTCTTCCTTCAAAGAGTGTAGGCGGCGAATTTGCCAAGGGTCGTGCCAATAGTGGTGCAGCCGCAGGTTTCTATGCTCGTGCTTTGATGCAGCGTCATAAATACAGCGATGCGCTCACCGTGCTGAAGAAAATCATCAATGGTGATTTCGGAACTTATAAGTTGATGGCCAACTATGGTGATAACTTCCGCGAGGGATCTCAGTATGAGAATAACGATGAGAGCCTCTTCGAGGTTCAGTTCCTCGATTACGCCGATCAGGGTACCGATGATGAGTGGACACCTGTAAATACAAGTATCAATGCCACTCAGGGTTCTGCTATCGAGAGTAACTGTGCTCCTGGTGACTTCGGTGGATGGGCCGACCTTTCCGCTTCTCCTTGGCTTTATCAGCTCTTCAAGGCAGAACGTACAACAGCCGGCAAACTCGACCCTCGTCTCTACTGGACTATCGGTACTTATGAAAGTGATTGGGAAGGCTTCGAGAATGGTAATGTATGCTATACCAAGACTTTGAGTCAGCAGGATACTATCCACACCAATAATACAAATGGTGGTTTGCCAATTGCAAAGAATACTAACTTCCGCACAAATCTCTATGATAAGGTAGTAACCGGTCTTCACGATGGTATTAATATCCGCTTGATGCGCTACTCTGATGTATTACTTCGCGCTGCAGAATGTGAGAACGAAGTAAATGGTCCTACACAACAGGCTATCGATTGGATCAATCAGGTTCGTAAACGTGCTCAGTTGGCAGAACTCAAGCTTTCAGATTTCAAGGACAAGGATAAACTCTTCGAGCAGATTGCCAATGTAGAACGTCCTAAGGAGTTTGGTTGTGAGTATGGTCGTGGCTTCGACCTCATCCGTTGGGGATTCTTCTACAACGAAGGTCGTTTGCAGCAGTTGAAGGAGCATGGAACCTTCCGCCGTTCAACACAGCATGTAAAGGACCCTGTAAGCTATGCAAATATTGCAACAGATCCTCAGTTGAAGAGTTCTTACGACTCTTATCTGCCAGGACACGAGTTTATTCCTATTGTTCAGACCTTGACCAACAAGAATCCTAACCTGGTTGGAAACTCTGCAAACAATAGCACAAGCAATGCTTCTTATTTCACAGACAATGGTTGGACTATTCATCCAGTAGTTGATCTGAGTAAGTAAAACCTTTAATAATTAAAATTATGAGACATCTATATAAACTAGCTTCTGCTTTCTGTGCAGCTGCTCTCGCAATGCTGGCTTTGACCAGCTGCGAGGGAGGCGATCTCTATAAAGTAGATGCTCCAGACTGGATTTCCCAGAAAATTGATTCAGCTGCCAATGCAAACAAGCCTGTTGAGGAAGTGTTGGAAGGTATGCAGGAAGATGTGTACACCTTTGGTAAAACCGACTTCACATCAGGTTGGTGGCAGGAATTCTCAAAGTATTATGTAATTGGTGAGAATCAGAAGTGGAACGCCCAGTTCAATCTGAACATCAATCCTGGAGATAATACCTATTACAAGAACTTTGCACTTGTTGTTACCAATGATGTAGATCGTGGTGGTACAGGTTATGCCGAATATGGTGCTATCCGCTATGATGCTACAGGTGACTCTACAAAGTTTAATTCTCAGTGGGGTAATCTTTTCTTCAAGTATTCAACTAGCAATGTGCTGATGGATCCTGTTGATAACAAAGATGAAAAGGTACAGAGACTGGCAGGTAAGGTAACTTTGACAGTAGACCGTACCCGTAAGGATTCTTTTGTTATAAAGATGAATAATGGAGCTGTTACAAAGGTATTTGCTCAACCTTATAAGTTGAATAATCTGAATCCAGATGCAAGCGATACCAACATTCGTTGCTTCTTGGTTCCTGAAGGTTCATATATCGATTTCCTTTCAACCAACATTGTTCCAATTGGAGGTACAACTTCTGCATTGGATAAGAATCCAATCTCAATGACATTGAACAATGTTCCTGATGAAGTGAATATCGGTGCTGACTTGAATGAGGCAATGGCTAATGTAACAGCTACTGTTCAGTATGAGGAAGGTGTAAGCAAGACTATTCCTGCTTCCGACTTGGTGTTCTCTGCTATCAATGATATGGATAAGGAAGGTGAGAAGCAACTGATTGCTATTTGCAACAAGACTTTCAAAGGTGCGCTTTCTCAGACACCAATCACTGCTACAGCTAAGTTCAATGTTGTACAGATGATCAAGTCGATTGCTGTGACAAAGGCTCCAACCCGCAGCCAATATTATTTCTTCGACTCACCAGCAACGATGGACTTGACCGACCGTACTTTGTCATTCGATCCAACTGGTTTACAGGTAACTGCAACCTACGAGAATGGAAAGACAGCTGTTATCGATCACTCAAAGCTTACCTTCACACCAGTAAAGGCAGCAGCAGGTTCTCAGGAGGTTACCATCTCTACTAAGAATGGTAAGACTGCTAAGGTGAAAATAACCGTATCTGCTTCTAAAGAGCAAGTTGTAAAGGTAACTCCTATAACCTTAGGTAAAGAAGATAATACCTCCGACTTCTGGGGAGCATTGTCAAATGATGTAAAGATTCCTGTTGGCCAGACCAGCAAGATTACTTTCACAAACTACGGTGGAGCAGCTAACTACAATAACTTCGTAGTTGTACTTCGCAATGCAGCTTTGGCTGAATATGGAGTTGTTCGTGCTGATAACTACGGATGGGGCAATGGTTATGCAGCTTGTAAACTTAGTGGCGGTCAGGCTGACTGGGGAACTTGGCTCAAGGCAATGAATAAAGCAAAAGTTACGGTATATATTACCAACTGTAACAATGGTACTGCTGATGTTCAGGCTGTAATGAATGGTTCCGATGGAAATTTGTATACCCAGTATTATCTTGGTGTTAATACAATTGATCCAAATGATCTCAATTTCTCCTTCACAATCGATCATTCACATATAGTATTCGATAAATAAAATCTAGAAAATAAGAGACTTCTAAAAGTCTGTGTTCAACCATTCTCCCCCCATTTTTGGGGGAGACCAAAGAGAAGGAATGCCACGAATGTAATTCGTAATGCATAATTTAAAATGTAAGATTATTAGATGCTAAATTTACTTTTACGAATGGGGCGTCCCTTCTCTTTATTATAAAAACTTTCATCAGAGAAAACAAACAAAAAGATTATGCAAAAATTACTTTTAACATCTATCGTTCTTCTTGCTTCGGCAGAGGCTATGGCACAGAGCTCAGTTCTTTCGCCATCTAATCTTCGCGAATCGTTTGCAGAAACATCGGTTCACGACCCATCTGTTGTCTATGATAATAATGGAACCTATTATATCTTTGGTTCTCATCTTGCAGTGTCAAAGACTACAGATCTCAAGAATTGGACTTCAAATGTCGGAGGTGGTGAAACAACCAACTGTACTCTCTTTGCCAATACTTCTGGAGCAAAAGTAGGCTTTGCTGATGCTTATAATAGTAATGCGGTAAAGAAAGTGAAGAATCGTGATGGGAAGGAAGTAACTTTTGGTAATTTCAACATTCACGACTGGCAGTTCAAGGGAGATAAAATCCAAGGAAACCAATGGGCTCCTGATGTTATCTGGAATCCTGTTATGAAGAAATGGCTGATGTATATGTCGGTGAATGCCAATCATTGGGCTTCGGTCATCGTTTGTCTGGCTGCTGATAAAATAGAGGGTCCTTACATCTATCAGGGACCAGTGGTATTCTCTGGTTTCCAAGGTACTTATGAGCACAATGGCTTTGCCGCTGCTGATGATTGGAAAAATACGGATTTCGCAATTGCTACAGGTGAAACCTCTTTGCCTGCCCGCTATAAGGTGGGGGGTAGTTGGGGTACCTATTGGCCAAACTGTATCGACCCATGTATCACCGATGACGGCAAGGGCAATCTCTATATGACCTATGGTTCATGGTCGGGTGGTATCTTCCAGATTCAGTTGGATGAGACAACTGGTTTGAGAGACTATACAGTAAAGTATCCTTATGAAGTAAATGGATTACCGGCAACTCCTGGAGCAGCAAATGCCAACTGTACTTCCGACCCTTATTTCGGTAAGAAACTTGCTGGTGGCTATTATGTATCCGGTGAGGGTGCCTTCTTAGAGAAAATCGGTGATTATTATCATCTTTTCCTTTCTTATGGAGGCTTGGAATCCAACAAGGGCTATGAGATGCGTGTATTCCGTTCAAAGAATATTGATGGACCTTATGAGACTGCTCTCTATAGCAGTTATATGATGAATTATGGTAAGAATGCTGCTACAAATAAGGGATATCGAGTATTAGGTTCAATGGCTGATTGGGGAACGATGGGTGATGGAGAAGTCGCTCAAGGTCATAATTCTTTGATGGTGGATAATGATGGCGATGCCTTCCTTGTTTATCATACTCGTTTTGTTAGTGGTGGCGAAGGACATCAGGTAAGAGTTCGTCAACTCTTTGTCAATAAGGATGGATTCCTTGTAGCTTCTCCTTTCCGCTATACGGGTAAGCAGACTACCCAAAAGGATATCGAGAGCAAGCGACTCTTTGATGCTGCTCAACTATCTGGTACCTATAAGTTATTGTTCCATCCATACAAACTGGATTGCACAACCAAGCAGACTGCAAAGCCTATTACTGTTACATTGAATTCTGATGGTACTTATACAGGCGACAAGTCTGGCACATGGGAATTCACAGATGCTAATAAGTCATATATCAATATCACTTATAGCGGATTGACTTACAAGGGTGTAGCACTTCGACAGAATGTAGATGGTATGGTGAATACTCCTGCCGTTTGTATCTCTGCTGTTTGCGAGCAGAACAACTATCAGAGTTGCTTGTGGCTCTATAAAGAGGAGAATGAAGGCGTCAAGGCAACAACCTTCTATCCAGAATCAAATATTAAGAATACATCTGCCGGTTGGTGGACCAACTTCTCAAAGAACCAATATGCTATCGAGCCTGGAGATGAACTTCACTTCAACTTCTATAATCATAGCATAGCTGATGCAAACTATAAGAACTGGTGTCTCTATGGAGCAAACGATGCTCCAGGAACAGGTGGCTACAAGGAATATTTCGGTATCCGTAATGATAACTGGGATAATACTACAGGCAGCAATACGGGTTGTAGCTCAAACTTCGACTGGAATACTTTCCCTGCAGATATGAATGGTTCTTTGGTGAATATGACGGTTAAATATACTGCCGAAGGTGTATTTACGATGAATGCAACGATCACAACTACTACCAATAAAAAATATAGCTATACTTATAGCAAGACAATCAGCAGTAAGCCTGCAAGCATTCGTTTGTTCTTTGTCAATGAAGGATCTTATATTGATGGAACAACCCTTGGCATAGATAAGGTGAATGCGGACAGGAATACGGCTGCAGGAAGAGTATATAATCTCTCAGGTCAGCAGGTGAACGATACCTACAAGGGTATTGTCATCCGCAATGGTAAGAAGTATATTAAGAATTAATGTATTCCTGAAAAGGAATTAGCATAAGATTTAAGATGAAAGTTTGGGGGAAGTGAAACTGTGAAGCTTGCTTCCCCTTTTTATTTAAAAAATAAAAATATGAAAAAGCATATCCTTTCTATCCTCTTGATGATGGCGGGAGCTATTCCTGCTGTTTCTCAGACTTTTGTTCACGATCCTGTTATGGCTTATGAAGACAGCACTTATTATCTGTTCTCTACTGGTCATTATATACAGATGATGACTTCCAAGGACCGTAAGAATTGGAACATCCGAAAGGAAGGTGCTTTACCTGTTATACCTGTTTGGACAAAATCGGTGCCTAAGTTTAATAACCATATCTGGGCACCTGATATTCTACAATGGCATGGAAAATGGTGGATGGCCTATAGCTGTTCTTCTTTTGGAGTGAATACGTCTGCTATCGGATTGGCTTCTACAGATCGTCTTTCTGATTTCAGATGGAGAGATGAGGGATGTATCATTGAGAGCAAGAAAGGAGATAAGTTTAACGCCATTGATCCAAACTTCGTGATTGATGAAACGGATCAGCCTTGGATGACTTTCGGAAGTTTCTGGGATGGCATTCAAATGGTGCGCCTAGATTCTACGATGCATATCAAGGAGGGAGAAAAACCTATGACTATAGCTCGCAGATTCTACAACAATGAACCAAAGACAGCAAAAAATCCAACTAGTGAGCACGCAGGAGTGAATGCGATTGAGGCACCTTTCATTTTCAAGCATAATGGATGGTATTATCTTTTCGCCAGTTGGGATTATTGTTGTAGAGGGGAGAAGAGTACCTATCGGGTGGTAGTAGGGCGTAGCCGCAAGGTAAATGGTCCTTATCTCGATAAAAATGGCGTGGATATGGCAAAGGGAGGTGGATCTCTCGTAATAAAGGGAGATATGAAGGAGTTTGATGCGGCAGGACATTGTGCCGCCTATCATTTCCCTGATGGCGATATCTTTATCTGTCATGGCTATAACATCCCTTTGCAGGGAGCAAGCATACTAATTCAGAAAAAGATAGTTTGGGATAACAACGATTGGTTTAATTTAGAATAAAAAAATCCTCTCTGATTGATTTCAGAGAGGATTTTCTTTTAGTAGAGCAGTAATAATCCTGCAAATGCCGCCATTGCTATCATTTTTATAGGATTTACCTTTATCAATCTTATTCCCACGAATGTGGAGATAAATATGGCAATGGAAATGTAGAATGTCCAAGGATCATCGGGCGTGGAGAAGTTCTCCTGATTCATCAGCAGGAGAGCTGCTGCTGCAATCAATCCAACAACAGCTGGACGAAGACCGATGAATATACTCTGTACAGCAGGCGTATTCATGTATTTCATGAACATCTTGCTGATAAGGATCATCAGAATAAGGGAAGGTAATACCAAAGCGAATGTTGCTGTGGCAGAACCTAATACAGCCATAAATCCATTATAGCCTGCATTATGAACGGCAGTATAGCCGCAATAAGTAGCGGAGTTGATACCAACTGGTCCAGGTGTCATCTGCGATACAGCCACCACGTTGGTGAATTCTTGCATCGTCATCCATTCGTGAGTAGTAACAACCTGTCCCTGGATAAGCGAAATCATTGCATATCCACCACCAAATCCAAAAATTCCAATCTCGAAAAATGTTATAAAAAGCTTTAAGTAGATCATTCCGTAGGTTTGATAAATTTCCCGTATATATAGCCTCCAATTCCTGCGGCGATAATTATCCATATCGGATTTACTCCAAGGGTATAGATAGCCAATGCACCTGCAATAGGTATCCAGCAATTAGTCCAACTGATGTGAGCTGATTTTGCCAGTGTGAAGGTAGGTGCTGCGATGAGTGCTACTACGCAAGGACGAATGCCCGCGAAGCAGGAAGCTACGATCTCGTTATCCTCGAATTTCTTGAAGAACATAGCTATCAGCAGGATAATGATGAAAGATGGAAGAGCCGCTCCAAAAGTAGAGAATATTGCTCCTGGAGTCTTTTTCAGCTTATAGCCAATAAATGTGCTGATGTTGATGGCAAATACGCCTGGACAACTCTGTGCTATTGCCAGAAGATCGATAAAATCATCTTTCTTTATCCATTTGTTTTTGTTCACAACTTCTTCCTCTATTAAAGGAATCATGGCATAGCCACCCCCGAAGGTGACTATGCCAATCTTAAAGAATGTTCTAAATAATGTCCAATAATTAGACGTCATTATTTATTATGTTTAATTTCTAATTACGCATTTACGCGTGTCTCCACCCACTTGCGGGCGTTTACAAACATCTCAAACCAAGGAGTTACCTCGTCGTTGCGATGCTCTGCAGGATACCAAGCGTTCTGCCATGGGAATACGGCACGCTCTGGATGTGGCATCATGGCAAGATGACGGCCATCGGCGCTGGCGATACCAGCTACATTGTAGTCACTACCATTAGGATTACCTGGATATTCTGCATAGTTGTACTTAGCAACAACATTGTAATGATCCTCTGGCTCAGGGAGATAGAAGCGGCCCTCGCCGTGTGCTACCCAAATACCAAGCTTGTCGCCTGAGAGACTTCCGAGCAATACACTCTCGTTCTCTGGAATGCTCAAGCCGAGGAATGAACTTTCGAACTTCTTTGAGGTATTATGGCAGAGGTGTGTGCGATGCTTGTGCTCTGGGTTGATGAGGTTGAGCTCAATCATCAACTGACAACCGTTGCAAATACCCAATGAGAGGGTATCCTCACGAGCATAGAACTTGTCGAGTGCCTCTTTTGCCTTAGGATTGTAGAGGAATGCACCAGCCCAACCCTTAGCAGAACCAAGTACGTCGGAGTTAGAGAAACCACCGCAGAATACGATGAAGTTAACATCCTCGAGTGTCTCACGACCTGTGATGAGGTCTGTCATCATAACATCCTTAACATCGAAGCCTGCGAGATACATATCGTAAGCCATTTCGCGCTCACCATTTGTACCCTTTTCACGGATGATAGCTGCCTTGATGCCTGATGGCTTACGACGGTTAGGATCTACGCCGTAGCTCTTGAAGGTGCCCTTGAATCCATAGTCGAACTTCATCTCGATAGGCTGCTTCTTATAGTTGGTGAAGCGCTTCTTTGCCATACCGCCCTTACTCTGGTCGCGGTCGAGCAGATAAGAAGTCTTGAACCATGTGTCGCGAAGTGCATTGATATCGAAGTCGTGCTCGAAGTCATCCTTCTTGATACTCAACTTGCGAGTCTCAGGTGCTGGATAACCAATCTTTGCATAGCCAACACCAGCATCGTCGAGGAAGTCCTTGAGGTCCTTCTTGTGCTCATCGCTAACCTGGATGATGACACCTGGATTCTCGGCGAAGAGCATCTTGATGAGATCCTCACCTGCGAGGTCGTGAAGGTTGATCTTCATACCACCCTCAACATTTGCGAAGGTCATCTCGAGCAATGCAGTGATCAAACCACCTGCAGAGATATCGTGACCAGCCATTACCCATCCACGATTGATGAGTTCCTGAACAGCATTGAAGCAATCAACGAAATACTCTGGGTTCTTGACAGTTGGAACATCGCTGCCCACCGTGTCGAGACTCTGTGCGAAAGCACTACCACCCAGGCGCTGCTCATCGAAGCTGAAGTCGATATGATAGAGGGATGAATTCTTATCGTTAACCAATACAGGAGAAACAATCTTGCGAATGTCGCTAACCTCACCACCTGCACTTACGATGACGGTACCTGGAGCGATGATCTTCTCGCCATTAGGATACTGCTGAGTAAGTGAGAGAGAGTCCTTACCTGTTGGTACATTTACATGGATTGCACAGCAGAAGTCGCTCAATGCCTGAACTGCCTCGTAGAGACGAGCATCCTCACCCTTCTGACTGCGGCATGGCCACATCCAGTTAGCTGAGAGACTTACTGAGTTCAGTGGAGTCTCTTTGTCGGCCATAGGTGCCCATAATACGTTGGTAAGTGCCTCTGCTACAGAGAGAACTGAACCAGCCTTAGGGTCGCCGAGACCAGCCTGAGGTGCATGGCCGAGAGCTGTTGCGATACCCTTCTGACCACGATAGTCGAGAGCTACAGCACCGAGGTCGCTCAATGGCAACTGAATCTGGCCCTGGCCCTGCTGACGAGCTACCTTACCAGTTACGGAACGGTCTACCTTGTTGGTCAACCAGTCCTTGCAGGCAACAGCCTCGAGCTGAAGCACACGGTTGAGGTATTCGTCGAGATTATCTATAGAATAGGTAACATCCTGATATTTGCGCTCTACAGTTTCGTCTGTCATGATGGTCTTAGGAGTGTGACCAAACATCTGGGCAACATCAAGGTCGAAAGGCTTAACGCCATCAGCCTGACGGAAACTGAAGTGAGCATTGCCGGTAGTCTCGCCGACAACATACATAGGAGCACGCTCGCGATCAGCAATCTTCTGAACATGGTCGAGATACTTCTCATCGATGAGCAAGCCCATACGCTCCTGACTCTCATTAGCAATAATCTCCTTGGCACTCAAGGTCTTATCGCCGATAGGAAGCTTGGTCATATCAATCTCACCACCACATTCGTCAACCAACTCTGACAAGCAGTTCAAGTGACCTGCTGAACCGTGGTCGTGGATAGAAACTACAGGGTTCTCATCTTCCTCAACGAGGGCACGAACCAAGTTGTAGTCGCGCTTCTGCATCTCAGGGTTGGCACGCTGAACAGCATTCAGCTCAATACCGTTGCTGTAACGACCTGTATCTACAGAAGATACAGAACCACCACCCAAACCAATGCGATAGTTATCACCACCGACAACTACCACCTTGTTACCTGGCTGAGGCTCCTTCTTGAGGCAATCGCGCTTCTTGCCATAACCAACACCACCAGCAAGCATGATAACCTTGTCGTAAGCATACTTCTCATTGTTCTCCTGATGCTCGAATGTAAGCAGAGAACCTGTGATAAGAGGCTGACCAAACTTGTTTCCGAAATCGGAAGCACCATTTGAAGCCTTGATAAGAATCTGCTCTGGAGTCTGATATAACCAGTCACGAACAGGAAGAATATCCTCCCAATCACGCTCAGCATCAGTCTTGCCATTGTCATCCTTCAAGCGAGGATAAGCAGTCATATAGCAAGCAGTTCCGGCGATAGGCCATGAGCCAACACCACCACCCATACGGTCGCGGATCTCACCACCAGTACCTGTAGCTGCACCATTGAAAGGCTCTACGGTAGTAGGGAAGTTGTGAGTTTCTGCCTTGAGAGAGATTACACTCTCGATATCCTTCACCTGGAAGTAATCGGCTGTACTCTGATCGGCAGGAGCAAACTGCTCGATAACAGGGCCCTGAGAGAAAGCCACATTATCACTATATGCGGAGATAACCATGTTAGGGTTCTCCTTGGTAGTCTTTTTAATCAGATTGAAGAGAGAAGATTCCTTCTCCTCACCATCGATAATGAACTTACCGCCGAAAATCTTGTGACGGCAGTGCTCTGAGTTGATCTGTGCGAAACCGAAGATTTCAGAGTCGGTCAGTGGACGGCCGTTTTCCTTCTCAAGCTTGTGCAGGTAAGCCATTTCGTCCTCAGAGAGGGCAAGACCTTCCTCCTCGTTGTATTTCTCGAGGTCGTCTACATACTTGATTGGTTCTGGCTCGTGCTTAACGGTGAAGATTGTCTGGTCGATGCCCTTGTACATACGCTGCAACATAGGGTCGTGCTCTGCATCCTCAGAGTCAACTGGGAAATACTCCTCTATACGCAAAATGCCGCTAAGACTCATATTCTGAGTAATCTCAACGGCATTCGTACTCCAAGGGGTAATCATTTCACGGCGAGGGCCAACAAAGAAGCCCGACAATTCCTGGGCGTCTTCCAGTGTAGCGTCGCCGTAAAGCCAGCAAAGTTCATTGATTTCGTCCTGAGTCGGCTTGTGGTCGATTTCAGTGGCGATCACACTCTTTGATTGAGTTCTGAAAAAAAGAATCATACTTTTATTTTTAAGATAGGTGTTATAATTCGCTTGCAAAGATACAACTTTCTTTCGACATAAGATTATTTTTTGAAAACAAAAATGGTAAAAATATAACACTCTGATAGCTGAGGGCTGTTTTATGCCGAGGAGAGGGGGGATGTTCTATCAAGCAAGCGTGGAGTTATCTGGAACTAAGATAGTTTATGGTGGATATTCAAAACTATTCACTTTTCTGAGTAAGGTGATGTATTATAGTGAGTTATAGGTGAATAGTTTAGAGAATCTAATACAAGTTGATAATATATTAAATGTTATCCTAAGAACGACCTAATTGGAAGGTAAAAAGGACGTTCTTAGGATGCAAGAAGGGCTTAATTGCAGGTCATCTTTATGTGTATTGCAGGTCACCTGCATTAGCATTGCAAGTCACCTGCATTATAATTGGAGATCATCTGCATTATAATTGGAGGTCATCTGCATTATAATTGGAGGTCATCTGCAATTATATGAAAGGTAATAAGGGAAGTCGAGGCATTATAAAAGTTAAGTTTTTGCAAGACAATACTTTATATGTTGCAGGCAAAAAGCTTGTGTATTGTACTTAAACTTATCAACTATTTACTTCTGCTAACTTAGATAATTCTTAGGGAACTACTTCTCTCCCGCTCGTGGGGTAGATAGAGAGGAATGCCACGAACAAGTTTTATTCGCTAATTTCTAATTAGCTTTGCTGCTTAATCTTGTGGCATACTCTCTTTACCTGTTGGCGGAATTAATTTTGTGTATACTTAATCTTCGTATGGATAAAATAGGCGCATTATCACCTATATAAAAAATAAAAGCATTTCAAAAAGTTCCTCCATAGTTAATTTTGTGATATCCAATGATTTATCTCAAAATATGGAGGAACTTTTTTAAATTGAACGAAAAATATAGCGTGATTATTAGGCTATTTTCAATATTTAATTCCGCCAACGGGTTCTCTTTTTATCTCTCCTACAAATGGGAGGAGATTTTAAAACAACCTTAATTAACGTGAGTTCGACGAAATATAACTCCTTGAAATTTGGTGATTAGCGAATACGGTTGAAATAGCCAACGTAAATGTACGGTT
>CAJOPE010000076.1 GCA_905236815.1 uncultured Prevotella sp. | reverse complement strand
GCTTCTAAGTTTGAATTTTATTGTTTGGTCACTATAAAATTACTCATTTTCAATGAGTTATACAAACTTTGAAGCCTTTTTTTATTCCAAATTTAAGTTAATATATGCATTGATTCCTTACATGCGAAACTTCAGTAATGTGAAACGACCGTTTGACATTATGCAAATGTGTAAAATTAGAAGAACAAGTGGCATGGGTAGAGATGGGTAAATAATTTAATTATAGACACTTATGTGTTTTTATACACCATAATGTGAAGTCGTTTATTTTAAAGTTCAATCTATATATGTTTTACTTCTCCAATATAACGTATGCTTTTTCTTTTTCTAACAGGACGTGTTTTAAACGATGTTGTAAAACTTTATGGTCAAAATTGATAGTTTAGTATATAAACAAAAATGCCCTTACAGACTATCTGTACGGGCATTTTATTTTATAATTTGATGCAAAATTAGAAATTGCAAGGTAATGAAAGTAGCTGGTAGTAAAGTGTTTTAGCAATTCTTTGATGACCAGCATCGTTTGGGTGCAATCGGTCTTTCTTTGCATCCTTGTAATATACCATTCCCTCGTCGAAAAGAGGATAGAGACCACTTATTCCATTTAAGTCGATCACAGGAACCGACCAGATGTTTCCTGCTTCCTTCACGCTCTCCACATAATCAGAGAAGAAAGTAGAGCAAGCATTTTCCCATTCCTCGTTTGGCTGGATATTGGTATCGCTGCTCATAAAAAATGCACGATGGATAGGAGTGAGCAACACAATTTGCTTCGTTGGATACATTTTTTTCAGTTTGCTCATCGCAATATTTATTCTTCCACGCAACGTATTGTTGTCCATGTTTGGAGTGCGATGTCTTCTCAGATACTTCGCCTTTTGCCATTGTCCCTTATGGGCGGATACAACAGAGTCGGTGCTTTCGTCCCACCATTTTCCAATAGGAACAGCTGAGTTGAAATCGTTTGTACCCATAAAAATCATAATAGCATCCACATCATCGCCATGTTCTGCCATCAGCTTGTCGGCTTGATTTGGAACATCATCCCATTGTCTTCCACTGATACCATATATATAAGGTGTAATTCCAAGCATATCTTCGAGGAATCCCCAGTACTTCTTTTTCGAACCGCTATTTCGAGGGTCGGTGATAGAGTCGCCAAGATAGGCAACTTTCTTGCCTTTCCAAGGGTGTTCAAAATCCTTTGGGAAAGCAGGCATTAAAATTAATACACTTAAAACGAGTGCTAATATTCTTTTCATTGTCTTAATAGATAAAGTTTTGACAGCAAAGATAATCAATTTTATTAAAAGATGGTTATCTTTGCACCCATGAAAACAAATTTTAAGTTTATATTCGCCGCTTTATGCCTTCTGTTGCAGTTACCATGCTTTGGGCAGGAGCGACCAAAGGTGGCTCTTGTCTTCGGCGGAGGCGGAGCGAAAGGTGCAGCCGAGATCGGTGTGCTGCGATATATCGAAAAGTCGGGTGTAAAGGTAGACTATGTGGTGGGCACTAGCATAGGTGCTATCATTGGCTCGCTTTATGCATCGGGCTATTCTGCCGATAAGATGCAGTATCTCTTCACCACTCAGAACTATATTGATGTGCTCACAACTCCAGGGGGAGTGAATCAACTTCTGGGCGATTTGTTGAAAGATACGGAGGATATCAACTTCGACTCCCTCAAGATTCCTTTTCGATGTGTGGCGACCACTTTGCCTAAATTGAACGAGGTGGTGCTCGATCATGGAGATCTTTCCAAGGCTGTCCGGGCAAGTGCCGCCCTTCCGGGAGCGCTGAAGCCAGTCTTCTATCAGGGAAAACTACTTATCGATGGGGGAGTGAGGAATAATCTTCCAGTGGATGTGGCACGTGCAATGGGGGCGGATATAGTAATCGCCATCGACCTTCAGCAGGAAAAATACATTGCTGCCGAGGATATACCTTCTAAATATTATAAGAAATTGCTGCCTAAAAACCTTGGTGATGTGAAAAAAGGGGTTGATTGGCTGGTGGCTCAGCCAGGTCTGGCGAAATATAATGCCAATAAGAAGTCGGCGGATATATATATTCATCCGAAGCTGAAAGACTATAATGTGGCAAGTATTTTGCCTTCTCAATTATATGAGATGATTGAAAAGGGTGAAAAAGCCGGAAAAAAAGCATTAGGGAAACTAAAACGTTTAAGGAAGAAACAATTCGTTGAAGAATAGCTTGGATCTGATGATATTGGTGGTTTTTGTAATTATTTTGGAAAAATCGACTGATTTTTAAATTTTTCTTGGTAAATGTTTTGGTGTTCCGAAAATTATGCTTATCTTTGCACTCGCTTTTGAGAATTACACTTCTCGATAAGCATAAAGAAAGAGTTCTTTGAAAAGATTACATAAACAGAGAAGTAGTACAAGAAGCAAGTACAGCAATGTACTTGGG
>CAJOPE010000075.1 GCA_905236815.1 uncultured Prevotella sp. | reverse complement strand
TATCAATAAAAATAATTATATTTGCAAAATGAAATTTAACACTCTCTACGTATAAAATTTCGCTGAGAACTAAGGAAATCGAATTATCTATCGGATAAAGATTTTTTTTAAGAACTAAATAAATAACGATTATGAAAAGTTTAAAATCATTACTTCTACTATGTACTATTGTCTTACTGGCAAGTTGTACAAACCAATTGGCAGATATGGACTCGGGCTCTCCTACCTCTCAGGAGACTACTTTAACACCGGGTACCACCGTTCAAATGTATGCAGGGACAGAGAATTCCCCTCAAGCCAAGCAGAATATTGCGCGCATAGCTGCTTCACCAGAACCGGCCTACTACTACATCAGACTAGATGGCTCACTCGTTGATGCCATCAATGGAGTAAGCGGGTATAATGCAAACGATTACTTCCCACTCAATTCGGATGGAAATTCGATCAAAACGATAAAAATAGGGGAACTATAAACTATTACTATCCTTACCAGTATAGTGGAGAGAGAGAGGGAAATACTTGGATTTACGAATACCTAGTTGATAGCGAATGGGTTCAAGCTGAGGATGCGCTCATGCAAGTGCCAAGTCTGGATGATTTGATCGAAGCAAACCAGAGTTCCAAATTTAACCTGCAAGAACTGAAGCAGAAGCTCGATGGTAAGCAATACTATATCGACTGGTATGTAGTTAAGCACCAGGATGATGGTTGGCATGTAGATGGTATTCTCAAACTACAAGATGGCTTACAGCTCAATGGTGAGGTGGAAGTAGATATTCATCAGCAGCAGCACAACAACTGGAACGAAATTAAGACAGCCATCCACATCCGTAATACCGTGGATGTTCAGGTTACCCTACCTATCAGCCAGACTGATCTTGTAGAAATCGATGGAATACACATTCGCGACTATCGTGCTTACTACAAAGTGGATAATACCGAATATCCTATCAGCATCAGCATCGCACATAATTATGATAACATGACTATCGATGTAACGGGTATCAAGGCCTCTATGTTGAAGAAACTACGCACTAATGGTTCTGATGGACTGACGATAGAAGTTAACTCATACTACCAGAACAAGACGCATCGTGAAATCTACGATCTTCTGAAACAGAGTACAGTGAGAACCTATAGCAACTTTAGTCATATCCGTGGACAGATTCATTCCAGCTACTTCCCTAATGAAAAAGTTGATATACAAGACCAGGGTAATGAGAAACAAAATACGAATACTACTACAAAATAGCATCATTACTATTTTACGAAATTAAGCATCAAGCTTATACATGATTTCGGTCCTCCTCTTTTTTATAATATGAAAAAGAGGAGGACTTTATTCTTTATATTTAGGGTATGTTGCTGTATATTATCTTCCGTGAAAATAATTAAAAGTTGATAGTTGTATTTTGTGCTTTGACGATAATTCATTACATTTGCATTGCGTAATAGAATGGAACTCTAGAACTATGAAAATTACATAATAGTTAAAACGCCGTAAATCTTTATAAATCAAACCATAAAAAACAATTATGAATTGTACAATTAAATTTTTTAATTGTGCCATTGCCTTGATGATGGCATCTCCTATGCTAGCCAAAGATAATTTTACAATCGATGGCACTGTTAGCAAAGGCTTACATGATGTAAAGTATTACATTTGTGATAAGCGAGAAAATGTAGGAAATCCAGCTTTGGCTATTGACTCTGTTGATGTGAAGAATGGAAAGTTTACCTATCACACTAATATTGATAAAGCAAAGACGCTACATCTTATCGCACGTTTCGATGATGGCAGTATATGTACTGCATATATGAGTATTTTGGCTGTACCAAACTCAAAGTTGAAGATGACTGTACATAATGGTTACTTTGATCAGGATGGTAGTCCTTTTTATCAGAAAAGTCAGAAGATTGACCATGAAATAGATGCACTTTCTGAGGGCTTACGCAAAATGGAGGGTGAAATGAATGAAGCCTACAAAAATAACGATATGGTCAAGCTCGAAAATATGAAATCGAAGTATAGTGACTTGCGTAGAAAGAGGGAGGATGATATTCATGAACTTATGAAGGAGCATAATGATGATATAGAAACGATGACAATTATGACTCTTTACGCTGATTATGAGGATGTATGGAAGGAAGCTCGAGCTTCCATTCGTACAGGTATTCTAGCAGATGTGTGCAAACCTATTCTGGATGCTAGAAAAGTAGAATTAGAAAGAAAAAGAATGGCCAAGGAGTCAACTTCAGTAGGATCTAAGTTTATCGACTTTAGCGTGACCTATGAAGGTAAAACAACGAAACTCAGCGACTATGTAGGCAAAGGAAAATATACTATAGTTGATTTCTGGGCAAGTTGGTGCGGTCCATGTCGTCAGGCAATTCCTGCACTTATCGATGTTTACAATAAAGTTGATCGAACCAAGCTTAATGTATTGGGTGTAGCGGTATGGGATCAACCTGAAGCTACCAAGAAAGCCATTAATGATTTGAAGATACCTTATCCACAAATGATCAATGCTCAACAAGTTGGAGCTACCGAATATGGTGTGGATGGAGTACCAACAATACTTCTCATTGATCCTGAGGGGAAAATTATAGCACGAAGCTATTCTGCCCAGGAGGTTCTTAATGTGCTTGCTAGTTGCTTGAAATGATTAAATTCTCCCCCAATTATGGGGGAGATCAAGGAGAGGGTTTACCATGAGTACACCTTCTCTTTATTTTTCAATCAAAACGAAGGTTTCAAAGCAAGGTTGTATCACTCTTCTTTGGATATGAAGCAGTAATGGCTAACCCTCCAAATTGGATATCAACTATTAGGCAAATCAAAAATTGCTAATGTATTTTTCAGAATCAGCCTCATTAGTTCAATTAAACAGACAATTCGTTTCATAGCTTATTTTATTACAGTAAATGATAATGCATTTGAGGTCAAAGTAATTTTCTTCTCTTCATAACAAGAAGATGGATTTAAAATAGCTTCAAAAGGATCTATATCTTTATTTCTCTCTAATTTAATGGCCTCAAATTTCAAAGATGGAATATGAAACATTCCTGTTTTTAATGGGATGATTTTACATATTAATATTGTTGCTGTGCTAACAGGATTTCCCTTGTAAGTAGCTGATATCATTGAATCTGTGCCAACTTGTTGAAGTTCCGTTATACAAAAATCAACATCAGGTTTATTCTTACTTATACTGGTTATATCTTCATTCGTGTATAACTGAAACGTTAATTCAAGGCTATCACCTAGATGAATAAGTTTTTTGTTAATTTTAGATTCGACAGCTGTAATCTCTTTACTTTTTGTCAGAATAAAATCTGTCGCTAGATCATTTAAACTTCTTTCTTTTCGTGACTTGGCTAGTTTGGCTCCATTTACGGCCCAAAAAGAAAGTTGAGGTGTTGTGTATTTTTTTCCACTACTCAAATAATAGGTAGACGGATTTATAGTACATTTTCCAATTTTGCTGACTTTAAGTTTGAAACTAATAATAGTTTGAAATTCACTTATAGTTTTACCGCCGATTACACTGAATGATGAATGCGATGAATAATAGGGGCCTGCAAGTTTCTTTATCCCTTTAGAATCTCCTAATTTAAAATTTTGTACACTGTCTTGAATGATAAATGATATTCTAAAGGCAGAATCAGCATCTACACTATCAGGACATTCTATCTTAACTTGTGCCATCAGGCAACAAGGAAGTAATAGTAAAAAAGTTAAAAGAAATTGTCGCATTGTCATCATTTAATTGTCTTTACTCATTCGTCCTTCCCTACAAAAAGCGGAAGGACAAATGAGTAAAGCATTTTATTATTTGAGTCGAAAGGCAATTGGAATATTATATCTTACTCTTAAAGATTCACCTTTTGATTTACCTGGATTCCAATTCGGCATTGTGCCTATAACTCTAATTGATTCCTTATCAAGTGAAGGATAGACAGGACGAATAACTCGGATGTCAGATATATCGCCGTCTTTTTCAACGATAAAGGTTACAACTACTCTTCCTTCAATTACTTTCTTTTGCGCATCTACAGGATATTTAATATTGTTAGCCAAGTACTGAAATAAAGCTCCGTTTCCTCCAGGAAATGACGGCATAACTTCTACAACATCAAATACCTTTTCACTATTGGGTTTGTTGTCCTTTTTTTTGCTTGTTTTGTTTGATGTATCAACATCTTCAGCTGACCTTGCTACAAACATGCCACTTGCGATATTTCCAGCAGCTAAGGGCTTTACATTAGGATCTGCACCAAAAACAAAATCTACAGAGCTCCAAGAGGTCACCCGACAGATGCAGCAGGATGGAGTTTCTACCAATATAAATGTTCAAGGTGGAAGTTACGGAACCTTACAGGCTTCAGCTATCAACCGATTTCGCAAGGATAAGTTCTCAAGCATCGTAGGAGCCAATTATGGAAGAACAGATGGCCATCGTGAGAATTCCTCATTCGAGCAAGTAAGTGGATTTGTAAAGCTCGGCTATGATTTCTCTCCAAATTGGAGTTTATCGGGTGATGCTAATCTCACCTATTTTGAGTCATCCAATCCAGGTGAGGAAACCAATCCAATGATTGATAACGACATGATGATTACACGAGGACTGGCTGCCCTTTCTCTCTCGAACGAATATGACCGTACAAGTGGTGCTTTCCGAGTTTTCTATAACTGGGGACATCATCACATTAATGATGGTTATCATCCTGGGGGCAGTCCTCGTTCTTCATATTATCTGCACGATGACCGTATGGGTGGTTTCTCACTCTATCAGAGTTATCAGCTCTTCAAAGGCAATCAGACTACAGGTGGTGTAGATTTCCACCACTATGGTGGTCATGCCTGGAATCGTGCTATGGCAGATGGAAAGGAAACAGATATCGCAAAACGTTCGGTAAACGAAATAGCTGGATACGTTGATTTCCGTCAGGATATCACCCCATGGATGATTTTCGATGCAGGTATCCGTTTGGATCACCATGCAATCAGTGGCAATGAGTGGATACCTCAAGGTAGCCTTACCTTTTTGCTGCCTAATAACGCGACAATGCGTGCTAGAGTGAGCAAGGGTTTCCGCAATGCTACCCTGAAGGAGCTCTATATGTATAGACCTGCTAATGTGAACTTGGAACCTGAACGCATGATGAACTATGAGTTGTCTTATCGTCAGCATTTAATGGAGAACCGATTGATGATTGGTGTAAATGTGTTCTATCTGAAGGCTGATAATATGATTCAGACGCAGATGGTGAATGGCAGTATGCTGAATGTGAATACAGGTGCTACCGAGAACTCGGGCTTTGAGTTGGAGGGTTCATGGAAGATCGATGATCACTTCAAGGTGAATGGTAACTACAGTTTCCTTCACATGAGCAATCCTCAAGTTTCGGCTCCAGAGCACAAGGCTTTCCTTGGGGGTAGCTATCAGGAAGGTAACTTCAGCATCAATACTGGTTTGCAGTATGTTGCAGGACTCTACAAGACAGTAAGTGCAAATGCCGATAAGGAAAACTTCCTGCTTTGGAATACTACAGCAAACTATCGTGTAGCAAAAGGAATTCACCTCTTTGTAAAGGGTGAGAATCTATTGGCAACAAACTATGAAACCGTAGCAGGATTCCCAATGCCGGGTGCTACTTTCATGGGTGGAATTGACATTACTTTCTAATTATTATAGAGAAATATATAATTTTCTAAAGTGGTTTATTAACCAAGAAAGGAGGGTATTCCAAATGGAATGCCCTCTTATTTTTTAGTTGCATAAGAAGCTATTGCGTAGAGCTTAATCTAATAAGAACAACCAGTAATAATATGAGATACATAGAAGAATATGATATTCCACAAAAGGACGCAAAATCAATGCTATTTGATATGCCAAAATCGAAAGGTGAAGCTATTATATTGAGGTGGATAAATCCTACACATAAAAGCCATTATTTTTTTGGATGGCTAATTTTCAGTTCATACTTCTTCTGTCGCTTTATTTCAGCTAGGCAATGGATTTATATAGTGGCCTGGATTATTAAATGACTAGAAAGTAGCTAGAGCCTTATCCATTGCTCTAAATTTAAAAAGTTATAACAAGAAATAGGAGGACAACTGTCCTCCTACTCTTAAATTTTGATGTTCAGTTCACAAAGAACTGATTTTAATTGTATTTGTGTTGATGATTTCTTCTATTATTTGAGATTAACCAACTTGTATTTCTTGCTGCCTAATCCAATTTTCTCTGCCCAGTCGATAGTATGAGTTCCGTGCTGCTTGTCGATACGCTTGAGCAAATCGGTTGGATCGTTCTCTGCAGTAACCTTCTGCTGATTAATAATATCCACACAAGCCTGATCAAGCGCTACAGGGTCAGTAGAAGCAAGAATACCATAGTCCTTCAACTTCACTGGCGCTGGATGATCCACACAGTCACAGTCAATACTCATGTTATTCATCACACTGATATAAATGATACCATTCTGCTTTTGGAAATAATTGACAACTGCCTGAGCAGCAGCTGCCATACTCTCAAGGAAACCATCCTGATTACCAATATATTCAGGTGTCCACAGCTTACTCATATCCAGTTTCTCCATCTTGCCGGCAGAGTGTATGTAAGCCTTACCATTGGCACTGGCACAACCGATAGAAAGGTTCTTCAATGCACCACCGTAGCCACCCATAGGATGACCCTTGAAATGGTTGAGCGCTATCATGAAATCATAGTTTGCCATGTGGCCACCCACGATGTCGAATTTAATATTCTTCTGATCCTTCACAGGAATACGGATCTCATCATATTCATCCATGATGTCAACAGGGAACAACTTGGTGAAACCATGGCGCTCTGCCACCTTCCAGTGATTAGCAGATGTGTTGCGTTCATCTTTTTCATTTCCAGGACCGCTGCTATAAGCAGTATTGTTCTCTACGATAGTACCATCCACCTCGAAAACCAAATCCTTGATGAGTTCTGGCTTCAGATAGTTTGGATTGGACCCCTCGCCCGTACTTACCTTAACAGCTACTCTACCCTTTGCCTTGACACCCAGCGCTTTATAAATCTTCACCAAAGCTTCAGGCGAAATCTCACGAGTGAGATACACCTTACTTTGTGCACTCGCTGAAAGCGACATCAAAGCCGATAATGCGAATATAAAAAGTTTTTTCATATCTAAATATATTATTCCATTTTTGCTTGCAAAAATACGAAAATCCTTTCAATCCGACGTTACCCCAATCGGCTTTGATAGTACCAATTTTACGGATATTCCCCCCCCTACTCCATAAATTTCTTGGTAGCTCTGAGCTGATGACGCATATTGCTGAGGAATTGCTGACTCTCCTGTAATACATTCAGGTAGAGTAGATTGATCTGCATCTGCGAATTGCTGTCGCTATCCTGCATACGATCAATTTGCTTCTTTCTCAGAACAGAGAGCTCATCCTTGCAACTATCGGCATCTGCCAGGATTTCACGATAGTTGTCGTAGCGACCCGTTTCTATCTGCTCACAGGTAGCCTTCATCAGTTCATTGATCCTTCGCTTTATCGGCAGGAAATCGGCAATGAGCTCGGGAGAAAGCGGGTTGAAACTATTATCCACATGCTCCTTAATAGGTTCCAGCATACGACGAAGTCCATAAATAAACTGTTGACTACTATTCATTCCAAGATGGAACCAGGTATTGCGCTCGATGGCGATCATTCTAGGAACTCGCTGAAGTGCCAGCATCTCTTGTCGACGAATCTTCTTAAGTGGCTGCTTGGTCGCCTTCAATTCCTTTTGCGCCTTGCTTAAAACACCCGTCTTCTCATTCTCCAATCCATCCATAATATTATTGAATTGTTCCAAGGAGAATCTGCAAATATAAGCCTGCGTCTTACTCACTTGCTTGCGAAGCATCTCCCAAACCAGTTCGGGGTCGCGGGTGCGCATCATCATGCGGAAGACATCATAATCTTTGTTTTCTGCTTCCTCCTTTTTCTTATATTTGTAATTGCTGCGGATGAGCGAGGCAATGACGATGCCGATGAAGACAATGTTGGCGATGATGCCACCATAAAACATTACCAGACAGATGATTGCAGCCAATAAGAAGGATACTCCTGCTGTGATAAACCAACCGCCGATGACAGAAATAACTCCTGTTACACGGAATACAGCACTCTCACGACTCCAAGCACGATCGGCCAGACTGGAGCCCATTGCCACCATAAAGGTGACATAAGTGGTGGAAAGTGGTAACTTATAGTTGGTACCTATAGTGATAAGCATGGAAGAAATAACCAGTGTTACCGCTGCACGCACCATATCGAAGGCGGCCTTATCATCTTCCAATGCAAGGTTGTTCTTATCAAAGCGTACGTTGATCCAATTCTTAATACGAACAGGTATGATACCCACTATATACTTGTTTGAGGTTTGAAAAAACCGGACTATTGCTCTTGCTGCATGAGAAGATCCAAACATCTCATCACCTTCGTCTTGGCGACTTAAATCTACTGTTGTCTTAATGACATTTTGTGCTTTCTTTGAAGTGGCCATTGCAACTATCATAATAATACCTGCACCAAACAAATAGATAGGTGAAGTCTTTGCACTTTCCATAAGTGAAGTCATGGTAAAGGAATCAGGTGATACTCCCTGGTTATGGGCTGTATAATCCTGATAACTATCTAATCCTGATAGAGGTACACCAATAAAATTCACCAAATCGTTTCCTGCGAAAGCCATTGCTAGTGCAAAAGTTCCCAACAATACGATCAAACGAAATATATTAACTGAAGTTTCGCATGTAAGGAATCAATGCATATATTAACTTAAATTTAGAATAAAAAAAGGCTTCAAAGTTTGTATAACTCATTGAAAATGAGTAATTTTATAGTGACCAAACAATAAAATTCAAACTTAGAAGC
>CAJOPE010000074.1 GCA_905236815.1 uncultured Prevotella sp. | reverse complement strand
GCTTACGGAATACACCTCTAGGATTATCCATGTTCTTCTCGGCGGTAATTCTCACATTCTCCTGCCAGTTGTAGATGGCCTCTCTCAGCTTAGGGGTATCGAAGAAACCTTCCTTTGATCGAAGAATCTCACAAGCCTTGTCGATCTCTTCCTGAATGGTTGGATCCTCAGTGGTATATTTCGGCATTGGGGCAAAGGTCATATCTGGCATTTCGGCAACAAGCACACG
Source organism: uncultured Prevotella sp. (assembly GCA_905236815.1). GTDB lineage: Bacteria > Bacteroidota > Bacteroidia > Bacteroidales > Bacteroidaceae > Prevotella. Next base: position 9,620 of record CAJOPE010000074.1, on the reverse strand, counting down.
AGAAGACAAACCATTTTCTATGTTGTCCTTTCGGAAGAGCTTATTGAATTGTCCCCAAGTTCCAGTTACCATCCAGTTCCACCTTACATGCTTTACATTAATTGAAACTGATTGAGAACCAGCCATATCTCGCTTGTATCGACCACCATCAAAACCGAGGCGGGCCAATGGCATCTTGTTTCCTAAAGCACCCTGGTTAGACATTACCAGATCATCCAGCTCCTCACCTGCAGAGCAGATGGAATGACCATTGGCATCATTAATTCGCTGACAAAGCTGTGCCTCTGAAGCCTTGAATGCTTCGATGTGGATTGGCTTATGATCCGTCTCGATTCCTCGCTCATTCTGTCGCTTATTCTTGTTTATAATCTTGATGGCCTGCTCCTCCTCAAAGTTTGCATCATCCTCTTCGTAGAAGATTCGCGCCCACTTGCCGAACACATCCATGCATACTGATTTACCTGATGCCATGGCACCCACGATGATTGACATCAACTGCAACTGCTGCTTTTTACCATCGCAATAGCGAACCGTTACTGAATCGGCATAAGTTGCTGCGATTGGGAGGGCTGCCACAATAGCTGGCCACTTCAAATTATCTGGAACTCCTCTCACAGAAGCCTTAAATCCTAGAGGAAGATGCTCCTCGTCAATCTTCGGAATCTTGACCTCATAAGGCTCGATATCCTCCTCCTCATCGGCATTGACAGGGAGAACATCCTCTCCTTCGGCGAGGCGTGGTGGGGTAAAATTCATTACCTTGGCATGAATATCTCTCAATGCCTGCGACATCACCTTGGTGTTGTTATAGTTGGTGTAGAAATCATCTAGCAACTGCTGGATATTCTCATCATCCCAATTATTTGGCATGTGCAACTTTAGTACCTCATTTATTAGCTCTCGAGGAATCAAGCGAGCTGCACCCACTGATAAGATTGATAGCAGTGAATTGTGTCGAGCACCCTCTACATTTAAATCTACCTCGTGAAGCTTTGCCTCCTTCATACATAAGTTGAAAGCGTAGTTGGCCTTTGATAAAGCCTCTCTCCCCTTCAGGGAGAGGGCTGTTGGGGCTTCGGCTGCTTCTGTTTCTGCGAGTGCTGCTTCTGTTTCTGCGAGTGCTACTTCTGTTTCTGCGAGTGCTACTTCTGTTTCCGCTTGAGAGTGGGTCTCTTGTGGCATACCCTCTCTCTTATCTCCCCCGCGAGCGGGGGAGAAGATGTTGACGTTATCCTCTGCTAATGAAGGATTAGCATTGCCTCCTCTAACTTCTGCTAATGAAAGATTAGCATTGCCTCCTCCAGCTTCTGCTAATGAAAGATTAGCATTGCCTTCTCCAGCTTCTGAAAGTTTAGCAGAAATGCGTCCCTCGCCCGTGGAACGGGAGAGGTTAGGAGAGGGTATACCACGAGCAAGCAATCGCTTGGCAGTTCTGCGGCCCTCTCCCTGAAGGGGAGAGCGGGGAGAGAGGTCTCTCTCCTTAAACAACTCCTCGTTGTTGATATAAAGAATGTAATCACGAGGTACAGCAAATGAACATCTAGCAGGGTCCTTGGTGGTTGTATCAAACTCACATCCCAGCTGCTTACCCATCCACTCCAGCGCCTCCGCATAAGTCTTATCGGCAGGAGTAACAAAGATGATATGCAATCCTTCTAGTGAAGGAGAAACATGCACCAGCACGATACCGAGCTTCCTCATCTCCTCAATCGTATTCTCATCGGTAATAGGCTCCCGAGAAAGCATGTGCGTATAGAGCGCAGAGAAGAGTCCTGCATGAGCATCCTCCCCTTCGGGGACGCCTGGTGGGGTTATATTATCAATATCAAAGATTGACAATCCTGAAGCCACTGCATTCTCATTCCTGCGAACCCTATTGGTATAATGAGACATAAAGGTAAACACAGGCAACATAATCTTAAGTCTATTCTTAGCCTTCTTGAAGCCCTCCATATTAAGTTCGCCACGCATTTTCTGTTCGCGCAGATCGGCGATTTCTGCACAGATGGTTGATACCTTAGTATCATCAATTATTCTATTGAAGTCATCAGCAGTACAAATCTTCATACCAAATGATCTTCTAGCATTAATTCCAAAATCAAACATAATCTTTTTTTTAATTAGTAATTAGTAATTAGCAATTAGTAATTGTGATTACCATTTATTGCTATTTCTTTTGCTATGATTATTTTTCCTTTTCTTCTCGCCCCACCATATCAGTCGGAAGTTTTGATAATCCCTACATCATGCGTTCTCGATTTCCACTCCCTTTTTGCAGAAGTACCAGTCATAGCTGGATTTTGCTTTTCAATCTTAAAAATCTTCATTTTAATTCCCTTTCTTTTGATTTTAATTTTCAATGAACTAGTCGGAATTTTGCTTCCTTCCTTACGATGCCGGAGGTATCGCCCTCTCGCTAACTGCTGATGCTTGCACCTGCAGTATGTGCTTCCCCCTTCAACTCCCGACCCTGGAAGGGTCGACCTCTCCGGTCATTGTTGGCATCTTATCTGAAACTCAGCTGCCGAGAGGGTGACGCTTCCAGCGTCATTTGTTCATTGTCAATTTCAAAAGCATTGAGTTCGAAATCGGATCCTTGTTTTTTGCTCTCCACTTTTGGTTGTTGTTATTACTTGAACTTTAAAAGTTCGTTGTCACTCTAACGAGACATCAATCATCAATAACCATTCATCGATCATCAGATGTGCCGTTGTTTCTGATTGACGATGCAAAGGTAGAAAGAACATAAGATAAAAAAAAGTAAGAAAATTAATTAAATAATTAAATTAATTTTCTTACTTAAAAATGTAAATTTTGCACCTGTAACTTTGTAACTCTTGATAATCTTCAGAGCTGTGAAGGTAATCTACTGCTATTCTATAATTTCATCAAGCACATCGGCAAAACTGGTATTTATAGATTTTTTTGTGTCTCCTCGATCGGCCGATAAATACTTCCCTATTTCACAAATACAGTTCTTTTGTGAAAGTGGGCCACTTAGCGTGGCTAAGTGCAATATTTAGCACCTTTAAGTGCGCCACTTAGCAGTCTTGCATTTTATTTAAAAGTATTGAAGTACTGAAGTACTGAAGTATTGAATAAGCTCTGCGTGTTGTTGGAAGAAGTGTCTAGAAGTAGTTAAATTTATATTTAACATATTTTTATATTATATATTATATATAATATATATAATATATAATATAACCATCCGGAACAAATAGGATAGTGTATAATTGCAAAACCTTATTCAATACTTCAGTACTTTGTGCAAAAACTACTGATAAAAAAAGGGCAGGGATTTTACTCCTTGCCCTGCTAATAATAAGGGTGCGTTCACACGTGCCTTATTAGCCCCTGTTAGCAGGATTAAACCTGCGATGACCATTGAAAAAATATGCATTCACATGCACATCAAAACATACACCCCCTCTAGGGGGGCAAGAAATCAACTTATACTGCAAAAGTACTGCTTCTAGTTGATAACACCAAAAGTAGCACATTTTAAATGCGATATTTAAACTCAATAAATACAAATTATACTTGGTTTAACTTAGAATCTCTGTCGATGCCTTGTGTTGGGGCCAAAGTTGATGCTTTGCAAATTCTTGGATTTTTAAAGTATTAAAGTTTTAAAGTACTAAAATTTTGAAGTGTTGAATTTTCTAGTTCTTGAAGTATTGAAGTATTGGAGTATTGAAGTATTGAATAAGGATTATGGTGTGTGAGACAACCTTGAAATTGACTCTACTGATTTTAGTAAAAGACGCTTTGGCTGAACACAATATGATTATGGCAAAGTTTTTTTGATCGTAAAGTTTTGAATTTTCGGATATATTTGCGAACTTTGCATTACTGTATTCTTAATGCAACTATGGAACAAGTCAGTAATCTCATCATATTGCGCAAGCGCGTTGATAAATCTTTGCTCTATTCAGGGCAAGGAATTACCATTGCCACCAAGTTTGTTCCTTTGCTTGATGCAGCCTTAGGCCGTCATATCCTGCCTGGTGAGAATATCCCCATTCAACTGCTGATAGGCAGCGATTTCTATGAGGCCAATCTGAAGAGTTCCAATAATATTGAAATCCTTGAAGGTCGGCATAGTGAGGTTATTCAAATCCGATTCAAGAGTAATGCCATAATTGAGCGACTTCGGACAGAGTTTCCTGCCTCTTTCCAATATATTGACAGCATTTGGAAGAACCGCAAGGAGAAATCCAAGTCACCCGTGAAAACTCCTGATAGCATCAATGAATACATTGTACTAAGTTCCACTTCAAGCCTCAATGTCTTTGCACTCGACTGCTTCTCGGATGCAGCAAACAAGGAAGTTGACCAGGAGTTAGCTCAATTGCATTGCAATGAGTATGACCTTGAAAACTTGATAGATCCAAATGCTACAGTTACCATTTGTCCTGCTCTTCTGAAGGTAAGAAAGATGAATAGCAAGATTGCAAGCACCTTAAAAGAGCTTTACGATTATCGTTGTCAGATAACGGGTGAACGAATTGGAGCAGATTATGGCGGTTGTGTGGTTGAGGCTCATCACATTGAGTATTTTTCCACCTCGCACAACAATGAACTGTCCAATGTAATAATCATCAGTCCAAATTTCCACCGCATCATCCATAAGACCAACCCAACTTTTGATAGAAAGAACCTGGAGTTTGTCTTTCCTAACGGAGTACATCAGAAACTGATGCTTACAGAACACTTAAAGAAATAAAGAAACTTTATAGGGAATGAATCTAATTGCTCTTATAATAATAGCAATAGCTGTGCTGATAATAATATCTATATCAGTACTCTATAAACGAAAGAAATTAATAAAGGAAGTTCAACAAATTGATTGTCCGAATATCCTAAAGGACTTGGATGCATTGCTTCCAAATTTCATAAACGACAATGAAAAGGAAGAACTTAGAACTCAACATCTGGATTCTTATAACCAATTAAACAAGGAAGATCGATTATCTTCTATCCTTGGTGTGTCGAAAAGAGAGGACATTAAAAGATTTCTTACAGATTATAGACAACTTGACGAATTAGTAAAGGCACACAACAACTTTGTTTTCAACCAAATTCTCGAGAAGAACAAAGACTTTTTCGATCATTGCTTGAAATATCCTCTGGATGAACAACAACGAAGAGCTATTATTTCAGAGGAGGATAATGTGCTTGTAGTAAGTAGTGCAGGTAGCGGAAAAACATCATCGATTGTTGGAAAAGTAAAATATCTTACAGAGATTAAGAAAGTAGATCCTACAAGAATTCTGCTTATCAGCTATACAAACAAAGCTGCAACTGAACTTACCGAAAGAATGGGTATTGCTGGAATGAGAGGCTATACCTTTCACAAACTGGCAATTGATACCATAGCAGAGACTACAGGCATCAAGCCATCTATATGTGACAATACAGATAAGGTTTATGTAAAAGTATATCACGAGTTACTCAAGGATAATAAATTCCGAAACAATGTGATGGAGTATTTTCTTGACTACGACATTGAGGAATCTGACGAGGAGAAAATGCAAAACGCACAAAGAGAGCAGCTTATCGAGCAAAAGAGCAAGCAATTAAAAGCAATGTTTCCCGATATGGATGGTCAGGCCATCTACGTGAGAAGTGAGCAGGAAAAGAAGATATGCTTCGCACTGTCAACCCTCGGACTAAAAATAAAATATGAAGAAAATTACGAATACCCTTTAGCCGACCAATACCATTCTCAATATAGGCCTGACTTTACAATCCACTACAAGGAAGGAGATACAGAAAAGCGTGCCTATTTAGAACATTATGGTACCGACGAGCATGGAATGGTGCCAGAATGGTTTGCTAAGGATAAAGGTATAAGCTATGAGGAAGCCAACCAAAGATATAACGATGGCATTTCGTGGAAAAGAGCTGCCCACAAGAAATTCAATACAAAACTTATTGAAACCCGAAGCGCAGACTTCACTTATTTCGATATTAGAGATCATCTTAAGAAGAAACTTGAAGAAGCAGGTATCCCATTCAGAGAGGTTCCTGAAGAAGAGTTGTTTGATTTGATTTTGCCAAAGAATAGTAAGCAGGAGCAGGCATTTATCCGCTTGCTTGTGACTTTCATCACCTTGATGCGATCAAGTTATCGTTCTTTAAGCGAAATAGCAAATAAGGCTTCAAAAGAAGGCGACAAGCGGAGTAAGTTCATTATAGAGAAACTAATCCGACCTGTTTATGAAGGATATTTAGAAGAAATGAAAAACAACCACCAGGTTGATTTTACAGATATCATTCTTCAGGCAACCCAAATCTATCAAACGAGCCATCCAGAGCAGTATGAGTATATCATCGTTGATGAGTTCCAGGATATATCCATCGACAGATATAAATTCTTGCTGGCATTAAGAGAAGGAGCAACCAAAGCAAAGCTCTTTTGCGTTGGTGATGACTGGCAATCAATCTATCGTTTCTCGGGAAGTGATATGAGCCTATTTGGAAAATTTGAAAGTTATTTTGGTCCAACGGATATCCGAAGGATTGAGACTACCTATCGTTTTGGGCAGCCATTGGTTAGCATTTCCTCAGCATTTATCCAGAAGAATCCACTTCAATTAAAAAAGAACATTCATCCCTTTAATGTGAATCTGCAAACCAATCTTTCTTTTCAACCTTACGAAAAGTCTAGATATGCAGAAACCATAGAATATCTGGTTTCAAAAATACCTGCTGACAAGAGTGTATTCCTTTTAGGCAGATATTCTTTCGATGACATTTATATATCAACGGTTTTCAAGAGCATAAAGAAAGGAGACAAGTTCTGTTATGAAATTAATGGTAGAGAAGTTGAGTTCTTGACGGCGCATAAATCAAAGGGATTAGAGGCTGACTATGTTATTGTTATGCAATGCAACAAAGGAACTTATGGTTTCCCTTCTTCGATAAGTGATGATCCTGTTTTGACGCATGTATTGAGTTCGGATGATAAGTATCCTTTTGGCGAGGAACGCAGATTGTTCTATGTTGCTATCACTCGTGCCAAATTAGGCACTATAGTTATGTATGATCAGAAATATCCATCTGTCTTCGTAACCGAATTTCTTCACCCTGAGCGTCTTGATGCAGAATACAATCCGCATCGAAACGCCAATAAGCATTGGGGACCGAAAGGTGATGCCTATTTACTAAAACTTTATAAAGAGGGTAGAACGATAAAAGAAATAGGTCAGCTAATGGGTAGAAGCTATACTTCAATACTCTTTAGACTAAAGAAGTTAGGAGTGGATGTTGGCGAAAGGAATGATGATAATAAATATCGTTATGTCTAGTTTGCGCCGATTTCGTTCTAATTATTTATTTTCCTGAAAGGGTTTTCCTGTAAATTTGCGATAATTGATAAGGAAGGACCGTCGGTTTGCAAAACCAGATTTTGCAGTAAGTTTTATTAGACTAATATCAGGTGTTGCTTTCAGGACTGCTACCGCATATTTAATGCGTTTGCTGTTTATATAATCAGAGAACAACATATTCAACTGCTGATTGACATAACGTGAAAGATAGGTGCGGTTTGTACCTATCATCGATGCTAAATCGTTGATTTTCAGATTTTGCTGTAAAAATATATAATCATCATTCATCAGTTTGGACAGTGCTTTGCCTATTTGCTCCTGACTATCAGTTACATTTTTAAGTGATAGTGAATTTGGGTTGTCTATTTCCAGGTCATCTTCTTCTATTTCATGTTCCATTTCCAATGCTGAAAATTGATAGCCGTTAATAACATATACAACGGAATACAATATTGCAGCAAAGCATATCCAATAGAAATAGAGAAGCGCATTACTCATATCGCCAACAGGAAGTAAGTTGGCGGTAAATTCTACAAGTGAAAAGACCAGCATAACGACCAGCAATATTCGTATAGGTCGTGGAGATTTGTCTTCTGTTTCGGAATAGCTGTTATTAATTTGCTTTTCGAAACGAAACACTTTTTGAAGACACACTGCATAAATAGACGATGTGAAAACTATCTTCAATATTCGATCCGTCCAACTGTTGAAAAACTCTGGATGAAACAATTGTATTGCAGCCGCAATTAATGACGGAAGTACTAAAAGATAATTCTTCCAATCTAATTTGTTTCTTTCTGAAGTAAAGCGAAGAATGGTATAGTAAAAAGCTGGATCAAGCATCCATGCAGAGAGCAGCCAAGGGATTGCCAACCAATTAGGGAAGCCGTTGAACATGAAATATCCAGTGGTGGAAAAATACATTACATTGTATATAGTATATACCAGTAACGATCTTTGGGCATTGCTCCTTTGCTCCCAATGCGAAATGATATTGAGGGTACAGAGTAATGCCACAAATAGAGGGGCTAGTGAAAAGAACGCGTGTAACATGTTATGCTTATTTTCATGCAAATGTAATCAATTAACTGCTAATTTTAAAGAAAACTCGTAATTTAAATTGTTAAAAAATATATTTACTTACAGTTTTTAAGTGCATGTACTGTTGTACTGATGTACTGATTTGGCTTTCTTTTATCACCCCAAAATGTGCAGTTTGTTCTATCCGAGGAAGCAGGAGACAAACAATTAAGCTTGCCATGAGAAGTCAGTCGAAGTTATGGTACTTGAGAGTGAATCTACTTATAAATAATAATGCAGAATAATTTACTTTATCACTTGAAGCGTTTTAGTAAGCGTGGATATTATGAGTGGCTTCTCCGTGGAAAAATGCTACTTTCTAGCCTCTTTTGTAACAAAAACGAGAAATTATCGCCTCTGCAAGATAATTTACCAGTTTCTTGACAGTATCTCTTCATTTATAGTTTATCTTTGTCGAAATAAAAAAAGTCAATTCAGTTATTAATCGCTTATTAGGCAATTCTAACGTCACATTTTTATATTACAATGTGTCCACAATTGTGGAAATGTTTAATTTTTGCTAAAGTTAAAATGTCAGTCAGGCCTATGTGAATAGGGGATGGGACAAAAAGAAAGGGGCAGGATTTATTCCTGCCCTATTTAAACTAATGATTTGGTTGCTTATTTCAGCTTATCTTCAATTGTTATCCAAGTTAAGGATTAAAACTCTTAATTTGGAATAAAATAATAATCCTGCAAATTTTTCTTGCAGGATTACTGATTATATCTTTTCGATTTCTTCGATGGATAGGCCGGTGAATTTAGAAATTCTATCCATAGTTGACATGTTATTTAATGCCATAAACGGCACTTTATATCTGCTCGATTTCTTCGATGGATAGGCCGGTGGCTTTAGAAATATCCTCAAGCGACATGCCTAAGGATTTTAGATTTATAGCAATGGATAAGGCTCTAGTGTAACTGCCCTTTTCCATACCCTTTGCTATGCCTCTTTCCATGCCCTTTGCTATGCCTTTTTCCATGCCTTTAGCTAGTCCTTCCTCAAGCCCCTGCTGTCTTGCATCAAGTTTTCCTTGTTCCACGGCATCATCGTAGGCCAGACGGTCGCGGTATATGCGGAGGGCATGGTCGTACTTCATTCTTTCCTCACCAGTTAGTTTGGAAAGGTCTCCTATTTCAGCCAGTTTCTTGAAAACTGCGCTCTTGGCTTCAAAGGGCATTCTATCCATAGTTGACATATTATTT
>CAJOPE010000073.1 GCA_905236815.1 uncultured Prevotella sp. | reverse complement strand
GTTAATAGATTGTCAATCAGTATATTGCAATGTTTGATTATTCGCGAAAGCCGGTAAAATGGCAAGTGGGAAACTTTAGTAATTTAATGGATTTATGTGTATATTTGTCGTAGTTTTTTAACACTTACAAAATATACACATGAAAAAGTTATTATTTACACTTAGTATGTTGCTTATCTGTTTGGTAGCAACAGCAAAAGAATTCGAGGTTGTTAATGGCAAGGCCACTTATGTAAAGGAAGAGGGGGCTGTTTCGGTTTCTTTCGATTGGAAGGGAGCTAAATGGGACAATAAGACTGATCTGAAAGAACATTTGGCTGGCGAATATGAGAAGTATAAGTCTGAAGGCAAGAAGGCTTTTATTGAGGGCTTCAATAAGAAGGCAAAGAAACTTAATGCTTCTGATAATGCGAAGGATGCAAAATTCAAGATTACCGTAAAGGTGATTAGTTTGGATAAATACTACAATGTAATGACCTTGGTTCCTGGTAACAAGCACAAAATCACTGCAGAGATTACTGTTACTGAAAATGGTAACGAAATTTGCAAGATGAAGAGTGATGAGTTAGAGGGTGACCGCGATTTTAGTATATTCGACAGCTACACCAAGGCTATGAATGCACTTGGTGAGCATGTCGCTAAAGGAAAATAAATTTTGCTTTATTCCTTTATTCTTTTACGAATACAGGAATAAAACTCTTATCTACGGGGGTGGTTATGTATTGACCGCCCTCGTAGTGTTTTTTAGTACGACGGTCGGTCCATCCTTTCTTGTTCTTTGGAAGATAGGTCTTCCATTCTTTTACGCCTGGTTCTGTTACAGGACTAATGAGATAGTCGGGACCAAACATATATTCATAGTTTTGCTTTAAGGCTTCTGCATCATCGGCAAAGTCGAAGACGAGTGGGCGCATCAAGGTGTAGCCTTCCTTGCTGATTCGCTTCGCACACTTCTGAATATATGGCTGTAGCTGCTCTCGCTCGTTCAGGCATTGGGTGATGATATTCTTTGCCTCCTCGCCATAATTCCATGGTTCGGTGTTGCTCATATAGCCATGAACACGCATCAGTGGAAGATATACACTGGTTTCTATCCAACGGAGCATTCGCTCGATATAGTCCTGATTATTATACTGATCGAAAGGACGGAAGAAACCACCTGCATCATAGGTCCACCAAGGCACACCTGCAGCTTGTACACCCATTCCGGCGGTAAGCTGGCGGCGGAAGGTTTCCCAATCATTGCCCACATCACCACTCCAAAGGGCGGAGCCATAGCGCTGTATGCCTGGGAATCCACAACGGGTGAGAATCATTGGGGTTTTGTTGGCTTTCAGAAGTCCCTCATATACGGTTTTGTTTACGAGCAGTGGATAGACATTTCTTACTTGTTCGCCTGCCCACTGATTGTTGTTGACTCTTCTTCCTACAAGGTCATCATTCTCTGGTTCGGTAGCATCTTGCCACCAGGCATCAATGCCTAGAGGAACAAGTCGTTCGTTGAAATTCTTCCAATAGGAAGCGGCTGCTGATGGATTAAAGAAATCTATCCAGTCGGTGTTTGGAATATAATAATTGTCGGCCGACATTTGCTTGCCAACTTCCGAATTCTTATCGATCTTCGACCATACACTTATCATCAATCGGATGTCCATCTTGTGAAGACTATCGGTAAGTGCTTTTGGATCAGGATAATAAGTTTCGTCGAACTTCATAGAGTTCCAACCATACTTTCCCCAATATTGCCAATCCTGCACAATCATACTGATTGGCATTTTCTCATCGCGGAAACGTTTGGCGGTCTTCAGAATTTCATCTGAGGAGTGGAAACGCTCACGACAATGGATGTAGCCTAAAGCCCAGTCTGGCATTTGAGGACATTCGCCGGTGAGCTGACGATAGGTGGCGATAATTTCATCTGGAGTGCCGAGGAAAACGGTATAGTCCACTTTGTCGGCAACAGGTGAACTGAAGGTGGAGCTTTTCTTCACCTTATCATAATAGAGCACCGGCTGATCATCCTTGGTGAGTTCCGCCTTCAGCAGATGCTTGCCTGCCTCGAGATGGACAATGCGGGAAGCCGTAGGAGGGAGCCAGAGATTCTGCATCTCGATAACGGTTTGACCATCGATGGTGAGATTGTGGCGACGTGCCATTTTCTGACCGACGTCGAGCAGTAACGAATAATCGCCTGCTTCTGGAATATCGAGTGTCGCCTCGAAGATGTTGCGCTCTCGCACCTCTTTCTTTCCACCTTCGGTAGAGGTAACATCTACAACCTCCTGCTGTCCCTTGCCTTCACTTTTCACGAGTTTCACACTTTGGTGGCAAGGGTTGAATTCGGTCATTCCGTAGTTATTCCACAGAATGCCATAGCCTTTGCTTGAAATAAGCAAAGGCAGGGAAATCTGTGTGTTTACTTGAGTCAACCTTCGGGAAAGGCCCCTGACATTGCAGTATCCATCCTGGAACTGACCAAGTCCGAAAAGTGCCTCGTCGTCCGATGGGGAACCGAATGAAACAGAGGCCTTTTCACCAGAGAGTTGATGACTGTTTGCCAAAAAGACCGTTTTACCTTTTTTGTTCAGAATGGCAATCGATTGGTGTTTCGCATCTACATCCACTTGGATGTCCTTGCTCTTCACTTCGTTCTGCTTTACATACATCCATTCCGGCAGAGTTGGGAGTTTTTGAGTACTTTGCTCGGTGTACTGGATTCTAACTGCATTCTTTGCCAACTTCTTAACGGTGAGTTGTCCATTACCAAAAGGCTGCTGAGCCATTGCCAGGACAGCCGTTGCTGAAAACAAAATTAGTAAAACGTTCTTTTTCATCTTAAGCCTAAGTTTAGGTTTGCTTGATAATTATTAGAGTATGAATTTTTTATTTTATTATAAACTTCTTTCCATTCTGGATGTAGATACCAGCAGGAAGTTTTCCTTTGCTCATCTTCTGCCCCTGGAGGTTGTAAACCTCGCTATTGTTGAGCTGCTTTTCATCCTTTACACTCTTGATAGCTGTTGAGGTTTCGAGTGTGCAGAGGGAGAAGTAGGTTGGAGTATCGTATTTAGCTTGAGCTGCATCCTTGAGATACTTACCTGTTCCCATATTCAGGAAGCTATAGCCCTTGCCCTCAACATAGTCGAGTTTCCACAACGCACCATCCTTTAAGTCCTCACCATTTTGGTTGTTGAGACCGAGGATGAAACTGCATGTCTGATCCAATTTCTGTGAATTCAGATAGCCCGGTCGACCAAATACCACATAGCCGTTTCCATTTGGCTGAAGCATGTGGAAGAGATAGCAATTAGTGCCTTCGCCTTTCTCGATCGTAAACTTATAGCCAGTATTTGCATCATTGAAAGCCTTCTCGTAGATATCATAGCCTAGATTCTGCATATCTTTGCCAAAGAAAGCCTTGCCCTCTTCCTCATTTACGATAGCAATAGTCTTGCCTACTAGATCGGTTAAACCCGAAAGGTGCTCACCCAAGTTGGTCTTGCCAGCCTCGGCAATGTTCAAGTTATAGTCGATAGTGTGCTTTACGCCAAAGAAATCGGTCCATGCTGTCGATACAACACCTTCCTCGATATCGGTATTGGTGATTTGATTATCCACGATGGTGAAATCCTTGCTGGTGAAGGTGATCTCGTTGGTGAGGTCTTCCTTATGACCATCCTCGAAGGTACCCCATAGCTGGAGGTGTGGTCTCACTTTTCCTGCGAGCTTTACCTCGAATTTATCGGTAGGAGAGAGCAGGTCGCTCAAACTCTTATCCATCTTATAGTTGATATCCATTACAGTTGGCTTGCCCATAGCCTTCAGTACTTCGTAGGCGTAACGCTTACCCATAATGCGGTAGCTGGCAGGACAGAAATGCCATGGATCCACCCCATTACCCTGACATCCATTGGAAGGAATGACGTGGGCAGTTGGAATAACACTTGGCAACTGATTCACTACGGTGTTGTGAGCATAACATCCACCACCATATTCCTGACGAAGCGTCTCGCCGGCAAACAAAGGAACATCTTCTGCCTTCAGACCAAGATCGGTAAGAATGTCATTATAGATCTTCTTCACCATGTTTGGCCAGTTAGGGTCGCCGTTATTGCTGCAACCCTGATGGAGCAAAATACCCTTGATAACACCCGACTTCTGTGCCTCTTTGGCCATATCGATGAGTCGCTTGTAAGGATTGTTGCCATACTGACTATTTGCTATTTGAGAAGACCAGTCATTAGGGATGTTGATATAGTTCTGATATTTGTCCTTATCGAACATCAGAATGTTACATCCACCGATAGCCACTGCTACTACTCCCACTTTCACCTTTGGAGGCATCGCTGCCGTGAGGGTTCGACCGAAATAGTCGCTCATGCCTAGTTTGCCAATGTTGCTCACAATCGGACAATTAGCTGTGTACCAGTTGCCCATCGTTCGTTTAGGAGATTGGAAATCAGTAGTTGCCAACATCTGGAAACGAGGGTCGACATACGCTTCGTCGACCTGTTCCCATTGTGCGTTACCTTCCATATTCGACTGCCCGAAGCAGAGATAGATATGGAAATTTGGATCTGCTTCGGCATTAGCCGCAAGTAGATTGAAGAGTACCATTACAGCTGTAATGAAAACCTTTTTCATAGTAAATTGAGTTTGTTTAATTATTATTTATTCGCCTTTATCGGTGCTCCCATCTCGGAAGCCTCGGCATTTTTGTCGTCTAATTTAAAGAGCATGAAATTTGGATTTTTCTTCGTACATGGTGTCCATGCTCCGTCTTTTTCTCCATTAGGATTGCTATATTTTGCAAAGTTGGTCCATGCGGTTAGCATTTTTTCTGAGAGATCCCAGTCGCCTTGTGTCCAAGGACGCCAGCAATGCTTCAGCGATTTGAATACATACCAGAGATCGGAAGAATGGAAGGCACCCTTCAAGCGCTGGCTTACTTCAGGATGAGAACCATCATCTGGCAAAGGACGGGCAAATTCATAAGCCCACGCCTTGTTGCCCTTCTGCTGACGAACTTTGCAGAACTCTGCAATGCCTGGAGCCATATCGCCCATATCATTGAGGGTATAGCCAATCATGTATGGAACATCAGCGATGGTTCCCTCACGGGTGGCCTTGTCGAAGCTCTGCATGGTTACATATCCATCTACGATAGGACGCTGGAATACATAGGTATCGCTCTTGTTTACGCGATTATAGATTTGTGGGAGGGTATGAAGCATCTCGGTGGAAGCAGCACGCAATTCCTTCAAGGTGGTCAATCCTGCCCAGTCCATTACTTTCTTTGTTTCTGCCTCGCTTTCTGCAAGCGAAGGATTATAGGTGAAGAATTTCACCATCGGAGTGGCCAACTTAGGTGCCTCACCTTTCTTGCCAGGTACATCAATGCCGCCACCACTCATAATAACAGCCTTGTGGAACAGACCTCTTGCTAAAGGACTCTCGCAAAGGGTGCGAACGCTACCTGCACCGGCACTCTGTCCGAATATGGTTACATTATCAGGGTCTCCACCAAATTGAGCAATATTTTCCTTTACCCATTTCAAAGACTGAATCTGGTCGAGAATGCCATAGTTGCCACTTACATGGTGAGGACTTTCTGCCGAGAGGGCTGGGTGGGTCATAAAGCCGAAGATGCCCAGACGATAGTTGATTGTAACGAGTACCACATCCTTGGATGCCCACTCCTGTCCATCAAATTCTGGTTCGGTTCCCCATCCTTCCATATAGCCACCACCATGAATCCAAAGGGCCACCGGAAGTTTCTTTCCGCTGTTGCCTGGAGCCTTGGTGTAGACATTCAGATAGAGGCAATCCTCACTATAAGGAGCCTCGTCGCCATAGCCCCATTCGGTAGTATATCCGCCAGGGTAGTGAACGGATTGATAACCAGGATGTCCGAAACGATTGCATTGACGAACTCCTTTCCATTTATTTACAGGCTGAGGCTCCTTCCATCGCAAATCGCCAATAGGAGGGGCTGCATAAGGTATTCCTTTATAAATATAGACACCTTGATTTTCGGCCTCTATACCTTGAACTTGTCCGCCTTCGATAGAAAGCACAGGACCAGCAGCTTTAGGCTGAGCATAAGTCTGCGTAAAGAATAAAGCCAATAGTGGCAAAAGAGTTAATAGTTTTTTCATCGCATTATTAAGATAATACCTCTCACTCCATAGTGGGGATAACTCATTAGGAAAGAGTGGCTTATAGAATTTAGGTTAGGAACGTAATAAATGCGTTCTGTAAAATAGTTCCTCTCGCAATAATTGGAGAGGCAAGAGGTATGAGGCGTGAGGCATGGGGCATGGGTAAGAGTCATGGGTGATGATTGATGACTGATGATTGATGACTGATGTCAGGAGTCAAGGGTCAAGAGTCATGGGTCACAGGTCATGGTTCATGGTTCATGGTTCACGGCTCATGGGTCATGATTCATGGGTCAAGGTCATGATTGATGGGTGTAGACTGATTGACGTCGGAGACGTCACCCCATCGTGTAGCTGCTGGTGCTTGCACCTGCAGACAGATGATCCCTCTACCAACCTATCCTACGACCCTAGAAGGGTCGACCTATCGTGTAACCTAGGGTGCTTGCACCCTAGGTATAGACTCTCGACTGAAAGTCGTACCGCTCTCCCTCGACAGAGGGGTGTAAACCTGCAGGCAAAGAGCAATCTGTATTGATTATTATACCCCTCATTCGAGGGAGAGCAGTACGACTTATAAGTCGTATTCTTTTATCTGCAGGTGCAAGCACCAGCAGTTACCCGAAAGGGTGACGTCTCCGACGTCAGGATGGGTCATGACTCATGAGTCATGGGTCATGGGGCACGGTTCACGGGTCATGGGTGATGATTGATGACTGATGATTGATTTCAGGCCTCATGGGTGATGACTGATTTCATTGGAAACTTTATTCCATAGCTTCTCCCCCACCCGTGGGGGAGATTGAGAGAGGGTATGCCTCGAGCAAGGTTTATTGGCTAATTTCTAATTAGTTTTGCTACTTAATCTTGTGGCATACCCTCTCTCTTATCTCTCCCACGAGTGGGCGAGAGGATTTTTAATCACTCTTAAAGATGATATCTATGAGTTTCCAAGCTAAAGGCCCTCTCCCTGAAGGGGTTGCTCTCCTCGTTTGCATCGGGGGATGATCTTGAGGAAGCTAAAGGCCCTCTCCCTGAAGGGGAGAGCGGGGAGAGAGGCTTTCTCTTTTACTTAAACAAATGAGGAATAAACTGGTTAAATCCTCTTCTCCAAGTCAACCATTCGTGGTGAGTGCATGGAGATACCTGGAAGTCAACCTTTACGCCACATTCGCGCAAGCTCTCGGCAAGTTTCTCTGTACCGAAGTTCTCCTCAGAACCACAGCTCAAGAAGAGATAGTGGATCTTCTTGTTGAACTCCTCGCCATTGGCAAACTTACCATCGTAGGCTGTCTTTACATCCAAGCCGAAGATAGCACCACTGAAAGCACCCATATAAGAGAACTTATCCATGTTGTTCATCACAAGGTCGAAGGTCTGATGACCACCCCATGAAAGACCAGCCATAGCTCTGTGATCACGGTCTGCCTTGGTACGGAAGTTGCTGTCGATATAAGGAATCAAGTCGTTGATCATTACCTTATAGAAAGAAGTACCATACTCGCTGAAGCCCTGACGGTTGTCACCACCACGGAAAGGAGCCTTGATATCACCACTCTCCATAACAACAATCATAGGAACAGCATCACCCTTGGCAATAGCATTATCCATGATATTCTGCATGTGTCCCTGCTTGCTCCAGCCGGTCTCATCCTCGCCCATACCGTGCTGCAGATAGAGAACTGGATATTTCTTCTTTCCCTTCTCATATTCTGCTGGAGTATAGACCATTGCATGGCGCCATTCATTGGTAGATTTTGCGAAATAGTAGATGCTGCGCACCTGACCCTTTGCTACGCCCTCCTGAGGACGATAGTAGTTGCCTTCATCACCTTCTGGTACCTCGAAACCACCAGCCTGACGGTTGCAGCCAAAGTAAGTCTCGGTAGCAGGATCAACAAAGTTGATGCCATCTACATTCATGAAGTAATAATGGAAACCTACTACGAGCGGATCGGTAACGGCCATCCAGCCACCTTTTCCATCCCATTGCATATCATACTTCTTGCCGCAGATATCGAGAACCACCTTGCGTGCTTCTGGTGCATTGAGGTAGAAATAACCACGACGCTCCTTATCCACCTTAGGGAACTCATTGCCAGGGATTGTAGTCTCTGCGATAACAGCATCGGCAGGAACCTCAATCTTCTTAGGCATATCGATATGTGGACGTACTGGAGTATAGCCAAGGAATTTAGCTACGGCCTCGCCATAACGGCAACCCAACTCACGGTAGCCTGCTGCATCAAAATGCAGACGGTCAGGACCGTTAGTACAGTCATCCGAAGAAATCACCTGACAAGTATGGATGGTCTTAGGAAGTTCATCGATCTGCTTCTTGCAGCCGATGCAAACACCCTTGCCACCTGCCTGAACGATGTTACCAGCATAGAGGTTTACCTCCTCTGGCTTCAACTTCAAGTCGCCGAGCATACGGTCGTACACCTTCTGAACTTTCTTAGCCCATTCTGGGTCGCCAGTATTTGACTCACCCTGATGCATAAGAATACCCTTGATAACACCATCCTTCTGCGCCTTCTTGGCAAGCGTGATGAGACGCTCGTATGGGTTGTTATTGTATGCCTCGAGCATGCCCTTCATCCATCCAGGAGCTGTCTTTACATAATTCTTGATGCTGTCTGGCATGAAGCCTTCGATCTTGATACCACCGATAGCAACATGAATAACACCAATCTTGATGTTTTCAGGCAATGACTGCACCAAAGTACGACCAAACCAGTCGGCAGGAGTAAGACCTGTATTTGGGCGACAGAGTGGGGCAGCAGCCTCACACCATTGTCCCATCTTACGGCCACGCTCAGGATCGTCAACAGCAGGCATCAACAGGAATCGCTTGCCAGGGCTGGCAAGATCCTGTGCCTCAGGACGAGCATTTCCTTCCATATTCGACTGTCCGAAACAGATGAATATGTAGAAGTTTGGATCCACGGCAGCCTTCATCTTCGAGAGAGGCATGCCGAGGAGAATCGCCATGATAAGGAATTTTAGTTTTGAAAAGTTTCTCATGAATTAATAGAATATTGATTTTAGTTAATTAGATAAATCTTCTTGTTGCCCTTGTAGGTGCAAGTAACTGTTGCACGGTTGGCGGTGATAGGGCTAACTTCGATCTTTACCTCAGGATCGCTGGCTGTAACGTTCAACTTTGATCCCTCCTTCAGAGGAGCATATACCTGATAGCGGATTGCATCCGTGAAACCATTATCGTTGCTGCAACGAATTGGGTCGGCAGGGATGTTGAGCTTGTTGCCATCAGCCTTGATAGTTACGGTAGGAACTACAGGAGCCTGACAAACTTCACCATTCTTTGAGAAACCAAGTCCGATAAGGTCGAAGAGACCCTCAGGACGCTGTGGCTGACGACGAGCCCAAGGATTAGGATTCTCTTTCTTTGCAGGAATCTCAGGACCCTCGGCTACCAAGTAGATAGCGTGCTTGCCCTTCAAGCCTTCCACTGCAGGAACAGCCTGCTGCAAAGTTGTAACGCCCTTGTTCGCGCCCTGTACATCGAAGGTTGCGATTTCCTTTCCATTCCAAGGATTATCCAGCATAACATGAATCTTGAAGTCACCCTTTCCACCAGGAATCAACTGAAGATTCAAAGTTGTGTTGTCACCCTTCTTGGTTCCCTCGAATGCAGGAAGACCCTTTGTGCTCTTCTTCAGACCACCAAAGCCGAAATACTTGAAACCAACGATACCCTTGTTAGTGATACCTGCAAGTTCCATACCATTATTCCATACATCGAAGTTATCCTGCATCCAGTTATTACCTGTCATGAAGCAAGCAATACCAGCTGAGTAATAATTATAAGGTGGCAAACCGAAGATCTGGAAACCTTCACTAGTTACCTCGGCACCAGTATATTCAGTGCCATCACTAGCCTTAGCACTCCATTCATTATTCTTTGTATATGGGTCGTAAGCAGTAATCTTTACGATACCACCATCAGCCACTGATTTCTTGTCACATACAATCTTAACAGGAGCTACCATTGCCTGACGGGCATTTCCGAAGCCGCGTGGTGGACGATGATAGAATACATACCACTGACCATTGATCTGCTGCAAAGAGCCGTGGGTGTTGTGAGCAGCATTGGTGGTCATCAAGTGTGAGCCATCCTCATTGGCTACTACACCACGAGAATCTACCAATACACCACCAGAACGCCAAGGACCAAGTGGAGAATCACCAAAGGCATAGCGCAAAGCCGAGTTGGTAGAACCCAATCCATAGTCAGGACCAGAGTAACCAGAGAATACCATTACATATTTATTTCCAACCTGACGGATGGAAGAAGCCTCGAAGAAGTTGAACTCACCAGGATTCTGTCCCTTGTAAAGAGCAGGATATTCAGTTCCCTTAGGATCGCGAACCTCGCCATAGCGGGCACTTGCAGGGATGAAGTAATCGTGAAGTTCAGTGCCTGGACGCATAGAATACATGGTATTCTGATCGAGCTCACAAGCAGTAGAGTGCTGGAAACCATAGAATACGTATGCACGATAACCCTTGTCGAAATCCTTATCCTTTTTGTCGGTAATATTCTCGATGAATACAGAAGGGTCGAAATCAATCAAGGAACCATTTACGCAAGCACGACCATCAGCAGTAAGGTTGACAGGAGTGAAAGGACCATTAGGACGGTCACCCTTACAAACCATTGGCACACGGCGCCATCCACGGCTGTGAGGATAGAGCCAATAAGTCTTCTTGCCAGTAGCTTTATCTTTAGTTTCTACAAGATCAGGGGCAAACATAGTATCCCACTTACCATCTACGAAATAAGAGAAGATAGGACCCTCGTCTCTCCACTTTGTAAGGTCCTCAACAGGAGCCGACCACATACGAATATCATTACCACAATAAGCAGAGTAAGTGATATCGTGTGAACCGATAATATAAGCACGGAACTTACCAGGCTGGTCAGGATCCTCGAAAACACGAGGCTCACCATCTGGGAGGTGCTCCCACAAAGGCAGATATGGGTTTTGCGCGTTAGCAGCAAAAGAAGTCAAAAGGGCGAATGCCGAGATCAAAAGTTTTTTCATATTCTTATATTCAGTGTAATAAAATTCGCTATAATTCTTGCAGAAATCGTGAGTTGATTGTGATAACTACAATTAATGCGACAAAGATACCTATTATTAAGAATATGGTCTTTTAGAAAAGTATCAAATAGTTATGTATTTGTTTCATATCCCCCGATTTTCCGTATATTTGGTCGAAAATATACGGAAACAGGGGGAATATGTATCTTATTGCAAAGTGTAGAAAAAACCATCGGCAACATCAGAATTGTATCCCGAAGTTGTATTTGTGACTTCTTTAAGCCATAGATTTCTTTCCATAACATAGTCGCCTAAACCATTCATGCCAGATCTCACAATATAGTAACAAATGTATCTAAGCATTACGTTATGACTTCCAATGGTCATTTTAATGCGGTAATTGACAGGAGGAAGTGTGTCTTTAGGAATAAACAAACTACCCATAAAAGTATTCTTTTTATTAGCAGGAACTCCCTCAGGATTTAGGGTTAAAGTGTAACCATCTACAGTGAAAGGCACAGGTTTTAGGGTAGCGCTATCCACAGCAGTTATTTTCTGCTTACTCAACCACTCTCTTTGAAGAGTGCTGTCCATTATTCTTAGGGTTACATCATAGTTACTATCATAAGAGTCTGTAGCAGGCTTTATAATCGTATCATGCGAGATTTTGGTTTCATCACCATAATTGAAGTCAGGATCAAAGTCGATGATTGATTCTTTCTGACAAGATGATATAGTAAGACAGATAACTGCTATTATTAGATATATAATTTTTTTCATTGCTTTACCATTTTAAAAGTGTTGTGTGGTACGAATTATAGTAACTGCGTTTATTAATCGTTTTCCTCTTACAAGTATAGCTACTGATTCGGTTGTTGTCGTATGAATACGAAATATTCATATAAAAATTACTATATTCATCTTCTTGGTGGTAGCTATAGTTGTCATAGTTAACCTTAATGAGGTGTTTGATATCAACAGGGTCGTTTACTGGTCGTTTGCCAAAACATCCTGAGTTAAAAAGCAATGCTTTAGTCATCCACCAGGCAGACTGAGAAATGTTGTAGTTAAGATTTATAGAAGTGTTTCCGATATAATAGTCAAGCGTAGCCTCAGGTACAATGAAAGTGGAAGTATGATCATTATATTCAATCTTTGTAATGTCCATACTTTTAGGATTATCATCGTTAATGTTATGGTAATTTATTTCGACAATATTACCATTTTTCCATATATAGTTTCTGTATCCATAGGCTTTGTAATCCTTCTCGCAATATTCTTTAATGTAATGATAAGTTTTAACTAGGTAATCGCCAGCGTATTCATATACAGTACTGTCCTTACAATCAAGATAGGGAGATGTTATTTCTACCATATATTTTATCTTGTTTCCTTCTAGCTTATATACAAGTGTGTCAGGAAAATATCCAGAACGCCCACCCATTGGAGTATCTATATAATGTAGGGTTGAGTCCGAAATTTCAACAATGTCGCCTTTCTCCGTCCTTTTTTGTTTGATATACCTGTATTTGCCGAAGATATTTGGATAATAAAAATGTTTTTGTGTATAAAACCTTCCATCCGATTTCTTCTGGATAGTTATAGTATCCCATGAAATAATTGAATCTGGCAGATGGGGTAGTGAAATGGCTTTCTCCTCTGGTGACATTTCTTCTTCCTCGCTACATGAGAATAACACTCCTGATAGTAGAATTGCTAAAAGAAGTAGTGGTAATTTGATTAATCTTTTCATTTTAAAAGTTATTTATCGCTATTTTTGTGCAAAGTTACGAATAATGTCGCAAATAGAATAACTAAAGTTTCCCACTTGCAAATAGCTTGCCCTTAAAGTCTTAAAAATCAAGAGGAAAGAGAAGGAATGTCCAAAAGTTTTT
>CAJOPE010000072.1 GCA_905236815.1 uncultured Prevotella sp. | reverse complement strand
TTGTAACAAGTTGATTATCAATAGTTAAATAAAAATAAATATCTTCCAATTATTTGGAAAGCAACATAGAAGAGGGTATACCACGAACAAGGTATATTTGCTGAAATATTTTATCCACAATTTCATCCGTTCGCAGATGAAATCAGCCCGTTCGCTGAAATCCGCCTATTTTCAATTTTACTTTTTCATATCTGCTGCATCAAATAACCAAAGCAATACAAAATGGCTGAAGCCTATAATTTTTAAAAAATAAAGATATGAAGAAATTAATTTTCACAATGGTTGCCTTGCTGACAATGACTGTTGCAATGGCTCAGAATTCAGACAACAAGAAAAGTTTTAAAATGCCTACTCCTGCAGAGCAAACAGAGCGTATGACCAAGAAGTTGGGATTATCTGCCGATCAGGCAGCAAAGGTAAAAGCACTCAACGAGGCCTATCAGGATTTGTTCAAGGGCAAAGGCCGTGGTCCTCGTCCTCAGATGAACAAAGACAACAAGGAGGAACGTCCTCAGCTTACCGATGAGATGAAGCAGAAGATGAAGGCTGAGCACCAGGCTCATAAGGCAAAGCGCCAGGAATACGAGACAAAGTTGAAGGCGATTCTCACAGCTGAGCAATATACTGCTTATCAGAATATGCACCCAAAGAAAAAGGATAAGAATAAGGAGTAATCAATGAGGGTATGTCACAAATCATCTTGTGGCATACCCTCTCTACTAATTTTTTTCTATAGTTTCATCACACGTTTCATCTCCAGGTTCTCATAGCCCTCAGGACAATGAGTAGAGAGATAAACCGTTGGGTTGTTCTGGATAAACTCGCGCACTTTATCCAAAGTCTCACGTGCAGCAGCAATATCCTCGAAAACAATACTCAACTTGTTTGCCTTTAGGGCGGCATCACAATATGTAACATCGCCGTGCATCATATAGAACAAGCCCTCATTTTCGGCAATGATAATGCTGTTTCCATTGGTGTGTCCCTTAGCAGGAATGAAATAAACACCCTCTGCAACCTTCTGCGATGCAGGAAAATTGTGATAAGCACCATCCTTATAGTCGGCACGAACCACATTATCGCCCTCAAGTTTCATCGCATCGGCATCCTCAGCCGAGATATAAATCTTGGCATTTGGGAAATAGGCAAGCGCTGCAGTATGGTCGGGATGCTTATGAGTGATAAGAATCTTGGTAACCTGCTCAGGCTTATAGCCCAGTTCAGCGAAGGCTGCCATATAGTCCATGCGTTTCTCTCCCATATACAAAGGTCCACCGAGTTTTTTCTCAGGAGCCTTGAAATCATTTGGGAAACCTGTATCAACAAGAATCACCTCACTACCCGTATCAATCAGGAAATTCTGAAGACTACTGCGATAGATGATCTGCTCATCGAATTTTTCCTTACCTTCCTCACCACCGAAAGCGAACGACTGGTTCATGAAACCGCCGTCGAACATGCGAATTGCTTTGATTTCCATATTAATTGTTTAATCGAATAAATTAATTATTTTTTTGATGTTTATGCTTAATCACCCTTTGGCAATTTTAGCAAAGATACAAAAAGATTCTCATTGATTGTAAAAGATAATGTTAAAGCTATATAAATGCTTCATTTTTTTTAATGGTTAAAAAAAAACAAATCGCCTAAAAGTTTTCTGAAATATTGACAATTACCCCCCCCTAAAATAAGTATATTTGTCGGTGAAATGAAGAATTGTTGTGTTAAGACTCCTTCCGATTCCGATGTTCATTTCAGGAAGGAGGGGACATCCTCTCCGTGTGAACGGCGAGTTTTCCGAACTTAGCACGCTTTCATAGCGGCACCTTTCATCCGGCTAAAGCCACACACCATTATGGTTGGATGAGTAAAGGGTGCCGCTTTCTTTATTTCTTTCCCTTATTAATAATATAGATACCAAGCGTGGAGAGCGTGGCAGCAAGGATATATTTCCAAAGAAAGGCCTCATTGAGGCAGATGCACGAGGTAACCGCTCCTACTACAGGAATGAGTGAGTTCCAGATAGCGATCTTACCCACAGGATTACACGTAAGGAGTTTATTGTATAAGGTGAAGCCGATGGTAGAGATTCCTATAAGAAGCAGCAGAATGAGAATGCCCATTATCGAGACACGAGGAAGTTCTCCACCCATCAGCAGTCCGGGAACGACAAGAAGTGTTCCACCAATCCCCAGGCTATATCCCGTTCCAACGAAAACGTCCACCCGCTTGTTTACCCCTCTTGTCATTAATCCGGCAAAGGCCCCACATAGCGCATTGAGAATAATCATGCCATCCCCAAGAAAGGTTAGCGATCCACTTTCCTTACCTCCAAGGTTGAGGGAGAGAATTCCCAGAAAGCCAATGGCACATCCAATGATCTTCCTTGCTGTTAGCTTGTCGCTCTTGAAGAATACGCAGGCAAGAATCACAACAGTGAATACACTCAGCGAATTAAGGATGGCCGCTCTTGATCCTTGACTATGCGAGAGACCAATGTAAAAGGCAGCATAGTGCAGGGTAGTGTTGAGAAGTGCAAAGAGAAGGAGAAATCCCATGGCGGCCGACTTCTTTCCTTCATACGATTGCTTGATGCTGAAAGAGCGATGTGTGACTCTAGCCACAAGAAGGATGATGAATCCCGAAATACTAAAACGTATTCCGGCAAAGAGCATTTTGCTGCCCGTCATTTCCGAGGAAATCCCGAAATCGGCGAATCCAAGCTTTATAAGCGGATAGGCCCATCCCCATAAGAATGCAGCTGTAAATGCAAAGATAGCAGCCCATACTGGGCGCTGGAAAATACTCAATTTCTCTATCTTATTGACTTCTCTAGTTTCCATACGTCTGCAAAATTAGCGATATATTTCTATTCAGGCAAGAATATCCCAGGCAATTTGTCGGTAGCTATTAATAAGGATTATTAGTTTAGGTTGAAAAATGGTATTAAATGTGAATGATGGATTTCTTACATAAGGAATAAACTTCTTCGCATATTATATTCCAAGCCTTTTGATGAATTTCGGGAAACATCATCAGTGTTTTTAAGCTATTGGCATTTTTTTGAGATGATAAGCGATTTTTTTGAGATGATAAGTGGAAATAGTTCGTTTTTTGTATTTTTGCGTGTAACTTTTCTTAATTTGAACAGATAATAAATGTAATCAAAATTAACTTATCATGAACAAAATTAAATTACTCTTTACGTTGTTAATATTGCTCACGGCTATCGTGCATGCCTATGCAGGGGAATATAAGGTGACGATTAAATGTGCTGATTTTGGTAAACCCCTTCATTATGTAAAATGGGAGTCTCCTAAGACTTTCCAATTGTATATAAAAAAAGATGATGCCGAATTCAGCATCGGTTACATCCAGTTTGAGGCGAAAAGCAAAGACCCTGGTGATTATGCTATCTTCCAGAGCCAGCATGTCGTAATGTCAAACCGTAACTTCATGGTCGATAAGGGTGGTACTTTTACTTTTCATGCATATAAAGATTATAGAATTAAGAAAGCGGTATTTAAAGATGATACCGAGGGCTCAGTCTCGGCTCTTAATGCTCATGGATATAAAGTATTCAAGAGAGGTACTGATCACCCTGTCTGGTCTATTGAGTATCAATATTTCGACCAAAATGATCCAACATTCAAGTGTAGTGATAATGATAATTTTAGCTTTGAGACGATGGAATTTTATATTATTGACAAACCTGAGGAAGAAATCAAGGCATGGGTTGACAAGGGCGAGTACGATATGAATGTTTCGAATGTTTTCACACCAACGGTGAGATATGACAAGAACGACTTTAAAGGAACTGTTACCTTGAATTCGCTGAATCCAGATGTTATTTCTGTATTTAATGGTAAATTGGTTGGAGGACGCCAGTCGGGAAAAGCGACCATTGAGGCTTATGTTGATAATGATAGTAAGTATAAAGGAACGAAATTTAGCTATGTGGTGAACTATGATGCCACTATGAGCATTAGCAGTGCAGACGATTGGGAGAAGTTTGCCCAGCTGGTGAAACCTCAATTTGGCGACCCTACTAAAGATAATTCAATATTGTGTGCAAAACTAACCAAAGATATCCATCTTACCTCCAAAAACTCATCTATCAAGCCTACTATAGGGTATAGAGGAACTTTCGATGGACAAGGGCACACCATCTATCTGGATAAAGTGCATTGGGATGATGGCAATAGCTTGTTTAATATCACTCAACATGCAACAATCAAGAATTTGAATGTTACAGGAAATGTTTCATATAGTGGAGCGAATGGTGGTGGTATTGTATATCTTGCTAATAACACCACCTTTACAAAGTGTCGAGTTGACGTGAAAATTCGGTTCGATACAAAAGTGAAGGCTAAAAAGCAAAAGATTGGAGGATTTGTTGGAACGGGTACTGGCAATACTTATAACGACTGTTTGTATAAGAATCCTATTGAAAAAGATGATAATAGACCACCTTATATGCAAATCGATATGAGTGATAACCTCTTCATTGGCCCAGGAACTTTGCATCACAGTTTGACAATCTGTAAGGATGGTTCTGTGACAACGAAAAGCAATATTTTGAACAGTCGACATGAGGACTTTGTTCATTATGCTCATGATCTGCAGGATAATCGTGATGAGGTAATATGGGGAATGGAAATAGGAAAGGATACTTTCCCTGATCTCACTACCGATAGAAGAAAGCTTGTATGGAAAGTTAGCTTCCTCAAAGATGGACGCGAGGCTGCTGTGCGCTATGCAAACGATGGTAAATGTGTAACAACTCTGCCTACCCTAGAAGAGATTTTCGGTAGTTTTAGTTCTTACAGTAATGTTTATTATAAAATGACTTTTGATGGTGGGTTCTCTGGCTCAACACCAGTGACTCATGACACGGAAGTAAATGTTAATTATTCCCAGATTGACTATTTGCCTATTTATTCAGTAGGAGATTTGCTGAAAATGGGACCAAGAACCAATGCAAAACTCGAGACGAATATCGATTTCAGCGAATACAGCAAAAATAATGACTGGACGCCAATACGTGAATATATAGGAGATTTTGATGGAAATGGATTTGAAATCATCAATTTCAATCAGGGACGCCAAGATCAGAATGCTTATCCGCTATTCAGCCGAATCAGTACAGGAACTGTATTGGATGGATTGAAAAAGAAAAAGAAGGCAGGATCTGTTAAAAATGTTCGGTTTAGAAACGCATACGTCTCTAGTAATGAAGAGGATGTAGGTGTGATTGCTGGCATTAACAATGGTACCATAGAATTGTGTCAGGTTGAAGGTGGTAGAGTAGATGGCGGTAATAAAACCAAGAATATCGGCTGTTTGGTTGGATATAATAGTGGACGTATCATAGGATGTATATCCGATAATGTTCTCAGCAATAATAAAGATATACTTGGTGGTATCGCAGGTGAAAATAAGGGTGGAACAATTATGGATTGTGTATGCTACACCGAAAGCGCCATTAATTCTATTAATAAGAGATACTTTAAGGCTGCAACGATAGGAACTGGATTGATTAGAAATATCTGCAGTCAGTATTCTGATGGTTTTGATGAGGAATACGGCTATTATAATAATGTTTACTTCAATAATGGATTTGTTCTCACAAAGGTGAAAGGTATGGATGTGGGACAGCTGCTTGGAGTAGATAATTGTCCTAAACTTCGCGATATTAATAAAATTGAAGCCGATAGCTATATTACAATCTCTAGCAATGGAACTGGTTTTTGTCGTAATTTCACAATAAAGGATGGTCAGCCTCTCAATCTTGGAATAAATGTGTTAGTAGAAAAATTAAATTACGATCGTCAGTTCACTGCCGGAAATGGCTACTGCACTGTTTTCCTCCCATTTTCTATGCATAGTGATGAAAGGTTGGGTACCTTCTATGAATACAGAGGCATCAACGAGGATGAAACAGGTGTAGTATTGGCAAGAGTATCACAGACAGAGCCAAACAAACCTTATATCTTCAAGCCTGCCGAGGGGCGTGATGGTATGAAATTACTTGAGTTTGAACGTGTTACGTTGTGGCCTACTAGTCTTGAAAACCCACAGAGAGAAATTGGCCTTAATGGTTGTTTCACACGCTATGATTTTACCGACCGAAACTTTGGGGGATGCTTTGGCTTTGCAGGGGCTCAGCAAGGAAAAATCTATCAGGGCAAGTTCGTAAGATTTGTTCCTGGAGCATGGATCGATGCTGGTCGTGCGTATATCTATGCCCCTAGAGTGAGAGCCAAGAGTTTGGATGTCATCATTGAGGATGAAGCAACTACAGGCATTTCTTCTACAGAAATCCAAATGGAGCAGGAGGGAGCCCAACTCTATAACCTTTCTGGCCAGAAGGTCGGTAAAAATTACAAGGGAATTGTAGTTCGCAACGGAAAGAAGATATTCATTAAATAAAGTAATACGATTATGAGAAAACAATATATAAAACCGGTAATCGCTTATGCAGGCATCGATGAGGAGGACTTGCTGGCCGGAGCAAGTGAGTATTGGGGTGGTGGAAACGCGAAGTCGAATGAGATTCTGCCCGAGGAAGAAGTGGGACAACCTCAGTGTTCCTACCCGAAAACCAGAAGTATCTGGGATGACTAAGTTAATAATTTTACTTAAAATAATTACTGAAAGGTAATAAAACTTCATGGACAATAAAAGCCCTGGCTCGTGATGAGTCGGGGCTTGTTATTATTTATTTCATTAATTTGATGTTATTTTTTTTGTATGTATTCAATATATTTTTTACCTTTGTATTGCAAAAATGCGAGGAACATTATAATGCGAATTAGTAGAATTTTAATCAGATAATGTTATGACAACAAAATCGGGTAACTCTTACAATAATTACTAGGATTAATTCGGGCACAAAGACTGTCGATGCGGTCTTCGCCATCCCAAGTTATTGAGGAACTTTTTTAAATTGAATGAAAAATATAATGTGTTTTTCCACCAATAGAGCTTTGAACTTAAAAAAGCGTAAGCAAATCGATTGCTTACGCTTTATTTCTTTATCTTTTTCTTCCCTTTTCAAATAATTCAGAATGAGATCCTAGCCTTACTAATTCCACTATGTCTTTGTCAATCCAGATCAATAATACATTATTCTCTATATGACATTCCCATAATCCTTTATAGTCGCCTGTAAGAATATGCGGCTTAAATTCCCTTGGTATCGCCTTTTCTTCTGCAAGTAGCTTTAAAATCATAAACAGCTTTTTGATCACTTCATTATCTCTTGCATAACGTTTCAAATCTTTTTTATATTGACTAGACTGATGTATGTTTCTCATATTCCTGCTGATTTCAACATATCCTCTATACTCGAAAGGTCAACGTAATCTTTTCCATTGTCTGTTCCTCTAGCTACTTCCTCTTGATGCTTCATAGTTTCTTGAATTGCAGCTTTAGTTTTTGTATTAGGAATGTCAACTTCTCCCTCTGCAGCCTTAATAGCATGGGATAATATTGTTTCTGTGAAGTTGCTTAAACTCCTATTTTGTTTTTTAGCAATTTCTTTTAGAGCTTCTACTAATGCAGAATCCCATCGGAATGACACAGATTGTTTTTTGGGTGTAATTGATATTGTATTCATAAGCACAAAGGAATTAATTGTCTGCAAATGTAATACAAAGTATTGAAATTTGCAAATGATGGAGCATTTTATTTTCATTTCCATGCAATTAATTAATCAATAGGAGTAACTCTTCTTATATTTTTCGATTTAGATACCCATCATTACACCTATGTAATTTTTAAGAGTTTGCTTAGGACAATATAGTCAATTCCGAGAAGTTCCTCCATAGTTAAAGTCAAGATACACAATGACTTAACTCAAAATATGGAGGAACTTTTTTATTTGAAAGCAAATTACAGTGTGATAAATTGCAATATTTAAGCCAAATATGCACAAATTGAACTTGGTTAAACTCGTTCTTTTCGTTTGATATTCCCTAAAGTATGCTATAGTTTCAAATAATTAAGAGATAGGAGCGTAAAATGCGCCCCTATCTCTTTCTTTAATACTTTCGACGAATTTCGAGGGTAACCCTTTCGCCCTTCTCGAATGCTCGCTGCATCCACTGCATAATGATGTGCAATGCCTTTTGCGAATCCTCCACCGTTCCTTTGTGACGGTTCCAGCCAGGCAGGATGCACCCTTCGGTATCTTTAGGATAGTTGCCACCATGGATGCGGATGCCCGCATAACCTGGCACTCCGATCACCTGCGGCAGCCACTTGCCAAACTTAGGTGATTTGGTGATGAGTACTGGATAGTAGCCCATCAATCCTTCTGATTCCCGCTCCTGAGGTGAGAGCATATTTACTTCGGTGGTAGGGATGCACAAGGTCCAAACGCCTTCTCCTTCGCCTCCTTGATGTCGTGAACATCCCAGTTGCAGGTGAAACCAGCATCGTGAGGCTCGAGAGTGTCACAGAGGTACAGACCTCTCTCCCCGCTCTCCCCTTCAGGGAGAGGGCCTTCGTTAGCCCGATACAATTTACCGATACAATAATTAGCATGATTTGCGATTCTTTCTAATATTAATTTCATTTTAATTTTCCTTTCTTTATCCTTTTCCTCTCCCCCGTGGAACGGGGGAGAAGTATGTTTAAAAAAATATGTTATTATGTTACTATGTCTCTGAAAAGATACTATGTCTATAAAGAGTTACTATGTCAAAAGCTTATTTCGTACTTTCGTACTTCGTACTTCGTACTTTACTCTTTTTGTATCTTCATATATACACCATGCTTAATCTGTCTAATCCATCCCTGCTTTAACCAATTTCGGAAACATGAATTGATCGTAGATTTTGGTGTATCATACCCCTTGAAAACTCTTAGGTCTTTCGCCGAGAACTCCATAGGCAATTGGTCGAAGATCGTTGAATTATTGGTCTTTCGCTCACACTCCCCAACAGCAGATATTGTATTGTCCATCAGCAGCGGACCGAAGCACTTCACCTGCTCCTCCATAGTATATTGGGCGATGTCGAGGGCGAACTTTATAACATCCTCGGTCTCCTGCTCATTGTTGAGAAGGAAGGCGATCACACCCGCACGGAACCCGATAACCGCAGAACGCTTACGGAATACACCTCTAGGATTATCCATGTTCTTCTCGGCGGTAATTCTCACATTCTCCTGCCAGTTGTAGATGGCTTCTCTTAGTTTTGGTGTATCAAAGAAACCTTCCTTTGATCGAAGAATCTCACAAGCCTTGTCGATCTCCTCCTGAATGGTAGGATCTTCGGTGGTATATTGTGGCATAGGAGCGAATGTCATGTCTGGCATTTCTGCGACCAGGACTCGAGTTGAAAGTCCATTCTCAATATTATCCTTTCGGAAGAGCTTATTGAATTGTCCCCAAGTTCCAGTTACCATCCAGTTCCACCTAACATGCTTCACGTTGATAGATACTGATTGTGTTCCTGCCATATCTCGCTTGTATCGGCCACCATCAAAACCTAGGCGGGCAAGCGGCATCTTGTTTCCTAAAGCACCCTGGTTTGACATTACCAGATCATCCAACTCCTCACCCGCAGAGCAAATAGAGTGTCCCTTTGCATCATTAATTCGCTGACAAAGCTGTGCTTCAGAAGCCTTGAATGCTTCGATATGAACCGGCTTATGATCTGTCTCAATTCCTCGCTCATTCTGTCGCTTGTTTCGGTTCATAGTCTTGATGGCCTGCTCCTCCTCAAAGTTTGCATCATCCTCTTCGTAGAAAATTCGCGCCCACTTTCCAAAGACATCCATACAGGCTGATTTTCCTGATGCCATAGCACCCACAATGATTGACATCAACTGCAACTGCTGCTTTTTGCCATCGCAATAGCGAACCGTTACTGAATCAGCGTAAGTTGCTGCGATAGGGAGGGCAGCAACGATTGCTGGCCACTTCAGATTATCTGGTACTCCTCGAACTGAAGCCTTAAATCCGAGAGGAAGATGCTCCTCATCAATCTTTGGAATCTTCACCTCATAAGGCTCGAGATCATCAAGATCCTCATCCTCAACCACATTTAGAGTTTGTGAGGTATTTCCGTTGAAATTCATTACCTTGGCATGAATATCTCTCAATGCCTGCGACATCACCTTTGTATTGTTATAGTTGTTGTAGAAATCATCTAGCAACTGCTGGATGTTCTCATCATCCCAATTATTTGGCATGTGAAGCTTTAGGACTTCGTTCATTAGATCTCTTGCTATCAATCTTGATGCACCAACAGAAAGAATAGATAGCAGTGAATTATGTCGAGCACCCTCTACATTTAAATCTACCTCATGAAGCTTTGCCTCCTTCATACAAAGATTAAAAGCATAATTGGCCTTAGAAATATCCGCTTGAGAGTGGGTCTCTTGTGGCATACCCTCTCTCTTATCTCCCCGAGGCTGCTGACAAAGTAGCTACTTTCTTCTCTTTTGCATAAATATTATAAGCCAAAGGGACCTATAATTTCTATACAG
>CAJOPE010000071.1 GCA_905236815.1 uncultured Prevotella sp. | reverse complement strand
GAGGTCGTAAACCGTCGGTTTAGACCACCTAAACCATTGAGTTAGCTTTTTTAACATTTCAACACATCGACCTTGCGTGGAGTTTCTCGATGTATTTTGTGAGTAGGAAGACATAAGAGTATTTGCTTTGTCTTATTGCCAATAAATAGATTGAGTCTGTTATCAAAAAAAAGTTCGAGAAAATTGCTTTCAGTCAAAGTCACTATCAGTCAGTAAGTTGCGATTAAGAAAATAAAAAACCGAAAAGTTATTTTCATTTTTCTCTGTTTTTCTCTTCTATGAATTATCCAGGTTAAATTTTATACCTTTGATGAATCAATTCTCACGTATATTTACTCTACTATAGTGTGATGTATGCAGCTATGTTATTTGACCATAATAAGTTACCGATGACCAACGATGTGTACTACTTTTATTCGTAAACTATTTCACTGTTTTCAATATATAATTCTGTCAACAGGTAATTTTTATTAATTGATTGCTTTTAATATTGATAATCTCGAGAATTTGTTCTATCTTTGCACTTGTATAATATTAATAAGGTTACAATTGGTGGATTAGGCATGAATAATGCGTATATCATATCTCTCTTGGTAATGACTTTGTCTTTTTTTGCTGGCAAGTCATATGCTCAGGATTTAGGCGGATTTCAGATCGACGGAATTAAATACAATATTCTATCTGAGGAAGAAAATACCGCTGAAGTCTTCCAGTGTCCACCTTCAAAATCAGGTTTAGTTAAGATTTCAAATTTAGTGATGTCGAAAGGACGTAAGTTTGAAATTACAAAAATAGCAGATAATGCTTTTAATTATTGTACTAAGATTGATTCCGTAGCAATTTTAGCTGAGAAGATAACTTCTATTCCTACCAGTGCTTTCGAGGGATGTGATAATCTCCGTGGGGTGTCCATTCCGATGACTATACAGAGTATTGAGACTTGCGCCTTTTATGGTTGTCATAATCTTAAGTATCTAAAAATGCCGGATAGCTTGCAGATTATTGGAGAGATGGCTTTCGATGGATGTCCATTTACGTCGGTTACTATTCCAAAGAATGTGCATTCTATTGGTGAAATGGCTTTTAAGTTTTGTTCTTCTTTGAATACGGTATATTCGATGATTGAGACTCCGTTGAACTTCAAAGCGGCTTTTGATGACAATACACGCGAACTTTGTACGCTTGTTATTCCTGCAGGATCTACAGAAGCCTACCGTAAAGTTGGTTTTTGGGGATTTATAGAGGTTTCTGCATTGCGGCACTAATTTTCCTTTAAATTCATGCACACTTGATTTATATCAAATAATATGCATGTGTGCGCACACAATCGCAATTTACTATTGATTTATTCAAAATTAGTTTCTACTTTTGCATTGTCAAAAGACAAATGGATAACAGATTTAAACGTCAATAAGTATTGACTGTAATTTAAAGGTAGAAAGATTATGGAAAAGTTATTTGTATTAGTAAAGAAAGCAGCAAGAGTTTACAAAAACCTCTTAAACATCTGGGGAAATGAATTATTGAAGAGTACCCCTTATGGAATTGCTTAAATTGTAATTTTTAAAGTGGAACGACGAATCTCCGATAGGAAATTCGCCGTTTGTTGCTTTAATTATACTGCCGAAGCCACTAGGTTGTTGCTAGGCTCGATCATTTTTCCGAGCTTTTTACCAATGACAGGTAGGCTCATTTTCTTTTGGCCATTTACAAACACATCAATAGTATCATTTTCTCCTTCAGGATGAACAGTTGGGTGAATAACAACCTCAAGGTCATCCTTTACGAGAAGATAACATCTCTGACCATTGCATTCATTGCAAAAGCCAACATATAAATACCCTTTGTCCTTAAATTGACCAACCACTTTTTTCGCAGCTTCCTTTGTGTCAATAGAACAGCCCTCCTTAATTTTATTAAATTGAGGTAGTTTGATTTTCATTATCGCTATTAATGCGAATAATACGATACCAGTAATAAAAATGTAGTTCATTGAATAGTCAAATATAATAATTCATTAAATACTGTTTATGTTGGCAAAGATAGAAATTTTTCTTTTATGTAGTATCAAGAAATCAGAAAAAGTTTCATATTCGTTCAAAAAAGTTCAAAAAAGTTCAAATGAGTTACTTTTTAAGTAAATTGATACAAATATAGATGATGTATTTTAATATTTTTGCTATATTTGTACACAAATAGTAATTAATAGTTATTCGACAATAGCTTTCTAAAGATAAAATTAATCAACCGACAACTAGATATTTTTGTATTATTAGATTTAGAGGCAGTAGTGATACTGCATATTTTGGTTTCAAAAAGAAATTAAACGGCTCCTCCTGTCTTCCTTATTGTTAGGTTAGTCAGGAGGATTTTTTTTTTTGTTGTTTCATTTCTTTTGTTTATTCGTTTTGTATGTCTTTTCTTCTATGATTTTTAAAGGTTATGAAACGAATTTGAAAGTCCTTTTCGATATAATCTTTTAATTTTGCGTCCGATATAATTTTGATGTATGCATTTTCTTTCGAAATTTGTATAATATATCTTGCAGATATGTCTCTTTGGTGTCGATTTCCAGAGTGTCTATCTGCACAAATGTTAAAAAATAATGTAATTATAAATAAGCAATGATAAAAAAGTTATTTTGGATTTTGGGACTATGGCTGGGTGTTGCAGCGGCAACTCTGGCCGATAGTTTTCGTAACCCAGTTTTGTGGTCGGATGTGCCAGATCCTGATGTTATCCGTGTGGGGGATGATTATTATCTGGTTTCCACCACTATGCATTTGATGCCTGGAGCACCAATAATGCACTCCAAGGATTTAGTGAACTGGAAGACAATCGGCTACATTTTCCCTCGACTTACTGATTCTCCTAAATATAATATGGAGAAAGGAACGGTTTATGGTCGAGGACAGTGGGCTACTTCGCTAAAGTATCATAATGGAAAGTTATATGCGCTTTTTGCGCCTAATGATAATCCTGGTGGTGAGACTTATATCTGTTCGGCTGAAAATCCGGCAGGACCTTGGAATACGGTTTCCCGACTTCGCCATTTCCACGATGCTACTCTTTTCTTCGACGATGATAATCGAGTGTATGTGGTGTATGGAACAGGTCAGATGATTGAGCTGAAGCAGGATCTCTCGGATGTGATTCCTGGAACAGAACGCCAGATTATGCAGCGTGATTCTACCGAAACAGGACTTCTCGAGGGAAGTAGAGTTATCAAGAAGGATGGAAAATATTATCTTCTTATGATCTCTTGGCCAAAAACCGGACGAAGAGAGGTTTGCTATCGTTCGGATAAAATCGAGGGACCTTACGAAAAGAAGGTAATCCTTGAGACCGATTTTGGTGGATTCCCAAAAGTTGGTCAGGGTACCATTGTGGATAGCAAGGATGGACGTTGGTGGGGAATCATATTCCAAGACCGAGGTGGAGTGGGCCGTGTGCTTACCCTTGAACCTTGCCGATGGATTGATGGATGGCCAATGCTTGGTGATGAAAACGGTAAGATACCATACGAAATGGAAAAGCCAGTTAGTGGCTATAGTGGAGGCGAAATTGTTTCATCGGATGAGTTTGATAGCGAAAAGCTCAATCTCGACTGGCAATGGAATCACAATCCTGTGGATGCAGCCTGGAGCTTGAAAGAACGTAAGGGATGGCTTCGTCTGAAAACTTCACGAATCTCTAAGAATCTCTTTTTGGCACCAAATACCATTAGTCAGCGTACAGAAGGACCAAGTTGTTCGGCCATCGTAAAGATGGATGTCTCGCAAATGAGAAGTGGAGATGTTGCTGGTTTTTCAGCTTTCCAAAATGATGCAGCCTTATTGCAGGTAAAGCAGATGGGCGGCAAGCGGTTCATTGAGGCAGCTCTGCAATCGGTGGAACTCGAGCATAAAGATAAAGGAGTAATTGGCGTGAAAGATTCAGTTCTTTCGGTTACACCTATAAAAGCCCGCATCGTATATTTCAAAATCGATGCCGATTTTCATCCAGGAAAAGATCTTGCCCAGCTTTCGTATAGTACAGATGGCAAGAATTGGAAACTCCTGATCAAGGATTTCAAGATGCGCTACGATTTCATGCGCTTCTTTATGGGCACCCGTCTAGCTATCTTCAATTATGCCACACAGAAAGCAGGTGGCTATGTAGATGTGGATTATTTCCACTATAAAGTTGATCCTAAATAGGGATATATATAAAGTATTATTAGATTTAAGAAGCAGTGAAAAAACTGCTAATTTGGTTTATTTCAATAGTGTATTAGAAAACACCTCCCGTTCATTGATAGCGATTAATGAACGGGAGTATATATTTTGGGGATTATTCGTTCTCCTTGCAGATGCCCTGAGCTGCAACATGGCCCATTGTCCATGCAGCCTGCAAGTTGAAACCACCCGTGATAGCATCCACATCGGTTACCTCACCGGCGAAATAGAGTCCTTTGTGATTCTTGGCCTCCAGTGTTTTCTGGTTAAGTGAGTTCAGCGACACTCCTCCGCTGGTAACAAACTCATCCTTGAAACGATTTTTACCCGTCATGTGGTAGGTGTCGTTGGTGAGTGTGTTGAGCAGTCGGTTCATGTCCTTGCCATTCAAGGCTTTCCATCGGGCATCCGGTGAAATCGAGGAACGACTGATGAGGTGTGCCCACAATCTTGCATTGAATGCCTGAGGATAGACACTTGTAACTTTCTTGTCGCTATTTCGGATGGAGAGCTCGTAAAGTTCCTCCTGAATATCCTGCTGATCTTCACAAAGCCATTTGATGCTAATATCGGCCACATAATTCTTTTCGGCGAGAATCCGGGCAGCATAGGATGATAACTTCAGTGCGGCAGGACCGCTTATGCCCCAATGAGTGATGAGCAGGGCACCTTCGGCCTTCAGCTTTGTTCCAGGCAGACTCACCTGAGCTTCCTTTACTACAGTTCCCATCAGTTCTTTCAACTTTGCATTGTCAAGACAGAATGAGAAGAGACTTGGCTGAAGAGGTATGAGTTCGATATCTAAGATGGAGAGAAATTCATAGCCGGTAGCAGAAGGATGGCCACCAGTAGCCACCAATACCTTGTCGCCCCTCAATTCCCCTTTATTGGTGATGAGTACAAATTCATCCTCTTTCTGCTGAAGTACCTCCGCTTTAGTTTCCGTGAGAATCTGCACGCCACTTTTGCGAATCTGCCATAAGAGATTATTCACAATCTCCATTGCATCCTGCGATTGAGGGAAAACGCATTCATCCTCCTGAGTAGTCAGTCGGATACCACTTTTCTCAAACCAATCGTAGGCATCCTCATGCGAGAAATGATGAAAGAGCTTTTTCATCAATCGATGACCTCTCGGATATACATGTTCCATACTCTTCACCTGAGCGAAAGAGTTGGTAAGGTTGCATCTTCCACCACCCGTGATGGCAACTTTGGCCAGCGGTCGTTTACCTTTTTCGACGAGCGTTACCTGAACATCAGGTCGAAGGCGTTTAATCTCAATGGCGGCAAAGCATCCAGCGGCACCCGCCCCAATGATGATGACTTTTTTCAAATCGTTGGTCATAAGCAGATATTAAAGCATGAATTTCTCTACAACAGCAGCCACACCATCCTCTTCGTTTGAGAGTGTAACATAGTTGGCAGCAGCCTTCACGTCCTCCTCGGCATTGGCCATTGCAACTCCGAGGCCTGCATACTCAATCATCGAGAGGTCGTTGTGACCATCTCCACAGGCGATAACTTCCTCCTTTGTTATATTCAAGAGCTTGAGCAAACGGTCGAGTGATGCAGCCTTGTCGATATTCAAAGGTACACACTCCAGGAAGAAAGGTGCCGAGGTATAAACACTGATTTTTCCTTCCATCTGCTTTGCCATTTTCAGTTCCAGCTGATGAAGCGCAGTAGGTTCGCCCACCACCAGACACTTGTTTACAGGGTATTCCACTTCCTCGAGGAAATTTGCTGTAGCTGCTACAGGCATCTTGTTGATGAAAGCCTCGTGCTGCACATATTCGTCGGTATCGCTAGTGGCGAGGATCTCCTCTCCTCGATAGGTGAGGATCTGCATTTGTGCATCCATTGCCTGCTGGTAGATCTGAGGAACCAATTCATCTTCCAACTTCTGCTCGAAGATAGTTTTGCGAGATTCCCAGTTGGTTATCTTACCACCATTGAAGGCCATGATATAGCCACCATACTTGGCGATTTCCAATTCCTCAGCAATAGGAACTATACCATAAGTTGGTCGGCCAGAGGCCAGAACGATACGCGCTCCCTTCTGCTGCGCCTTCATGAGCGCCTCACGGGTGCGAGGAGTTATTTTCTTTTCGGCATTCGTGAGAGTGCCGTCTAAATCGAGAACAATAATCTTATACATGGCAGCAAAGTTACAAAATTAATTGGAAATGAGGGGATTGAAAGTTGCAGAAAGATAGAAAACTAGCATTTTATTCGTTAATATCAAGAAAAAGTTATACCTTTGCACCCCACAAATCAAAAAGATTATATTTTCAGAATGACGACAATTAGCATTAATACAGATAGTTGCATTAAGTGTGGTAAGTGTACCAAAGTGTGTCCTCCTCACATTTTTATGCAATTGGAGAAGCTCACTCCAGTTCGTGTGGTAAAGGCCGATAACTGCATTCTCTGCGGTCATTGTGTGGATGTTTGTCCAAAGGCTGCTATCGAACATAGTGAGATTTCGTACGAGAAAGTTCATAAGATAGATTATCATAATATGCCATCTGCCGAGCAGCTGATGAATTTGATGCATGCTCGTCGCTCCAACCGTACTTTCACCGATCGTTCTTTGCAGGATGGTGAGGTTGAGCAGATCATCGAGGCTGGCTATTATGCACCAACAGCCGTAAACAACCGTATGGTAAAGATCACCCGCGTAAACGACGCAGAACGTCTGGAAAAAGTGAAAGATTATGTTCTCGACACTTTTGGCGATATGGCGAAGAAGATGCGTGAGAGTGGTGAGGAAGCATCAGCCGATGGTTATTTTGGAGCAGCAATGCTCGAGGGCTTGGTGAAGGCAGCCAAGCGAGGCAAGGATCCTATCCTTCGTGGATGCAAGGAACTCATTGTTTTCACTTCAAATCATCGTATGGGCTTGCGTGATAGTCAGTTGGCTTATCAGAACTGTTCTTTGATGGCACAGGTATTGGGTATCAGTCAGGTATATCTCGGTTATGTTTGTAATGCCTATGAGGAGGGCGATAAGCAGAAGCTGAAGGATATTCTTGGGGTAGAGGATGAAATCCAGGCTGTAATGGCTATTGGTATTCCTGCTTTCCGATATACCAATTATACAGAAAGATAATTTCTTTTAAAGTTTCTATACTGAATACTATATAGGAGACTATTTGATTATCGGTGATGGATGATTGTCTCCCCCACGAGTGGGGGAGAAGTGTAGTTAGATTATTCTATGAGCTATCTAGATTGTAATTAGCTTTGCAGTTTAATCTTTTGGCATACGCTCTCTTTGATTATCGGTGATGGATGATTGATTAGTTGTGAATTATTTTTCCCCGATTTTCGAGTAATATCCTTTTCTTCTCGCCCACTTGTGGGAGAGATAAGAGAGGGTATGCCACGAGCAAGGTTTATTTGTTAATTTCATATTAGTCTTTTAGCCTAATCTTTTGGCATACCCTCTCTCCATCTCCCCCACGAGTGGGGGAGAAGTATAGCTAGATTATTCTATGAGCTATCTATATTGTAATTAGCTATGCAGTTTAATCTTTTGACATGCGCTCTCTTTGATTATCGGTGATGGATGATTGATTAGTTGTGAATTATTTTTCCCCGATTTTCGAGTAATGTCCTTTTCTTCTCGCCCACTTGTGGGAGAGATAAGAGAGAGGGTATGCCACGAGCAAGTTTTATTTGCTAATTTCATATTAGTCTTTTAGCCTAATCTTGTGGCATACCCTCTCTCCATCTCCCCCACGAGTGGGGGAGAAGTATAGCTAGATTATTCTATGAGCTATCTAGATTGTAATTAGCTTTGCAGTTTAATCTTTTGGCATACGCTCTCTTTGATTATCGGGTGATGGATGATTGTCTCCCCCCACGAATGGGGGAGAAATATAGTTTGATCATCCTTCTATAGCATGTTCAAAAGTTGAGGGAATGAGGTAATATTTATTCATTTCTTTGATACAAACAGAATTCTCTCAAAAGAAAAATGTGATAAAAATGCGATAAGCTATTTGATATTAGCTCAAAAAGAACTAACTTTACCGCCAAATAAGCGAAGAATGGAAGCGGAAAAGCAAATTATTTATGAATTAGACATGGCTCAATTGAGTCAAGAACTTAAATTTGTGACTTATCACGATGGCGAGATCGCCCTTGTCGATCGCATCGTGAAAGAGAAACATCTTCATCCCCTGCATCTTCATCCCTATGTCGTAGTCATCTGTACACAAGGAAGTTGTAGCTTTAACTTCAATGGACAGCGATTGAATTTCCGCGAGGGACAGGTAGTGCTTACTGCTCCAGATTCCACCCTTACCGATTATGATATGAGCGATGACTTCATGGGAAAGGCCATCTGCTTTTCCAGCGAGATCATCCACTCACTATTAGGTCCGAAGATCGGACAGTGGAATCTTTTCGTTTATGATCAGAAAATCCATAATATGGAGCTTCCTGAGG
This sequence comes from uncultured Prevotella sp., assembly GCA_905236815.1. Lineage (GTDB taxonomy): Bacteria > Bacteroidota > Bacteroidia > Bacteroidales > Bacteroidaceae > Prevotella. The sequence continues at coordinate 2,602 of CAJOPE010000071.1, read as the reverse complement.
CTTTGAAGGAGCAATATCTCTGCTATTATCAGTTGCTTCGCTATAAGATGAAACATCCCGAAGGTAGCAATCGAGTAGAGGCGATGCGCTCAGTTATAAGGGGAATGTTGCTCGACATCTGTAGTGTGATGGATACCCTTCAGTCGAATATTTCCGATGAGGAATCGTATGGTAAGGTGCTCTTCAATAAATTCCTGCAGCAGCTTACCAAGAGTGAGATCAAGCATCAGCCTGTATCGCATTATGCCGATCTGCTCTCCATTACCCCAAAATATCTGTCGAAACTCTGTTCGAAATATAGCGCAAAAACAGCGTCAGAGTGGATAAGGCAATATACGAAGGAAGACATACGTTTCCATCTCTGCCATACCAATCTGACGCTTAAGGAGGTTTGTGAGCGAACGGGTTTTAAAAACCTCTCCTTCTTTGTCACCTACGTGCGAAAGCAGTTCGGAATGACGCCAATGGAGATACGCTCACAGAATTAAAGAGAATAGAGTAGAAATCCTGAGTTAGAATTTATAGTCTATACCAATGCCTATCACGTTGTTGGTACGTGAATAGGTTTCTGTTGTGTTTATCGATGGTAAGTATTGTGTATTCTTTTTATAGTCCTCATAGAGGGTAATGAAATAGCCTGCATTGATGCGGATGTGCTCATTCAGATTAACGGCACCACCGAAGCCAACGCTCCAGCTATCGCAGGCAAAAGATGTATTTTGTTGATAGTCATCGCTCAAACCATAGTCGGTGCGCTGAGCACCTAAACTTACTGTGAATTTCTCATTGATATCATATTCCACACCAGCCTGATACTCGAAAGTTCCGCGGTTGAGTGTCTCCTGACGGTCGTTGGCCATCTTCGCATTCTTGTCGTCGAAGAAATGATACTCCAAAGTACCGCGCAATTTCTCGCTGAAATCGTAGCCTACAGCAAAAGTGAAGAGGGCAGGCATATCATAGCGGGTTTTGACTCCATCGAGATAGCCGCCAATCTTGCCGGCCATAGCTCCCATTGAGGTCTGCGATAAAGCAGCCATTGTTGCCTCGTTGCCCACTTGCTTTGATAAAGCATTCACATCGGTTACTTTTCCCATGCTGCCGATGCTCAAAGTCTTGGTATCATTCTCTGTTTCCAACTTTGTGCGGAATTCATATTTAGCAGCCAAAGTGAGAGGACCCTTATGATAATCTAAGCTGATGATAGGAGCAAAACCCCATCCCTTCTGTTTGCAATCGAGTTGAAGGTCGAGTAGATTGGTTATAGGAAATGGCTGACCCTCTATAGAAGTTGCGGTAACATTTCCCTTGTAGGAACCATCATAGTAGTTGGCGCGAATACCCACAGCAGCAGCAAAGTTCTCGGTGAATTGATAGCCGAAGTTGATCTGACTACCGAAGATATACTGCTTGCCCTCGAGTTTGGTATCAAGCTGATATTTCATTCTACTTGATTGTTCCATTGTGACAGGGTCAAATTGTGATTGGCTCAACATTCCCACAACTGGAATGGTGAACATAGGCACACCATTATCATATTTCACCGAACCGCCACTTCCGACGATTCCGAGCATATAAGATACGTTGAACTTATTCTTTTTATAAGCAGCAAAGAGAGCAGGAACGATAGGAGCAGAAGCCTTGCCCTCGTATTTCATATTGAACTCCTTATAAGGAACACCCTCAGTAGAAACGGTAATATCGCGATTCTGCCAAGGCTTCTGGAAATCGAGCGAGAACTGCAAGCCATCATGTCCCCATGAAAGACCAGCAGGGTTGCTATAAGCCGCATCGATATCGAAGCTGGCGCCTCTTGCCATCATTCGGTCGAAAGCAATGTGATAATTGGTATTCGTCATCAAACCTCCAGCCGAGGCTTTTCCACACACGACAGCTGCAAAAGCCATCATCGCGATTTTTCGCATCATACTATTTGTCATTGATTTATGATTCATTAAAAATTAAAACCGGGCGCAAAAGTACAAAAAACTTTTGTCCGACTTTCGTCAATTTTCACGAATCTCATCACGATTTCCCATAATGAAAACAAACGGCGAAAAAATGAAAATGGGAGCCTTTTGAGCTCCCATTCCTATTATAATATAATGTGATTATTTTCTAATACATCTGATATAGTGACCAAACATATAATCGTGTAAGTTCATATCGCTTACTACGATATTTTTACCATTCGTGAGGCGTGAAGGGATGATAGCTTCAGTTCTTGTAAGAGCATCCTTCTTACTTGTACTTGACCAGAAGTAGGTTTCGTAGCCTTCACGGACGTCACCACCCTCTACTGTGTTGAAATAACCACCAGGGAGACCGTTGAAACCTGTAAGGTTAGTACCATTCTTTCCCTCTGCCCAAGAATCCTCTACGTCGGAACGATAGTTGGTAGCAGCAGAACCAGCATATTTCTTTAAAGCAAGCCACTGATTGTAAGATGGAACCTCCCATCCCTCAGGAGCGATGCCCTTAGAGTTTGTTACAGCATAACCATTATACATATAACCATACTAAAGTTTCCCACTTGCCATTTTACCGGCTTTCGCGAATAATCAAACATTGCAATATACTGATTGACAATCTATTAACATTT
>CAJOPE010000070.1 GCA_905236815.1 uncultured Prevotella sp. | reverse complement strand
GAGGTCGTAAACCGTCGGTTTAGACCAGCTAAACCATTGAGTTAGCTTTTTTAACATTTGCGGAACATGCTGAGTGCTATTGCGGCTTACTGTATTTTAAATTCATCAATTATAAGCAAAGCCCAAGATCCAGCATTTCTCCCCCGCTTGCGGGGGAGATCAAAGAGTGGGTATGCCACGAGCAAGCAGTAAGAGCAGAATTAGCCTCTAACCACTTCTGCTGCTTTAATCATATTTTCAAGCGCAGCTTTCGTTTCTTCCCATCCTCGGGTTTTCAATCCGCAATCAGGATTTACCCACAAACGCTCCTTCGGAATAAGTGCAGATGCTTTCTTCAGCAAATTCACCATTTCCTCAACACTCGGCACACGAGCAGAATGGATGTCGTAAACTCCCGGACCAATTTCATTTGGATAATGGAAATCGCGGAAGATATCCAGCAACTCCATCTGCGAGCGAGAACACTCGATGGTAATCACATCAGCATCCATTCTTGCAATGTCTGCGATGATGTCGTTAAATTCTGAATAGCACATGTGGGTGTGTATCTGCGTACTGTCTTCCACCCAGGAAGCAGAGAGTCGGAAACAGTCTACCGACCACTTCAAGTATTCTGCCCACTCTTTGTGGCGAAGGGGTAATCCCTCTCGGATAGCAGGCTCATCTATCTGAATGATGCGGATATTTGCTTGCTCCAGATCATGCACCTCATCACGTATCGCCAATGCAATCTGTCGACAAGTATCCTCGTGCGACTGATCATTGCGCACAAACGACCATTCCAGGATTGTAACTGGGCCGGTGAGCATTCCCTTCATTGGTTTCTTTGTAAGACTCTGTGCATAGCTCGACCAATCCAGCGTCATCGCTTTCTGTCGAGAGACATCACCATAGATAATAGGAGGCTTCACACATCTGCTGCCATAACTCTGCACCCATCCTTTCTGCGTGAAAGTAAAGCCCTTGAGCTGTTCGCCGAAGTATTCCACCATGTCGTTTCGCTCAAATTCACCATGTACCAGCACGTCAATTCCTGCCTGTTCCTGCCATTCGATGCACTTTCGGGTTTCCTCCTTCAGCAATCGGGTGTATTCCTCTTTCGAAATCTTTCCCTTTTTATAGGCGGCACGCCATGAACGTACCTCTTTGGTTTGAGGGAACGAACCGATAGTGGTAGTAGGGTAGAGAGGCAGCTGAAAAGCCTCTTGTTGAAGTTTGCTTCTTTCTGCATAGTTGCTTTTGCGCGAGTAATCACTTTCCTTCAACGATGCAATACGCGCCTTCACAGCAGCATCGTGAATTTCCTGCGAATTTCGTTTTGCAGCAATATCCCGTTTGTTGGCTACAAAAGCCTTCAAGCATTCATCGGTGTTAATTCCGAGGGAAATATCCTTGAGCAAGGCGAGCTCGTCCACTTTCTGTCGTGCGAAAGCCATAAATCGCTTGATGCTTTCAGGCAGCACCTCCTCATTCTGCTCAGCCTCTAAATCATAAGGTACGTGCAGCAACGAACTGCTTGTGGAAAGCAGCACTCTGTCGTAGCCTAGATCGCAGATTGCGCGATGTGCAATCTGATGTGAGTTCTCGAGATCGTTTTTCCAGATATTTCTTCCATCGATCAATCCTAGTGACAGAATTTTATTCTTTGGGAATTTCTTGAGAATATCCACTTGCTCAGGGGCCTTCACCAAATCGATATGGATAGCCTGAACAGGCAGTCCCAACACGAGTTCGCGATTATCGCCCAGACTTCCGAAATAAGTAGTGAGGATAAACTTCAACTTAGATTTTTCAGCGAGATATTGGTAAGCATGCTGATAGGCCTCACGTGCCTTCTCATCCAAATCGGTTACAAGGAGCGGCTCGTCAATCTGAATCCATTCAGCACCTTCCTGCTGCAATGCCCACAACTGTTTTTCGTAGATCGGTAATAAGCGGTCGAGCAAGTCAAGACGGTGAAAGCCTTCCTCTTTTTCTTTTCCCAGAAGCAGATAGCTCACAGGACCGATGATTACTGGTTTGGTGAGAATGCCGAGAGCCTTTGCCTCTCTGAATTCCTCCACCGCTTTAGAGTCGAAATACTCAAACGATTGGTCCTTAGTAAATTCAGGAACAATATAGTGGTAATTGGTGTCGAGCCATTTCGTCATCTCCATGGCAATCACATCCTTATCCCCTTGCTGACAGCCGTGTGCCATTGCGAAATAGAGGTCGAGCTTGTTGCCCTTCAATGTCTGATAGCGGCTAGGGATAGCTCCCACTGCCAGAGTTTGGTCGAGCACCTGATCATAGAGTGAGAAATCATTCGAAGGAATCAAGTCGATGCCTGCCTCCTTCATCAGCAGCCAGTTTTCCTTGCGCAAATCCTTTGCGGTATTCAACAGATCATCCTTAGAAGACTTCCCAGCCCAATAGCTTTCGAGGGCTTTTTTCAGTTCTCTATCCTTGCCAATGCGTGGGTATCCCAGCACATTCGATTTTAATTCAGTTTTCTTTGTCATTTTAATGATAGTTTATAGTAGGGCGCCCTATCATTATTTCTGGTTGCAAAGATAAATATTCTGTTGGAAGTAGACAAATTTTCGCTTGTTTTCAGAAAAATATGCTATATTTGCTGTGAAATAGTTTTTGTTGCAGAATATTATTCTGTAAAATTGAATATATAAAGTATATGAGGCATATCCTCTCTCTTATCTCCCCCACGAGTGAGGGAGATCAAAGAGAGGGCCTTTAAACAGCCGTTATCCTTAATAACTGTAG
>CAJOPE010000069.1 GCA_905236815.1 uncultured Prevotella sp. | reverse complement strand
AAATGTTAATAGATTGTCAATCAGTATATTGCAATGTTTGATTATTCGCGAAAGCCGGTAAAATGGCAAGTGGGAAACTTTAGTATAGTTATTGGAGGCAGATTCAGTTCCAAGATAACAAACAAAGATGTCGTCAAAGAACTCGAACTACTAATAAGAAGAAAATTCTTTTCACATTATGCCGAAGGCATCGCCCCATGCATATATGAAGATCAAGATGAAGATGAGGGGCGAATCAAAAATGACTCCCAGGATGGGGAAGCATCAACAGACAATACTGAAGAAGATATTTCTTTAGAAGAGCTCAATGAGGAAATAGAATTCCTCAAAGACGAATGTGATGAGCTATCTCAAGAACTTAATAAAACACCCCGAAAGAATGAAAGGCTTCAAATTGCCATGTTGGCTTTTGAAGTATGTGGAAATCCTAATACTAACGAAGCATGCAGAGTAATTGTTGAGTGCTTAAAGGAATTTTGCATGATAGATGAAAATCTCATTTCCCGCTGGGAGAAATCTGATCGAAAGGATGCTCCTGTCGCTTATATCAAGAGTCTTCGCAAACAAGCCCTGCTACACTACTGGGAAAAACAAGAAGAAGGAAATCAACAGGAATAGTATGCATGCCTTCTACAATATTGTTAATTTTATTAAACATTAAGACAGTTGAAATTCTACAACAATAAAGGCATAAACACATTTTTATATTGTTCTAAAAATGCAACAAATACAAGTTGCATTTTTATTATTTTTGTTGTTTTTACATTCAAAACTATCCTTTTATATTTGCAACATCTATCAGAACAAAGGTGGGCATGTTGCCAACTGGGTAGTCTGAAGTATTGCAATGGAAACAAAGGATAACTACCTTTCTCAGCAACCAAGTTTTGCACAACAGACAGTCATGGTTCTCCTTCCACAAGTGGTCGTGGAGAACATGATGTCAGAGCTGAATGAAATCAAGCAGACACTTCGGGACATGCGATCCGGCAATAATTCTGACGAATTCATTGAATCAGAGAATGCCCGAAAGATGCTCGGAATCTGTCAAAAGACCTGGCAGACCTATCGCGACCGCAGACTGATTCCATTCATTCAAATAGGCAGAAAAATCTACGTGAAGCGTTCTGACTTGGAAAGCTTCATGGCAGAGCATTATATCTCAGCAAAGTAAGGAGGTGCCTATGCCATACGAAGGATTCATCAAACTGCCTCGGTCGTTCATGTACGACGAGATCTACATGGACCAGAAAGCCAAAGCGCTCTTCTTGCACCTCATCCTCAAGGCATACTACAAGGATGAGGGTAAGGAGAAGCGGGGAATGTGTCGTTCGTCATATCGCAAGCTGGCTCTGGAAACAGGACTTACCGTACAGAACATCCGTACAGCCATGGCTACACTGATTTCAGCACACAAGATAACACAGTATTCAACACACCCTTCTCTAACCATAAGTATCTGTAATTACGATACTTACCAGGGTATTGCAGAGACTTTCCAACACGACATCCAACACACTGCCCAACACAAAGAGCAACACAAAACGGCAGAAAGAAGGTCCCCTTATACCCCTAAGAAAGAATATAAAGAAACTTTTGAAGAAGGTCAAGAAAACATCATTCTGCCTGCTGATCAGGAAAAGGTATCAGTTGTTGTTGTCAAACCTCCAACACAGGAAGAGGTCAATGATTATATTCAGGAACATAATTATCAAGTGAATTCCATTCGCTTCTATGAGTATTATTCCAAGTCTGGTTGGAAGACAAAAAACGGAAAACCAATCAACGACTGGAAGACCAAGGTTGACGAATGGGCACACAGAGAAAGAAGCTACTATGGAAACAAAGACAATCAAGGAAATCATTCCGCAGTCTCTGCCAAGCAGAGTGCCAATGAATACGCAGTTGCCAGCCTCATCGACTATTGAAGCTGACAAACAATTCTTAGCCAAGTATCCTTCACGAGAAGAGATGGAGCTGGCCTACTGCCCGAGATTCTGGAGCTATGCTCTCTCCCACTCCACTCGTGCCTATCTTGCGGTCTGTCCCACGCTCAGCTCATTGGATCGTATCTACGGCAATGGGGCAGCTGTGCATTGGATAAGAGTTCAGTTGGTGGCAATCTTCCAACTTTCTTCATCCAAAGATACAGGAGTGGTTGACGAGATCAAGGCCTTCGCTTCGCTGCTCGCGGCAACCATGTCAACTTACAAGCTGACAGAGTTGATGGTATTCTTTGCAGGTTATGCTGCCGGCATCTTTGGCACCACTGATTACCAGACATTCGATCTGCGCCGTATCAGCGCTGCTTTCCTTGGAGAATTCCGAAAAGAGCGCACTCAACAGTTGGCTGCCATTAAGCGCGAACGACAACAACTCATCAATGAACAGAAAGACGCCCGTGACAGAGCAAATGCCATTAGCTATGAAGATTATCTGCGTGGCAAAACGAGTTCATTGAGTAAGTAACAGGCTGATAATCCTGAAAATTGATAAACCTATCATTTGATATTTCTATCAGCTGATACAAAGATAAACTTATAAACCTATCAACCTATAAACTGATATACTTATAAGGCTATAGAGTTATAAACCTATAATATCAAATTCATATAAATCAATAATATGCAAATACGTAATTCACATAAATCAAAAATGACCATCCAATGGACAAGACCGTATAGCACTGTCTCTATACAAGGGGTATTGCAGGATATGCCGATGGTCATGACCACGGCGATCCTGCCACCCCTTGGGATGGAATCATGTAAGCTCGAAACTCGCTTTCATTAACCACAAGATTATCAAGTATATGTCAACAAGTACCACACACAACAGGAGTGCCGGCAAGCTGAAGGCTGCTCCTATTCAACTGAAGGTCACCAAGGAAGTCCGAAAGTTCTTCAAGAAGGCAGCAGATACCTATTTCGATGGCAACATCAGTGCTACCATCCGATTTGCTGTATATCACTGCGATTTCATGCAACTACTCAACAGTGAGCCAGAGGCAACAGAAGACTTCACAACTGTATCCACCTCTCCTCAAGTCATTGCCGAGCTGAAGAAGTTCAATGACATGACGAAGGCCATCCTTGATGAGCTACACAAAATTGGGGTAAACATCAATCAGGCTACCCATAAGATCAACCTGAAATGTAGAAACTCCCCAGATGCTCTTCTGGATGAAGACATTAATACAATCTGTTACGGGATTAAACAACTCAACAGCATTCGCTCTGCCGTTGCAGAACTTCGATATGCCTTTATCACCAAACACAAGTAGGCTATGGCTAAAGTAAATGTCATCAAGCTCAACATGGGAAGTAAGTGCCGTTTCCCTGGAGCTGAGTATAATGAGGATAAGGTTGAAAAAGGAGTAGCTGAACTCATTTTCATGGGAAACGTGGAAGGGGGCTTTCAGCGCAGAATCAACATGCTACATCAGGCTGGCATCAACTGTAAGCAGGAGGTAGAACGGTACCTTCGTGATCATTCTGTGGCCTGCAACACGGCGACAGAGCGATGGCAGTTCCATCTTGCAGTATCTGTAAAAGAACGTGAGATGGATGCAGAGCAACTGACCAACTTCGCACGACAATTCATGGAAAAGTTCGGATACGGACAACAGCCTTACTTCATCTATTATCACCGCGATACCGACAACAACCATATACACATTTTGTCGTCACGCATCAACAAGAAGGGGTATGCCATCTCTGATCATCAGGATGAGCCGCGCATGAATCGTACTACCAACCAACTGCTGAACGAGGATATCAGTCAGGATATCCGGAAGATGCTATCATACAGTTTCCTCACCGAAGGCCAGTTTAGTAACATCATCAAGGCCTGTGGTTATACGGTCACTCGCACCGAAGATGCAACGCCTGAGCTTGTAATCTACCGGAATGGTGCAGAGGCATATCGAATCTCCATTGACGACGTGCTTAAGCATGCCAAACAGAAAAGCGATTTAGTAGATAAGGAACGCAGAGCTAAATCGGAGAAACAGCTTAAAGCCACTTTCATTAAATTCCGAACCAACAGCCTCAACGAAAAGGAGACCCAACCAAAGAAAACCAAGGCCAAGACCAAAAAGGATCTTCAGACTGATGCTGTCAAGAAACATGTCAATGTCAACAAACTGAAGAAGGCCAATGGTACTCCATTGACTACAGAACAGCAGTACCAAATGAACTGGTTCCTTGCAGAGCTACACAAGAAACTCGGCATAGAGATCTGTTTTCAGAAAGACAAGAACGGGGTTGTGCGTGGATACAGCATCGTTGACCACAAGCATAAGATAGCTATGGATGGCAGCAAAGTCATGCGACTTAACGAGCTCATAGACTTCTCGAGCTTCATGCAGAAGCAGTCTGAACAGAAAGCAAAGAAGACAAAGACTCGCACTTCAGATCAAGCATTGGATATCTATCGCAAGCTATTCACTGCCAAAGTCTTCATGGACGGGAAAGTACCTATCATCTTGATGAACCTGAATGGTACCGAGTATACTCGTGCAATTTCAGAAAATCAATATTCCTGGTATCAGCACGCCAAGACCGATGAAGAGCGAAACGACACAACCATCAGATTAGCGGTATTCGCCTTTCATCGTGAGATCTTCGAGGCATACCGCAAGAAGCTATCTGCGGAATGCGTACGACATGGAAAGCTTCCTGAAGGAACAGAAATCAACAAGGTGCTTATCCGCAAGAAACTTAACAACAATCTCGAAATAGCGGTCTACTTCAAAGGTTGCCGTGATATTGATGCACTGAAATGTGAGCTGACGGATGCAGACAGACTGCTATGGCTGAAGGCAACAAACAATGCCGAAAATAATGATGCAGCACTTCGCTTACAACTTGCTACGAAGTATGTCATCATGAATGATATGCACACTCTTTCACGAAAGACAGCATATTCTGGCACAGGCCTAAAACCAACATCTACACTTGCCCGTAAAGACGAGGTAGAGCAATTCATTCCTCGACATGCCCAAGTGATGCGAACCATCACCTCTGTTTTCACTCAATATGGCGGCTCGTCCTATGCCAACCGTGAATTCGAGGTAGCACGAAAAGGCAACTACGAGGACATTGATGATGCACTGCATAGAAGATATTGCTGACAGATTCTATTCTGAGCACAATATGCATGTAAATCCAGTTTCATTTAACCCAAAAAGACTCAAATTTTGTTTCATGTAACAATTGTGATAGCCGATGAACGTTAATTGTCGGCAAGTTTTGCAGAAAAGCCATACCTTTGCATCGCATTCAAAACAATGCATCGCTTCAAATCATATATTTCAGGTGAATCAATAGTTATTCGTAAGTTTTGATAGGTTTTTAGTTAGTTTCAGAATATTGGTATTTAGTTAGGTAGATTTTAACCCAAGATTTATGACCCATGCACACACCAAGAGGGTATCATCGCGAAGATGGTACCCTCTTGGCGTCAAAAGAGGGATATTTTCGTGAACAATTACAGTATTTTGCAGAATAATTTCTATCTTTGCGTCAGTTTAATAAGCAATTATGAAGAATTCGGTAAGGCTTTTATTACTTCTCTGCATTTTGTCGTTCTGTTTCTCCTGCTCTCGACAGAAACAATATAGGATTGGAGTTTCTCAGTGCAGCAATGATGGTTGGCGTCAGAAGGTCAACCGTGAGCTTCATACTAGTGAATACCTGTTTGACGACCTTCAGATTTCTATTGCTTCTGCCGATAATAATAATGAAAAACAGGTTGAGCAGATTGATTCTTTTATCCGTGAGAAGGTAAGCCTGCTTGTGGTAGCGCCAAGCGATATGAAGACAGTGGCTCCTGCTGTGAGCCGTGCCTATAAGCAGGGTATCCCTGTGATTCTTTACGACCGCAAGACCAATTCCTCAGACTTTACTGCTTATATCGGTTCAGACAACCAGGAGGTTGGCCGTTTGGTTGCCAACTACATGGCTTCTTCCTTGGCTGGTAGGGGGCATGTGCTCGAAATCACCGGCATCAGGGGCTCCTCACCAGTAGAAGATCGCCATGCTGGATTCCAGAAAGCGATGAAAGCCTTTCCGGGCATACAGATCACCACTGTAGAAGGTGACTGGACAACGGAGACTGCCGAGAAACTTACCCAGGCGCTTGTGGCCAAAGGCGACCACTTTGATGCTGTTTTCGGACATAACGATCGAGAGGCTTTCGGTGGTCAGCGAGCCTTGAGCAAGGTTGGTCAGAAAGCCATCTCAGTGGGGATCGATGGTCTGCCAGGCGAGAACGAGGGAATCTCGTTTGTGAAGAATGGCAAGATGACTGCCACATACGTTTATCCAACCAAGGGCGTGGAAATTGTAAAGCTGGCAATGAAGATATTAAATGACGAACCTTACGAGCGCATCAATTATCTGCAGTCAACCATCATCGAGGGTGAGGAGGCAGAGATTGCCAGTCTTCAGAATGAGGAGATGGAGGATCAGAGTCAGAATCTGGAGACTATATATAATAAGGTTGACAACTATCTGAAGGAGTATCGTACACAGCAGGTCGTTATTGCCTTTCTGATATTCATCGTGCTCCTCCTTGCCTTCCTTCTCTTCCGCATCATTTATCTTCAGAAAGCGCGCGGCCAGTTGCATCGCTTAATAGCTGCAGAAGCTGTTGCCCCACAGGCTGACGATCAACCTGCAGAGCAATCAGAGTCACTCAATCCCGACCAGAAGTTCATGCAGGATGTACGTCAGGCTATCCAGGAGAACATGACTAATCCAGATTTGAAGATAGAAGACTTAGGCGATATTGTTGGGCTGAGCCGCGTGCAGCTCTACCGCAAGGTGAAGGCCTTCACTGGTACCACTCCTGTCGACCTGTTGCGCACAGCCCGACTGGAGCGTGCACGTCAACTGTTGATGACCACAGACTTGACGATATCAGAGGTTGCTTATCAGGTTGGTTTCTCTACTCCGTCTTATTTTACAACCTGCTTTAAACAGCAGTATGGCAAGCATCCTAAGGATATAAAAGCTTGATATTCAGATATTAACTTTTTAGACAAAAATACCAAAATTTGTTTCATGTAACAATATTGCAAGACTCTGAAATATAATTTTCTCCATAACCTTTTAAGTATACTTATCTTTGCCTGCGAAAGTAAAAACCTAAGTATAAACAAAAGCAAGCAATCAAATGGAGAACCTAAAGACATTTCTCTTGAGCTCAATGCTCGTTGCTACCTGCACTGTAGTTCATGCGCAGGGAGTTAAGGTCAGTGGTACGATTGTCGACCCTACAGGTGAACCGGTTATCGGAGCTACTGTCATGCAAAAAGGTACCAGCAATGGTGCAGTTACCGACATTGATGGTAACTTCTCGTTCGAAGCCCCTCAGGGCTCTACACTCACCATCACCTATATAGGTTATCAGACGATGGATGTAGCAGCTGGGCCAAATCTCACGATCAAACTGAAAGAAAATGCCAACGACCTCAATGAGGTGGTGGTAACAGGTTATCAGGTACAGCGCAAGGCTGACCTTACCAGTGCCATCTCTGTGGTCAACATGAAAGACATTGCCAAGCAAAACGAAAACAACCCAATCAAGGCCATGCAGGGTCGCGTTCCTGGCATGAATATCTCTGCCGATGGATCGCCTTCTGGTGCTGCCACCGTACGCATCCGTGGTAATGGAACCTTGAACGACAACGATCCACTTTATATTATTGATGGTGTGCCAACCAAGAGCGGCATGCACGAGCTCAATGGTAACGACATTGAGAGCATTCAGGTATTGAAGGATGCTGCATCAGCTTCTATCTATGGTTCACGTGCTGCCAATGGTGTGATCATCATCACCACCAAGAAAGGTAAGGAGGGCAAGGTGAGTGTCAACCTCGACGCCAGCATTGCTGCTTCTATGTATGCTAATCGTATGAAGGTGCTCAATGCCAAGCAGTGGGGCCAAGCATTCTGGCAGGCTAACGTCAACGATGGTCTTGATCCAAACAATAATTCATTAGGTTATCACTTTGACTGGGGCTACGACCAGAACGGCAACCCTCAGCTCAACGGCATGACCATGCAGAAGTATCTCGACGCAGCTGGCACTGTGCCTGTGTCAGACACTGACTGGATGGACGAGACCACCCGCACTGGTCTGATCCAGAACTACAACGTCAGCGTGAGCAATGGTTCTGAGAAGGGCTCAAGCTATATGTCTCTGGGTTACTACAAGAACCTCGGTGTCATCAATTCTACCGACTTCAACCGTCTCTCAGCTCGTATGAACTCTGACTATAAGCTGCTGGGCGACGTGCTCACCATCGGCGAGAACTTTACCCTGAACCGCACTTCTGAGGTAGGCGCTCCTGGTGGCTTCTTGGGCAACGTGCTGCAGTATCACCCTGCGTTCCCTATTTACAACACGCGTGGCGAATATGCCAACCTCACCGGTAGCTTCGCTGACCGTGAGAACCCAGTAGAGGTGCTCAAGCGCAACGAGGACAACCGCTATACCTACTGGCGTATGTTTGGTGACGTTCATGTGAACATCAAGCTCGCCAAGAACCTCAATCTTCGTACCACAGCCGGTATCGACTATGCTCAGAAGCAGCAGCGCATGTTCACTTATCCTATTCAGAATGGTAACGTGGCTAACGACGAGAATGCCGTTGAGGCTAAGCAGGAGCACTGGATGAAGTGGATGTGGAATGCTGTGGCAAGCTATAACCTCGAACTCGGTCAGCACCGTATGGATGCCCTCCTCGGTACTGAGGTCAACCGTCAGGATAACACCTGGTTCTCAGGCAAGCGCTACGACTATGCTGTGCTTTCTCCTGACTATATGTGGCCAGACGCAGGTGTTGGCGAGCAGCGCGCTTTCGGTTCAGCCGACGGTTTCTCTCTCGTTTCATTCTTTGGCAAGGTCAACTACAACTACGCCGACAAATATATGGCAAGTCTGACAGTACGTCGTGACGGTTCAAGCCGTTTCGGTAAGAACAACCGCTACGGTACCTTCCCATCAGTCTCTCTGGGATGGCGCATCAGCCAGGAGAAGTTCATGGAGAAGGCAGCCAGCTCATGGCTCTCTGACCTGAAGCTCCGCGCTTCCTGGGGTCAGACCGGTAACCAGGAAATCAGCAACACCGCTCGCTACACCCTCTTTACCTCTAACTATGGTGAGGCAAATTTCGGTGGCCAGAGCTACGGTACATCATACGACATCGCTGGTACCAACGGCGGTCAGGCCCTCGCGTCAGGCTTCAAGCGCAACCAACTTGGCAATGACGATATCAAGTGGGAGACCACCACACAGTTGAACTTTGGTCTCGACTTCGGTCTCTTCAACAATGCGCTTTATGGTAGCCTCGAGTGGTACAACAAAAAGACCACAGATATCCTCGTGAACATGCCTGGTATCGGCGTTATGGGTGAGGGAAGCTCTATGTGGATCAATGCAGGTGAGATGCTCAACCGTGGTGTTGAGTTCAACCTCGGTTATCGTGGCGACGCAGGCGACTTCACTTACGACATTACTGGTAACATCGGCCACAACTACAATGAGGTGACCAAACTGCCTGAGACCATTGCAGCTGCTGGTACATTCGGTGGTAGTGGCGTCTTTAGTGTCGTAGGCCATCCAATGAATTCTTATGTAGGTTATGTTTATGACGGCATCTTCAAGAGCCAGGCAGAGGTAGACAACCACGCTAAGCAAGAAGGCGCTGGTGTTGGCCGCATGCGCTTCAAGGACCTCAATGGTGATGGCGTGATCACTACAGCCGATCAGGACTGGATCTACGACCCAACACCAGCCTTCTCTTATGGTTTGAATATCTATCTGCAGTACAAGAACTTCGACCTCACGATGTTCTGGCAGGGTGTGCAGGGTACTGACGTGCTCACAACCGTTCGCCCTGGTGACGATGTCAATGGTGGCTACAAGGTACAGACCGATCTTTGGGCAGGCGTGAATGTGCCATTCCTTAACAAGGGTGACCGTGTGCTTGATGCCTGGACACCAGCCAACAGTGGTTCCAACATTCCAATGCTGTCAACTTACGACAACAACAACGAGAAACGTTTCTCTTCTTACTATGTTGAGGACGGTTCATTCCTGAAGCTGCGCACCATCCAGCTGGGTTACAACCTGCCAAAGGCACTCGTCGAGAAGATCAGTCTCACTAAGGTCCGCACTTATCTCTCTGCTCAGAACCTGCTCACCATCAAGAGCAAGAACTTCACTGGCACCGACCCAGAGAACGCACTCTTCGGTTATCCTATCCCAATGAATGTGACATTTGGTATCAATGTTTCTTTCTAAGTTTAGGGATTAGAGATTAAGGATTAATGTTGAAAGTAAAAAGACAACAATTATGAAATCAAACAAAATATATAATAAGGTAGCTAAGGTAGCATTCATGCCTCTCTGCCTTACCACCGCAATGCTTTTCACAAGCTGCAACGACTTCCTCGACGAGCAAGTGCCTCAGGGTACCCTCTCTGAGAACGAAGTGACTCAGGCTGCATATGTCGACAATATGGTGACATCTGCCTACGCCATCTTCACTACTGCCGAGGATATCAACTCTTCGTTCTCTATGTGGAACTACGATGTCCGCTCTGATGATGCCTACAAAGGCGGTTCTACCACCAATGACGGTGATGTCTTCCATCAGCTTGAGGTGGAGCAGGGCGTGTTGCCAACCAACTGGAACATCAATGACATGTGGGTACGCCTCTACAATGCCATCTCACGTGTTAACACGGCTATCAAGGCTCTTGAGGGTACTGACGACAGCTACGAGCTCAAGTCTCAGCGCCTGGCAGAGATGAAGTTCCTGCGTGCTTACGGCCACTTCCTGGCTAAGAGACTCTACAAGAACATCCCATTCGTGATGCGCACCGACCTCACCTATGACGATTACAACACCCTCTCAAATACTGAGTACACCAACGACGAGGGTTGGGCGCTCATCGCCAAGGAACTTGAAGAGGCTTATCAGGTGCTTCCTGCAACACAGAAGGACAAAGGTCGTCCAACCAAGGCTGCAGCAGCTGCTTTCCTGACCAAGGTTTACCTTTACAAGGCTTATCGTCAGGATGACCCAAAGAGCAACCAGGTGACCTCCATCAATCAGGACGACCTGCAGAAGGTGCTCGAATATTCTAATCCTTCTATCTATACCTCAGCAGGCTTTGGTCTGGAGAAGGACATCCACAATAACTTTCGTCCTGAGGATCAGTACGAGAATGGTCCTGAGTCTATCTGGGCCATGCAGTACTCTCGCAACGACGGTTCTACCTATGGAAACCTCAACTGGAGCTATGGCCTGATCGTGCCAAACATCCCAGAGGTGACAGATGGTGGTTGCGATTTCTACAAGCCAACACAAAACCTCGTCAATGCCTTCAAGACAGGTACAGACGGCCTGCCAATGCTCAGCGACTACAACAACGCTAACTATGATATGAAGGCTGACAACGCTGACCCACGCCTCTTCCTGACCGTTGGTCTCACTGGTCTGCCATACGAGTTCAACAAGGACTTCATCATGGATCAGTCTTCTGCCTGGAGCCGTTCAGGTGGTCTCTATGGCTACTATGTCACCCTGAAGCAAAACGTAGATCCAGCCCTCATCGGCTCATACCTCATCCATGGCTCTTACTGGGCAAGCTCAATGAACCGTATCGTCTTCCGATATGCCGACGTATTGCTCGAGCGTGCAGAGGCTGAGGCACAGTTGGGCAACAGCACTGAGGCTATCAAACTGGTGAACCAAATCCGCACACGTGCAGCAGGCAGTACACAGATGATCGCTGACTATCCTAACAAGTATGGCGTGAAGCTCTACTGCAAGAACTACACTGGCTCTTACTCTAAGGAACAGTCCATCAACATCGTGAAGATGGAGCGCCGCCTGGAGCTGGCTATGGAGTGTGAGCGTTTCTTCGATCTCGTACGCTGGGGTGATGCCAAGAGCGTACTCACCAGCTACTTCGCTAAGGAGAAGGAGCGCGTAACATTCCTCAACGATGCACAGTTCACTGCTAACAAGAACGAGTATCTGCCAATTCCTCACACACAGATCTCTTCTGCAAACGGCCACTACACACAAAATGTGGGTAACTGGTAATTAGGAATTAATAATAAGGAATTAGTAATTATGAAATCATTCATCAAATATATACTTTGCGCTCTGGTTCTGGTGCTCGCCAGTTGCAGTAGCGACAACCTGAGCGACCTCCAGCTCACAGGTGATTGCAATGTTGAGAACATTGTACTCAACGACCACTATACTGGCGTCATCGACGCAGCTTCTCGCACCATCAAGGTGAAGGTGCCTGTCGACTTCAATGGCAAGTCTACCATGAAGGTCACCAGTCTGAACATCTCAGAGGGGGCACAGACCAACATCAAGGTAGGCGATATCGTAGACTTCAGCGCTGCCAAGGTGATGCACGTCACCAAGGGAGACATGTTCCTTGACTGGACCATCAATGTGAAGAACGATGAGGCAAAGATCCTCTCATTCATCATCAATGATACCTACAAGGCCAGCATCAACGAAGAGGAGCACACCATCACAGCCTTCCTCCCTGGTACTGTCGACATCAAGAAGGCCATCCCTACCATCACCTACAGTGAGGATGCTACTATCACTCCACTGAGTGGCGTGGCAACAGACTTCTCTGAGCCTGTAGTCTATACAGTCACTGACAATACAGCTACTGCTACTTATACCGTGACTATCAAGAACGTTTCTGCTCCATCTGCTATCTTCCTCGGCGGTGCTAAGGCTACTACGATGGACGAGCTGATTCCAGAGGAGAAGGAGGCTTGCAAGTGGATGCTCGCTAACGTGGAAAACTCAATGTTCGTTAGTTGGGAAGAACTTAAGGCAGGCAATGTAGACCTCTCTCAGTGTAAGGTCATCTGGTGGCACTGGCAGAACCAACCTTCTGAGACCATCAGCGATTTCGAGAGTGCAGCTACTTCTACTGCTATGGGTGCAATGAACATCCTACAGGACTACTACAACAACGGTGGTGCATTCATCCTCAGCCGTGCTGCTGTCAACTTCGCAGCTAAGCTTGGTGCACTGAAGGACAACCGCTGTGCCA
Organism: uncultured Prevotella sp.; assembly: GCA_905236815.1. Taxonomy (GTDB): domain Bacteria; phylum Bacteroidota; class Bacteroidia; order Bacteroidales; family Bacteroidaceae; genus Prevotella. The sequence continues at coordinate 29,879 of CAJOPE010000069.1, read as the reverse complement.
ACAACTGCTGGGGCGCTAGCGACGATGGCGGTGACGTGATCAGCGCTGGCGGCGAGTGGGGCTTCCAGATGAAGGATACTTCTCACCCTCTGTGGGCTAACATGATTCTGAAGGACGGTGAGATCAAGACTACTGATGCAGGCTACACCATCTCCAACTGTACATCTCAGTGGGGTCTCTGGGGCGACTACGACAAGTTTGACCAGCCTTACACCGTAGGTCACGAGAAATGGATGAACCTCACGGGCGGTCGTATTCTCGGCCACGGTGGTGACGGTGCCATCTCTGTCTGGGAGGCTCCAGCAGCCAACGGCACCTTCGGTAAGGGCGGCATCATCTGCTTCGGCTCAGGTTGCTACGACTGGTATTCACCAACAGCTTATACCTCTCATTATCACGACAACGTGGGTATCATGACAGGTAATGCATTCAACTATCTCACCAAGTAAAAAGACAACAATATGAAAAAGATGATATATTCTTTCGCAATCGCACTCTCAGCCATGGCGCTGACAGCTTGCAGCGATGACACATATACTGGCGACGCAGAGAAAGACTGGGCAGGTACCACTGCATTCTTCAACTCTACTGAGGAAGATGGCTATGCCACCTATTACAAACCAGCCATCGGCCGTGTGGGCGACCCAATGCCTTTCTATGACGAGAAGGCAGGCGAATACAAGATCCTTTATCTGCAGGACTTCGACAACAATGCTTCTTATCGCTTCCATCCAATCTGGACGGTCAGCACTAAGGACGGTGCTACTTACCAGTCACTTGGTGAGACGCTCGGCGTTGGTGTCAGCGATGATCAGCAGGACGCTGCACTCGGTACAGGAAGCTGTTACTACAACAAGCAGGACGGCCTCTATTACATCTACTACACGGGTCACAATGCCAAGTGTGAGAATGTTGAGGTAGTGATGCGCGCTACTTCTCCAGACTATAAGACCTGGACACGCGACAACGCTTGGAGCCTCAAGGGTGCTGACTTCAACCTCTCATCTGAGGACTTCCGCGACCCACAGATTTTCGAGGATAATGGTACCTACCATATGGTGATTGCTACTCGTCAGGGCGACCCTAAGTTTGCAGACTTCACTTCTACCGACATGAAGAACTGGCAGTTCAACGGCACATTCAACGCCATCTGGGATCGTATGTGCGAGTGCCCAGACATCTTCAAGATGGGCGATTGGTGGTATATGGTTTACAGCGAGGGCTACCAGACCACTTGGAGCCGCAAGGTGAAGTATATGATGGCCAAGAGCTTCGACGGTCTGAAGGCTTGCTTCAACGACCCAGGTGCCAACTGGCCAAAGGATGATAAGGAAGGCGTGCTCGACAGTCGTGCTTTCTATGCAGCCAAGACTGCTTCTAATGGTAGTGAGCGCCTCATCTGGGGGTGGACTCCTTATCGTTCAGGCGCTGACGTATGGGCAAAGAACATCAATGTAGGTGAGAAAGAGCCTAACTGGAGTGGCGCACTCGTTTGCCACAAACTCATCCAGCACGAAGATGGAACACTCTCTATCGGCGAGGTTCCTGCTATGGCTGCGAAGTTCAATAAGACAGCAGAGGCTAAGGTGATGGAGCAGGGCAGCGACTACACGCTCTACAGTCGTCTGGGCACACACAACCACATCTCTTTCACTGTGAAGACAGCTAACGATGGTGACAAGTGGGGCGTTTCATTCGTACGCACATCCGATGTGAAGAAGTACTACACTCTCGTGGTCAACCCAGAGTGGGAGAATGGTCGTCGCAAGATCAATCTCGAAGAGGAAGGTGCTGACGGCAAGGGATTCATCGAAGGTGCTGACGGATATATCTTCCCACGTCCTGCAGACAACACCTATAAGGTGGACATCTACACCGACAACTCAGTGGTTACAATGTACATTAATGGCGTCTATGGCTACACCCAGCGCATCTATGGCATTGACAAGAACTGCTGGTCAATCAACAACTATGGCAACAATGTTCTGGTTTCTGACCTGAAGGTGAGCCAATATTAATCTGAATACTATATGAAGAAATTTCTGATAGCAATAGCGTTAGTCCTCTCTGCACTCACAGCGAGTGCAGATGGGCTGACCATCGAGCAACTGGCTGGCGACTATGTCAACATACGTGTTGATGCCAATGAGACCAGCCGCTACCTGTTGCTACCGATCGAGGAGCAGGCGGGTGAGTCACAGATGAACATCATTGCCAATGGCAATCTTGTTCGCTCTCTTAATGTTCGTTTGGCAATCGGACGTACCGACTATTACGTTCCTATCGACCTGAATGAATTCCGCGGAAAGAATCTCACCATCACAACCCACCTGAGTATTGACCACGGCAATCACGGGGGAGAAGGCTCACGTCATCGCCTGAGCGAAATCAAACTCTCAAACACCTTTGATAAAGCCAACCGTGAGAAGTTCCGTCCTGTCTATCATCACACACCAGAGTATGGCTGGATGAACGACCCTAATGGCATGTTCTACAAGGATGGCGAGTGGCATCTCTTCTACCAGCATAATCCTTATGGCTCAACATGGGGAAATATGCACTGGGGACATTCCGTTTCAAAGGACCTCATTCATTGGGAAGAACTGGGTGATGCGCTGGCTCCAGATGCCATTGGCACCATCTTCTCGGGTTCATCTGTTGTTGACCAAAATAATACTGCAGGCTTTGGACGTGGTGCTGTCGTTTCTATGTACACCAGTTGCATCCAGACGCCTTTTGGGCACGACCTGCAGTCGCAGTCGCTCGCTTACAGCACCGATGGTGGCAAGAACTTCAAGAAGTACGAAGGCAACCCTATCCTCACTTCGAAGATCTCTGACTTCCGCGACCCAAACATGTTCTGGCATGAGCCTACACAGCGATGGATCCTGATGCTCGCAGAGAAGACGCATCTCAATCTCTACTCGTCAAAGGACCTGAAGAACTGGAAGTACGAGAGCAATTTTGGCGAGGACTATGGCTCACACGGTGGCGTGTGGGAGTGCCCAGACCTCTTTGAAATCAACGGCAAGTGGTTCCTCCTCTTGAACATCAACTCTGGCGGACCTTTCGGTGGTTCGGCAACTCAGTATTTTGTCGGTAACTTCGACGGTCATCAGTTCACTTGCGAGGACGACAAGAACGAGGTGAAGTGGCTCGACTATGGTAAGGATCATTATGCTACTGTATCTTTCAGCAACGCTCCTAATGGACGTGTCGTCGTGCTGCCTTGGATGAGCAACTGGCAGTATGCCAACAACGTTCCTACCAAGCAGTATCGTGCTGCCAACGGCATTGCGCGTGACCTTGGTTCTTTCTCTTACAAGGGTGAGACCTATCTCTCTGTGAAGCCAAGTCCAGAGGTGATGGCTGCCTTCTCAAAGAAAGCTACCAATAAGCTCTCTGATGCCTGCCGCATTGATGTCCAACTCAAGGGCAACGCTACCATCACGCTGGCTAACGGCAACGGAGAACAGCTCACCATGACCTACGATGCCAAGGCTGAGACCCTTGCCATGGACCGTACCAAGAGTGGCGACGTGAGCTTCTCTGCTGATTTTCCTGCAGTGACCACATCGCCTACCTATGGCAAGGTGAAGAACCTCCAGATCTTCGTTGACCGTTCAAGCATCGAGGTCTTCGACGCTGACGGTAAGATGGGCATGACCAACATTGTCTTCCCTTCTGAGCCATACAATAAGATCACCGTGAAGGGTGGCAAGGCCAAAATCTTCGACTTAAATAAATAATTGTGCTCAAATAGTACAAGAAAATATACAAAAAGCCCAAGAATTGTTTCATGAACGATTTCTACTACTCGATGAAACATTTCTTGGGCTTGCTTAACCACTGAATTCATATCTTTGCAACACATAACTAAAAACAATTTAAACATCTATGAGTAAAAGTCAAAAAATGACAATCATTCCAGTGATGCTCTGCTTTTTTGCCATGGGCTTCGTTGACCTCGTGGGCATTGCATCCAACTACGTGAAAGAGGACCTGGGGCTGACAGACTCGGTGGCCAACATCTTCCCATCACTCGTATTCTTCTGGTTCCTTATTTTTAGTGTACCTACAGGTGTGCTGATGAATAAGATAGGTCGTAAGAAGACTGTTTTGCTGTCGCTCGCGGTGACAGCCGTTTCACTGCTTCTGCCAATCTTTGGAGAGAGCTTCACCCTGATGCTCATCTCTTTCTCACTTCTGGGCATTGGTAATGCACTCATGCAGACATCACTCAATCCGCTGGTGTCACAGGTCATCGGTGGCGACAACCTTGCTTCTACGCTGACCTTTGGTCAGTTTGTCAAGGCCATCGCCTCGTTCATGGCACCATATATTGCTATGTGGGGTGCCATGGCGTCTATCCCATCCTTTGGCTTAGGTTAGCGTGTGCTCTTCCCAATCTATATGGTCATCGGTGTTCTGGCAACGCTCTTCCTGAGCGCTACTCCTATCACTGAAGAGGACGAGTCAAGTAAGTCTGGCAAGTCGACACTTGGTGTCGACCTACACAACCAGCCAAGCGTCGGCCAGCAGTTTGCCGACTGCTTCAAACTTCTCGGCACACCTATCGTCCTGCTCTCCTTCCTTGGCATCATGTGCCATGTAGGTATCGACGTGGGTACCAACACTACAGCCCCGAAGATCCTCATCGAGCGCCTGGGCATGACCCTCAACGAGGCAGCCTTTGCCACATCCCTCTACTTCATCTTCCGCACCATCGGCTGCCTGACGGGAAGCTTCTTCCTGCGCGTCATGAAGGCCCGCACCTTCTTTGTCATCTCTGTCATCATGATGGCACTCTCTATGGTAGGACTGTTTATTGGCGACACAAAGGCACTGCTCTATATTGCCATTGCATTGGTTGGCTATGGCAACTCAAACATCTTCTCTATCGTGTTCTCTCAGGCACTGCTGGCCATGCCAGAGAAGAAGAACGAGGTCTCGGGCCTGATGATCATGGGACTCTTTGGCGGCACCGTCTTCCCATTGCTCATGGGTTTCGCCTCTGATGCTATCGGTCAGGCTGGCGCAGTTGCTGTCATGGCAATCGGTGTAGCTTATTTATTCATGTATATCAAACAAGTAAAAGCATAATGAAACAGATTATTGTAGGCCTCGGTGAGGCATTATGGGATTGTCTCCCAGAAGGTTCAAAGTTGGGCGGTGCCCCTGCAAACTTCGCATATCACGTCAGCCAGTTCGGCCATGAGGCAGTAGCCATCAGCGCGCTGGGCAAGGACGTGCTGGGCGACCAGACCATCAAGGAGTTTGATGAGAAAGGACTCAAATATATCATGCCACTTGTTGACTTCCCTACCGGCACTGTGCAGGTAGAACTCGACGACGAGGGCGTGCCAACCTACGACATCAAGACCAATGTGGCGTGGGACAACATCCCATTCACCCCAGAGGTTGAGGAGGCTGCGAAGAACTGCCGCGCCGTATGCTTCGGCTCACTGGCACAGCGCTCTCTGGTGTCACGCAACACCATTCAGCAGTTCCTGTCAGCCACTCCTGAGGACTGCCTGAAGATTTTCGACATCAACCTCCGTCAGAACTTCTACACCAAGGAGATCATCGAGGAGAACCTCCAGAAGGCCAACATCCTCAAGATCAACGACGAGGAGCTCGTCACCATCGGCCGTCTCTTCGACTATCCTGGACTCAATATGGAGGACAAGTGCTGGCTCATCCTGGGCAAGTACAACCTCGACATGCTGGTGCTCACCTGTGGCACGCAGGGCAGCTATGTCTTTGCGCCTGGCGTGAGCAGCTATCAGCCTACTCCAAAGGTAGAGGTTGCCGACACAGTAGGCGCAGGCGATAGCTTCACCGGTTCCTTCTGTGCTGCTATCCTCGCCGACAAGACCATCGAGGAGGCACACGAGCTAGCTGTACAGGTCAGTGCATACGTCTGCACACAGAAGGGCGCGATGCCTGTGATTCCTGAGGACTACAAGTTTTAGTCTTTGATATTTTGTTGTTAAGAATGTTAGCCCTTTGACCATTTAGGTCAGAGGGCTATTTATATGAATAGTCACATTGCTTATTACAAAGAACACCAAATCGAAACTCATATTATTCATTCTCAAATAGAAAAAGATACAATAAGATTCGTGAATAATGACGGTTAATCAATGTTAACCAGATAAAGCGGTAAGAATAATGCCAAGAAATGTTTCTCAAATGCTTCTCAAAGGAAAAAAGAAAACTCCGTAAGTGCTTTATTTTCAGCAACTTACGGAGTTAAATCGTACCCAGAGCCGTTCTCTTATCCTACGGATAGTGTCATATCAGTAGAGTGTAGTCAGAATACAGAATTAAGGTATAAAGGACGTGTAGTAGACGAGAATGGGAATCCTGCTGAATTCACAAACATCACATTGCTTTCTCCTGTGGATTCTGCAATTATAGGTAATGGCGTGAGCAATGCCAGTGGTTACTTTGTGATACCATGTGAATTAAAGACTGTCATTGCCAAGATAACGTATGTGGGCTATAAGACTATCATCAGCAATTACACGCATGCTGACATGGGTACCATCAAGTTGCAGCCTGAAATGCAGACCATCAAGGGTGTTGTTGTCAAGGGCGAGCGACCACAGTATAAGCTCACCGAAGGCGGCATGACTGTGGAAGTGGAGCACTCGGTGCTCAGCAAGATGGGGTCAGCTGTAGACGTGCTCAACGAGCTTCCACGAGTATCAGCGAAAGATGGCGAGGTAAATGTGTTTGCCAAGGGTACTCCTGAGATTTACATCAACAACAAGCTGGTACGTAATTCCAACGATCTGGTCAACCTGAAGTCTGAGGACATCAAAACGGTAGATGTTATCACAAGTCCTGGTGCACAGTACAATGCACAGACCAATGCTGTCATCCGCATCAAGACCGTTCGTGGCAAGGGCGAAGGCTTCAGCTTGAGTGCAAGGGCTAGAGCAGGCTTCGACTCACGCATCTATGATCAGGAACTGCTGCAAACCAAATACCGCAAAGGCAAGTTTGAGATTGAAAACACAATCGGTGTCTACAACAGGACGCATCGTGAAGACAACAACCTGCTGGCTGTCATCTATGGCAAGAACGACAAGGTGGCCGTAGACCAGCACATGGACGATCAGACGCGTATAAGAACAATTGACGATCAAGTGAGTCTTAGCTATGACATCAATGACAAGAACTCCATTGGTGCTTCTTATCAGGTTGGGAAGCAATTTGACATTAATGTGAAGGCTTATGGCACACAGGCCATCACACGCAATGGCGCTTATGATGATATCATCACTCAGGAGCAGTACATGGATGGCGATTATCTTTCGCATGAGATGAACACCTATTATATAGGTAAGGTGGGCAAGCTGGCAATCGACTTCAATGGTTCTTACGTCTGGTCGAAAGACAACTCATACACCGTCGGCAGCGAGATCAGCTCAGAAGCAGAAGATCGCTCAATACATTACTATAGCAAATCTCGTGGTCACATGCTGGCTGGCAAACTGGTGCTGTCTTATCCTGTATGGGGTGGCAAGATCGCTGTGGGCTCAGAGTATACGCATACGAATGCATCTGGCGACTATTCCCTTACCGAAGGCTATGTTGACGCATCAAGTACCGTGTTGAAGGAAAGCAACATCGCTGGTTTTGCACAGTATGAGGCAGCATTTGGTCCTTGGAATCTGAATGCAGGTGTCAGATACGAATATGTCACTACAGATTATTATTCCAAAGGCATTTGGGAGGAAGAACCAAGCAAGCGCTATGGCGACTGGTTTCCTAACGTAGGCATCAGTTGGCAGAAGAACCAACTCGGTTGGCAGTTGAACTACACGCTGAAGACCAATCGCCCTACCTATCACAACCTGCAGAACTATATGCAGTATGACAACAGATACATCTATGAAGGTGGTAATCCATACTTGCGCCCAGAGAACAACCATAACATCGAGACAACCCTGATGTGGCGCTGGCTGAATGTGGTTGCTGGCTATCAGTACAGCAAGAATAATATGCAATGGACCGCAAGTCTGTATAATAATCAGGACATCGCTTTCATTCGTAATATGAACTACGACCATATGCAGAGCACATACATCTCTGTAGTTGCTTCACCAAAGTTTGGCATCTACCAGCCACAATATGAGTTGGACTATGAGCAGGTGTTCTTCAATGCAGTGAAATATGGTGGATTCCGCAATCTGCAGTCGCCATTTTTCAACTTGCATATCAATAACCGCTTGCTGTTGGGCAAGACTTGCATGGCACTGATCAATCTGGAAGGTTCTACGGATATGCAGAATGGCTTCATGGAATCCAAGGGCTATTTCGACATGTCTGTCCAGCTGCGCAAGAGCTTCATGAACGAGGCCCTGGTGGTCAACCTGGCTGGCAAGAACCTCTTCAATCATCGTGAAAAGTGGAGCATGTATGGCATTGGTGTGCAGAACTTCAAGGACTGCAACAACTTCATCCGTGCCATTGAGCTCACCGTCACCTATAACTTCAATGCTACCCGTAGCAGGTACAAAGGTACAGGTGCTGGTAATGATGAGAAGAGACGATTGTAGTATTTAATAATGAATAGTAAGCATTCAACTTATACACCTAGGATATAGTTGAATATGAAGAATCCGATTGAGCTTAGTGCGTAAGCATAAGTCAATCGGATTTTTGTCATCAAAGAATATTATCTTTCCCAGCTACTCTTTTTCTTCTTTCCATCCCATCTTAGCATGGATTCTCCTGAGCCTCCTCCACCTGTGAGTGCAGGACCTCTGCCGCCAGCAGCAAGGACGAAGCCCTCTAACATAGTGCTGGAGATAAATCCACTCATTTCATTACATAGCTGCTTTGTGCGTGTGCAAGCCAGATCACTCATGAACTCCGTCGTGCCTTTCCATGAAATCTCGCCAAGCATCTGTTGAGTCGCAGTCATTCGCTGAGAGTCATCCATCGCGTTCAGACCCTTCTTGAAAGCATAGCAGATGATACCATTGCCAATGATATTCACAGACTCATCAGAGAAGAGACTTTTGCGGTTATAGGCAAAGTCATAGATAGCTGACTTGGCTGACGCAATCCATTGTTCAATCTGTTTCCAGAACTCACGCTTGTTCTGTTGCAGCTGGTTCCAGAAGTCCTTGATTTCAGGCACTGCGAAGACTTCATGCAGGAAGTCCTCAGCATCATCAGCTCGCTTTCGCTCTCGGCTTGCCATGTCATTGGCTCGGTTGATATGCGACTGGGCATTGTTGACTATGCTCTGGAGCTTGTCTATCTTCTCGTCCTTCTCCTTGCGAAGTTTCTTGATGGCAGATTCATCAATGGCAGAGATTTTCTCCTTCAACTGAGCGTTTTGTGCTTTCAGTTTGGCATTGGCTTCCTGAAGCTGCTTGTTCTGCTTGATGATCTCATCCGCTTTCTTCATGGCCTCCAGATAGAGAGACCTTCCGAGTTTGAGGATTTCCTGTTTCTGGTCAGCCTTGGCTTTAATCAGCTCATCCTGTAATGCTGTCAGGATAGCCTTGATGGCAAGTTTCCTCTGAGCTCGCCATTCCTTCTGGCCCATGACAGGAATGGACTTGTCGAGTTCTGCCTTGATAGCCTTGTATGCCTTGTTGATCATGTCATCGGTATTCAAGGCAGGTGCCTTCAGCTCTTCTTCCTTCACGTTGATGGCACTGAGATAGGCTTCCTTGGTGGCAAGCTCGTTCGTCGTTTTCTCAATGGCCTTCTTAGCCTGACGCTCTGCCTCCAGCACATCCTTGTTCTTATGCACACGCTCACGTTGTTCTTCCTCTGACAGCATGGCAAGGTTATCGCCACGTTCCAGACCATACTTCCTACCCACCTTGTTGTGGTAGTCCGTATGCATCTGATAGTAGGTTCGGCCTACTTCATACTTGTCTGCTCCCCACACCTTGGCATAGGAAACGCACTCCTTTTCCTTTCGCTCGGTCTCTGTCTTGGTGTAGTTCTCACGTTCCTTCTCTGAGAGTTTCTTCCATTCCTTCTGTTTGACCACGACTGAAGGATCCTTCTTGCTGACATATTGGAACGAGGTTCTTCCTCTGGTCTTGGTCTTTGCTACAGGGATCATCTGAATCTGAATGTGGGGTGTCGTTTCGTCAAGATGTACATCAAAACCGATGATATTCTCAGCACCCCAACGGTCACATGCCCATTTGTAAGTGTCCATGGCCCAGTCCTTGATGCCCTGCTCCAGATGCACCTTGGCATTGCTTCTCTGGAGAGAGAAATCCACTTGCTGATCACCGTAGGCAAGTCGGGTCAGCAGGTCATGATCGCCACTGATGATGATGCCAACCGTACAGTTAGGACTGTTGTCTGAGTTCCCGAGCGCATCATCCTTGCCTTTGTAAGGCTTGAATTCCAGTTGATCCAGACGCTGTTTCAGACGTTCATGAAGAGGGATAGGATTAGAGCCTAAGGGCACGATCTCACCTTTGGAGTTGATCTCGAAGTTGAGGTGGTTACGACTGAAGTCATAGTGATTGTTGGAATCCTGATTCTTCAGCCGGTATGTATCTTCGTCCCAGCCACGACGCTCAGGCTCATTACCTTCAGCCGCAGTAAAGGACTTGGCTGGTGAGCCAACATGGATGGCTGCACGAGCTGTTTGCTTTGTCTTTGACATAGTAAAACTATTTTGGAATTAATGAATGACAGGTCTTGGGCGAAGCCTGAGTGGAGGGTTGAGGGAGAGAGTCACTCCCTCATAGATGCACCGCTTCATATCAAGTAAGGAGCATCTACCCACCCTCGGAGAGCATAATGGGACTTTTTAAGGGAGCGGAGCGAATCTAAAAGTCCATATTATGTTATGGATTATTTTGATAATCCGTTCTCCGCCTCGCGCCTTCACTCGGGTTCGCCATTGGCCTGCTAAGTTGATAGACTTGCGCCATTACTGATTGGCGGTCATGACCTTTGTCCATTCCTTGTCTCTGAGATAGATGAAGAGGTAGGAACGTGAGGTCAGGTCACCTGGCATTCGCTGAGCATAAGCGAACGCTGCCATACGCTCATCGGCTGTGAGATGTGACCACGCGTCGAATGCCTGCGACTCATTGTTACCTATCTTTTGATAGACACCCACCATGAGTTTGAATGAGGAGTTGATGTCGGTCGCGTTGAAAGCGTTGGCATTATCTGCATTTTGAGCAGTCGTAGCTTCGGCTGTATGTACAACTGGTGTAGCGACTTCAGCAATCGATGATGACGGAACTTCGTTAACTTCAGCAACGGTCGCAACATTTACTTTTGGCTTAGCGTTCGTAGCGTTCGCTTTCTTCGCTGAGTTGTTAGAAGATCCTGTTGTTCTGCATTTCGCACTCTCACTGCATTTACGGCTTTTCACCTCTGCCGCTGTCCGCATGGAGTCAATATCCAATGCTGCCAGTTCAAAGTAAGCATCCAGTCGAGGGTCATCAAGCTCTGTACGCTTACCCTCCAGTGCATAGGTAGTGATCGCCTTGACCAGTTTGCCAACCTCTGCGTTTGAGCGTGAACATACCACTGAAAGTATGTTCGCTGGAATAGGAATTTTATCAAATGACTTCATATCCGTTTGTTTTTAAAGTGATACAACAAAGGTTACTTCTGCCAAGAAGACTTGTTTGGCTTACGCTTGTGCGAAGAGAGGATAGCCTCGTTCTCCTCATTGGCGGTAAGCGGCACGTCATTCTTTCGGTTTGCCTCCAACCACTTGTCCAGCTCATCCTGATAAAGCACGTAGCGCTTGCCTGGCTTGGTTGCAGGGATTTCACCTGCAATCAGCTTCTCGTACAAGGTACCTTGAGGAATGCGTGTGTACAAAGCGGCTTCCTTAACCGTCATTGGCTTGTGGCGGTTGTCCATAACCTTAAGATTTCTGATCTCGTTCTGCAGAGAAAGCTGCATTGCCTTGATGCCTCTCACTTCATCCAGAAGCAGGGCAACGGCCTGTGGAAGGTCGTCATGGGTTACTTTTTTCATTTCCATAATTGACGCGGTCTTGGTTTAGAGACCGGGGCAAAGTAACGGAATGATGTACCCGTGATGACGGTCATTTTGGATAACTGCTGGATAACTGCACAATAACTTGGTTAGACCTTGTTTTCCTTGATTATTAAGGTGAAAAGAGCTTGCTTGGCGGATTGTTTGAGTAATCAGTAAGAACACGGAAAGACACGAAATACAGCCACATCAGACCATTTTTTGATCCAATGTGGCTGCATGAGTGTGTAAGGGTAAATAAGAGGGAAAGGAAAATCAGGCTGCCTCAGGTATATGGAAGGAGAGACCGTCCTGACCTGGTGCATCAATATGAATCTTCTCTGAAGGGGATGTGGTTCGCAGATTCTTCAATGTGGAAGGGTCGAGACCTTCACAGATGTCAGGGAACAAAGTCCTGATAAAGTCAATGCACAGCTCTGTACTGTAGGGCTTACCCTTGCCAAGGCCTAAACGAACTGAAATATTCCATGTCAGATGACGGACATCAAAACTGGAGAGAGTACCTTTGAGACCATTCCAGGGCTTGGGTTTGTAAAGTGGGTCAATGGCAAATGCCATGAACTCACCACAGAGAGCATACAGGTCTTCCTTACCCATGAAAGGAGCAAGGATGTAGAGGATATAGGCTTCTATCTTCGCCAGAATCTCTTTACCCTTGGCAGACTGGTTGTTGTGGTAGTCATCATAGCCTTTGTCGTAAATGACTGAGAGATCTGTTCTCGGAGTTGCTTTAGGTTCTGTTGCTTGAGCATCATCAGACAACTGAGAGACTGCTTCTGGCAGAATGGTTTGCTCTTGGAGTTCGGAAGGCTCTGGAAGACACTCCTGAACAGGTGCAGGAGAAAGCTCATCTTTCTTATTCCCACCTTTGAAAGATTGGTAAATTTCCAAAGGTCCAGAGAGGCATATCCATACGCCAACCTCAAAGATGCCGATATTCCCGACAAGAGCAATCAGGAAGATGGTCTTGTCACCCGAGAAGATACCCATGCAGATTCGAGCTGGGATAATGGCGATAAACACTGCGGCAATGCTGACTAAGAGGTACAGACTTGCCTTGAACTTGTCATTGATGTGCATGATAGCACTGGTTTCATTTGAATTCTTCATAGACTATCTATTTTATTTATAATTCTGTAATAGCGGATGCTGCTACGATTGAACCGCTTTTTGCCTTGCGAAGTTAGTCCGAATATTCATGATTGCTATAGATTGTCATGATAAATCTGTCTTTTCTTAGCAAAATATAGCATTTGGTTCGATTTGAGTATGATAATCGAACCATTTTCATACTATAAACATTTCTGTAAAAGAAAAAGGGAGAAGCAAGTGCCTCTCCCAAATAATAGTAATCAAGTAGCGTGGTTTACTTCACCAACTTCAATGGTACAGTTGGCTTGAGCGTGATGCGATCCACGGAGTCACGCATGGACTGGTCAGCCATATTCGCATAGATCTGTGTGGTCTCCACGTTCTTATGGCCCAGCATGTGCTGGACGGTATAGACGCTCGTTCCTGCATCCACCTGCAATGAGCCGAAGGTATGTCGGGTGCAGTGGAAGGGGATATGCTTGGTGATGCCAGCCTCTTTCAGCCAGTTCTTCAGGGCTGTCTGGGTCATACTGTCCTTAAAGCCTCCGAAGACCTTGCCCGAGCTTCGCTCACCAATCAGTTCCATAGCCTCGTCACTGATAGGGTTGTTGACCAGTTCCTGTGTCTTGATCATGCGGAGTGTGATATACATGCCACCATCACCATAAGGCTGGATATGCTTCCACTCCAGTTGCTTGATGTCGCTCTTTCTGAGTCCTGTCAGACAGGCAAAGAGGAAGGCGTTCTTCAGCACAGGGTACTCGCAAGGCGTATTTGCCAGGTTGATGAGCTCCTGCTTGGACAGATGCTCCTTGACTGTCGGGATGGTGTCAATACGCTCCAAGAAACCGTTCGGATTCTCGAGGATCTTGTGCTCACGATAAGCCATGTGAAGGGATGCACGGAAGGTTGACCAGTAGTTGGCTGCTGAATTGATGTGAAGGGGACGGTCTTTGTGGGTCAGTTGTGGAGCACAGAGCAGATACTCACGGAACTTGTTGCACAGATCCACAGTGATTTCCTCGAAGGTGCACTTGCCTTGGCAGAACACCTCGAAGTGCTGATACACGTGCATCCACTTGTCATTCTTCTTCTCTGCCTTCTCCTTGAAGTAAGCAAGGAAGCTGCCTTTCATCTTCTCCTTGTCAAAGAAATCATAGCGCTCATTCACGATGGACTCATAGCGACGGCAACGCAGAGCCTCGGCTTTCTCGCGCATGCGGTCATTATAGTCTTTCTCACGCTGGTTCTTGGGCTTGGCATAGATATAGATACCAAGCGACTCATGTCTCATGACCTTCATCGTTGACTCATCCCGATAGCCAGGATAATAGTCAAGATAGAAGGACAACTGCTCGCCACCCTTGATCTTTCGGGTGCGCAACGTAACGGTCTTGCAGATGTTACTCATAGTTGAATACGTTTATTTTGTTAGACTTCATTTTCTTCGTGGATGCCTTGATTATTATTGGCAGTTACCACGTTTCGGGCACAAAGAAACGAAATGACGGTTCCGTGATAACGAATGATGCCCGTAACTTCTGGATAACTGCACAATAACTTGGATTTTCATGAATAATCAAGGATAATACGGTTCTATACAAGTCTGTAGGAACCAAACTGAGCCAGTCGGTCTGCCATCACCTTATCGAACTCTTCCTTGGAGAACAGCAGCTTGACACCCACCTTGACCTTGGTGATATGGTGGTTCCTGGCAATCACACCCACATTGGATTTGGTCATGCCGTACTTCTCTGCGACTTCAGCAGAAGTGTAGTAGCTGTCATCATTCATAAGGTCAGTGCGACGCAGTTCTTCAAAGTGGCTCTGAGAATAGTAGGTCTTTCCAAACTCCCGCTTGCTCGGAATCTTGTGACGATGGACATAGGAACGGACTGCACCGAGGTTGATGCCGTATTTCTCAGATACCTCCTGAGCGGTCAGCCAGTCAATGATAGCATCAAGGTCGATAGCCTTGCCAAAGGCAGCATCAATATGAGTCTTGCTGTAGTAGTTGCGTCCTGCAATTCGGCACATCGGAATCTGCCTGCGCTTGGCAGTGGTGTAGAGCCAGGTCTGCTTGACCTTGTAGATCTGCATCACTTCCTCGCCAGAGTAGTATTCCTGTACTTCATCAGTCGGCTGTTTCTCCTGCTTCTTGGCAGTCTTGGTCTTCTTTGAATTGAGGGATTTTGGTTTAGAGCCGGGAATGACACGGTTATAGGGATTCTTTTCAAACATCTTCTCTATGTCTGATCTGCGCACAAGAGCCATCCGGCTGCTCAGTCGTGAGGCTGGCAGCTTGCCTTGGTCAACGAGCTTATAGACATACTGACGGGTGCAACCCAATAGGATTGCTGCCTTGGAGAAGGTCAGGTACTCCTGCTTCTGGAGTTCCATCACTGGCTCAACGGCACGGAAGAAGTCACGCTGATGCTTCTTCCTTTCGGCTTTGTCTTGCTCAGAACACTCCTCCGAGCAATACCTCTGGTTTCCACTGTTTGGCGTGAAAACCTTGCCACAATAAGCACATTTTCTTGTCTTTGACATACTTGCGATATTTAATTGTCCAACATTCTTTTTGTTGCACCTCTCCGCAAGTAAATCCTTGTAAGCCTTCGACCATCCTTGTCGCCTTTTGCCACGATATTGCAATCTTCCAGTCTGGAGCAGGATTCTGACAGTCATCGTAACCCGTCAGCAACCCTTGTCAACTCCCTTCGCGATATGGCAAAATAAAAGCCTCGTAAATTCCCCGCGGTAGAAATACGTCGCAAAAATAACGGGAAATTCCGAAGCAACCAAAAACAGTCCTTGAAGTGTTAAAATTTAGAAATGCTTGATATACAGCGATTTATATTTTGTTAGTATTAGTTGCTACTGGTTGTTTAGAGGGCTCTAAATACAACCGCTGAATATATCAATAATAATGTTTTTTTCATATCTTAATCCACAGTTAATTTATTACCCTCGCGGTTGATATTAATTTGCTGAAAACTATTCAAAAGCACAAGATTGTCATCAAGGCTCTTCTTTTGATCCCATTCAAAAAGCAAACGAATGGACTTTGCTTCCTCATTGGCATAAGTCACCTCCACATGGTAATACTCTGCCATAGCAGAAAGAATAACTGGAAGTTCTTTGTTTTCAAACGAAATCACCTTAGGTTCTGCTTTTGGAGTTTGTGGGATAGTATCTTTGTTAACAGTAGAAACAACATTCTTGATAGTATCATTGCTGAATTCAACAACCTGTTCTTCCATTGACTGAGAGAAAGGATTATTGATAATGCCCAAAGAAATGGCAGTTGCATAAGCCATACTGGTAATAAGAATACCTCCAACAAAAATTGCAGCTATCTTTCGGAAAGAGAATCCTGAATCAGTTTTAGCTTCTTCAAGGTTTTCTAGCTCCTCAGCATGCTCTGTAGCGAATTGTTGCCAAAGATCATCCATGGGAATCTCCTCGTCATCTGTCTCTTTCTTTGCAAAAGCTCTCTTTGCCATGGATGTCTCTTCCAATAGATCTGCTAATTCTGCATCTTCCTCGAGCATCTGTTGTTGCTGCTCATCGGAATATTGTTCAGGATGCTCCTGCATGTCAAGCAGGATGCGAATTTTGTCTTGTTGTTCCATATAGCTATCGTTTTACTTGTTCTTGAAATAATCTTTGATGCGTTGAAGTGACTGTGATAGATGGTTATACACCGTTACTTTGCTAACGCCTGTAGCCTTTGCAACTTCTTCGTAGCTCATCTCTTTGAGAAATTTCAGTCGGAAGATCTGCTGACTAAGAGGTGGCAACTCTACTTCGATGAATTGCATCAATCTTTCCAGACGATCATCATCATTCATAGCAATAATATTGCTTTGTGCCAGCTCTTGAGAGAAAAGATGCTCAACCCGTTCACGTATAGACTTGTGCTTGAGGATGTCACGACAGCGATTACGCACACTCATCATCAGATATCCTTCTATCTTATCAGTATCTGGCATGATACCACCTCGAAGCAACCGAGCAAATATATCACTCACTATATCCTTGCATTCGTCAGCATCATAGAGTAACGTCCTGGCTAGACGATACATCTGAGGATAATACTGACGATATATATGTTCAAATTCTTCTTTTGTCATATTTATACTACGACCATTTTTTAAGTCATACAATAACAAGGACGATTCATGCGCTTAGAAAACTAAGCAAAACGATAACTTTTTTATTTTTGATTGCGATTTTCTTGAAAAAAGGCCGTCTGGATAAGCCAAACGACCTTAAAATATATTTGTTTAAATTTCTTTTTTGCCTTTTTCTGTTATGACATATCTTTGAGACTTACTCTTTGGCTTGTCTGGTAGAGTCATTGCTACCCACTCTTTTTCGATCATAACATTGAGAACTGACTTACGGAAGCTATCTCTATCCTTATAGCCACACACATCCATCAACTCTTGAATGTGCTTTTCACCAGTCAACAACGCAGTTAATACTTCTTTCTGCTGTTGATTTGATGTCGGTATCATGTCGGTATCATGTCGGTTTGATGTCGGTTGTTCGCCCGACATTATTTTCTCTCTGGCAAATTTAATCACTACATTATGACCTTCCTGACACCAATCCGGCTCCTTGATATTCTGTCCCTTGCATTCGTCCATGATTCTCTTGGCACCAGAGCCCCAACTCTCGAGATAGGTTGAGAGATAGAGTACGTCAGCAATCGTAGGATTGTATGGATGGGAATGATGTGGCAATTTAATTGAATCAATGGTAATATCGTTTGGGAACTGACCAGGATTGGCAATTTCCACTCTGTCATCGTAGATACCGATACTCACACTTTCGCCAGGCTGATCGTACGAACGATGACAATAAGCGTTGACCAAAGCTTCTCTCAATGCCTTTGCTGGTATCTCAAGATGTTCTTCACGTCGCAAACCGACAATCTTTCCACTTAGGTCAAGATGCTTGAAGCAAAAAGCCATACCAGCATCAAGCAAATCAAAGAAGTTGCCTTTGGCTCTCTGGTTATCACGAAACTCATTCTTGTCAGTACCACGGAATCTAGCCATGCGAACCAGCAGTTGTGGATAGCCGTTTGCACTCTTGGCAAAAAGCATCACTGCAGCATTCTTCAACTGATTGCCCACCATCAAATCAAACTTAGCCAAGATTTCTTCTACCGGTGCACCTATTGCCGTGGATGGAAGACGACCACTTTCAACACCAAGGTTTACTGCTTCGCGAATGCGCTTTTCATCAAGATCTGCAATAGTCCAGCCGTCAGCAATCTTGTTTTCCCAAGCAAACTTATGTGGATCGCTTTCTTTGATGCGCTCATCATACATATCCTGAGGCATCTGCTTCGTGATACTCTCAGGCTTATAGTATGGACAACCATGATAGGCGTAAGGATGCTTACCTCTTACCCAACCATTGAAATACATGGCAATGACCTGTTCGCCATTCTTGGCATCAGGTACATCGATATACTCAACCTTGACATCAATAGAAGGAGAAAAGCCGGTTAGTGCATTGGCAATCTCCTGACGAGTCTTATCTGTAACGACTTGACCAAGAACCTTCAATGATGTTGGAGCAATACCAAAAACGAGCCAACCGCCATCAGTATTCAGGAAAGCACAAGCTGAGTGCATGCCATCCTTTAACTCGCCTGTTGTCTTCTTCAGTTCCAACGTGCGAGTCTCATCACCTGCAATGATACGTTTGATATCTTCTATGTCCATATAAGTTTCAATTTGATACTGCAAAGATACACTAAAATCCCGATACTTATTCAAATTTGCTTATCAAACCCATATTGACACAAGAAAATTGATGCATTTTGTTTTCTTATCGGATATCTTCAAGCATTTTCTTCCACATTGATACATCATTCGGTGTTGAAATGTCGGAGATAATGTCGGAGACTTTGTCGGTGACTTGAAATACACCCAGCATGAACTTTTGAATTGCAATCAGTTGGCACAAACTCCTAGTTATTATCTGTAAAGAAACGATTTTGGCTATAAATCAAGTTAAAAACGTTAAATCTTCATCTTTTTGATGGCACACAGAATCGCCATCAAGACTTTTCTACCGTTTAGATAGTAATTCGCTGTGTATTAGCGGTTTATAAATACCTTTTATGCAAACTTAAAAAGATTACTTCTTTTATTACTGACCCAACAGCTACGCCTATTACTTTAGACGAAGATGTTTATTCAAAGGTTACACTCTATGTACCAAGAGGCACTAAAGCAGCCTATGAGAAAGCTGAAGGATGGAAAAAATGTGGAAAAATAATAGAAACTGACGAACCTGAAAAAGTTGATACATCAAATATCAATCCTGCCGATACAACAAGGGCAAACCCTCACCTAGTAGAAATTGAGGAGTTTTGTTACCGACTTAATGATAAGGATTTAACTGCAAGTATTGTAGAATCAGATCGTTTTGCCGGAAAAGATATAATAGAAATACCTTCATCTATCGAAGTTAGTGGAAACAACTATACAGTAAACAGAATTGAGGAGTATAGTTTTCTCATGTCAAATGCGAAATCAATAACTATACCCAATACTGTTAAGAAAATTGATTGTGGAGCATTTTCACAATGCTATAAACTGGAAAATCTAATTCTTCCTGAAGATTTAGATACAATTTCTAATATTACAGCATCATACTGTACAAAATTGAAGAGCATTAACATACCCAAAAATGTAAAACATATTAGTGATTTTGCCTTTTCATTTTCAGGAATATCATCTTTGTCTTTACCTGAAGGGCTAACTAGTATCGGACAACAAGCATTCATTGGAAACCCAATTGAAAATCTATATATTCCTAGCACTGTTGAAAAGATTGGAAATATAGCATTTAGTTTAAATGACAAAATGAAGAAAATCATTGTTGACAAGAACAACAAGGTTTTCGACAGCAGAAATAATTGTAATGCAATCATAGAAACCAAGTCAAGCACACTTATTCTGGGAGATGCGACTACTATTATTCCTGATAACATTGCCACTATTAGAACTTCTGCTTTCTATGGAGTTGACAGTCTACTTCATATCAATATTCCTGCATCGGTATCTTTAATAAAACCTCAGGCATTTTATTCGTGCAAAAACATAAGGTCTATAAAAGTAGATGCAAATAATAAATATTATGACAGCAGAGATAATTGTAATGCGATTATCGACAAAGCTAGAAACTCACTTATCCTAGGTAGTGTAAATACAACTATTCCTGGCTCTGTTAAGAAAATAGGAAATGATGCATTCAATTCTATAAATATATCCGAAATCCAAATCCCAGCAAATATTGACACTATTGGGAATAATGCGTTCTATAACTGCAAAAACTTATATAATGTCAGATTCTCTGAAGGTCTGAAGTATATTGGCAATAATGCTTTTATGCTTACAAGTATAGACAGACTTGAATTACCTAAAGGAGTTAATACCATCAAAGATAACGCCTTTTCTTCAATAACAACAAGAAAAGTAACTCTTCCATCAAGTCTAAGGAAAGTAGCAGCAAGCGCATTTAACTGTTATAATATAGAAACCATTGTTTCATACAGCCATCACCCTGAGAAGTTCTATATCGTAATTCCTGAAGACAAATATAAATCTAGTATCCTCTATGTTCCAATAGGAACCAAAGAGGCTTACCAACAAGCTGAAGGTTGGAAAAAATTCATGCAGATTGAAGAAATTGACCTAGGCGAAGATGATGAAACAACATCTATCCATAAGCCAAATTCTTCAAGTCTTCAGCAATCCACCTACAACATTGCTGGCCTGAAGGTGAATGGAAACACCAAGGGAATCACAATCGTTAAACTTGAGGATGGAACTACCCGAAAAATACTGAATAAGTAAAATTCGGTTTTACGAAACACTTAAACATAATTTATCCTCCAGCGTATCTATCACTTTAGATGGCTGGAGGATTCTAATATCCTACTGAAAATAAACCAAACCAACGTAGTTTATAAAAAACTACGATCTAAAATCTAATTATACTCTAATTGGGGGTTTAAAAGTTGATAATAAATTAGTCAGTCATTGTGAAAGTAATGTATGTTGGTACAGTTTTAACCTAAAACGTTAGCATGAATAATTAACATCGCAAAGATAGTATTTTTACGATAAAATGGGGCTTGTAATTGTTTCATATTCCTTTGTAAACAATTCATTCAAGTAGTTTTTGCAAAAATGCAACAAATAAACACGAATTATGCAACATTTTATATACTATTCCCAAAGAAGAAATACATCGGAAGAGATGTCTTCTGCATTTATTAGTGGAGCCTTTGACTGAAAATTATCTCCACCTTTTAGATAGACCAATCACTAATTACCGAAAGATTTTCGTAATCCAACATATTTTTGTAACTTTGCATTGCGAATATACAACATCGCAAAAATAGATGCGATTGTTTTGACTTTTAACAGAATAGAATTTAGTAAATGAAAAGAAAATTATTGTCAGTCCTATTTATGGGATTGCTATGTTGTTTGGTTACATCTTGCAGTAAAGACGAAGAAGACGAGACTGAAATCAACACGTATGACTTAACAAAAGTGTACGAAATTAATGAGAACCATGCACAGGTAGGTGGCATTGTGTATGAGTTGACCAATGACCATTTCGAGGTAGTTACTCACGATGCATCCATTTGCATAAGATATCTTGATCAACCCATCTGCTCGGAAATCAAGTTCAAGGGAAAAGTGTATAAAGTAACTACCATCCGGTCGAATGCGTTCATGGGAAACTATGTTACCACTCTCCGAGTTCCCGAAGGTATATCCAACATCAATTCTTCAGCTTTCCATTGGTGCCTGTATTTGAAAGATCTCTATCTTCCTGCAAGCACTAAAGCCCTGAATGCCTATCTCATCAACGATTGTGGGCAGCTGCAAACAATTCACTATGCAGGCACAAAGACACAATGGAACAAATTACCAAAAGCTACCAACTGGAAAGGTAGCTGCAAAACTAACTTTAAAATTGTCTGCAAAGACGGAACTATCTAAAAATGAGAATTATGAAAAGTTACAAATATATTGGAATATGGCTTATCGCACTGACTTGCCTACTCTTTTCAGCATGTACCAGCGATGATGACAACAATGACCGAATTGCGACTGAAATCGAGCAAATTGATGCAACTCACGTAAAAGCCGAAGGCATCATTTATGTTTTCAAGAAAGACCATTTCGAAGTGAGCAGCTATGTAAAAAAAGAGATTGAGGAGAATGCAAAACGTAGTCTGTTCAGCAAGATACGTTTTAAGGAAAAAGACTATGAAGTTACAACCATTTGTCGCTCTGCCTTGAATAATTGTGTAAATCTGAGTAGTATCTATCTTCCAAACACTATCACAAAGATCGACTCTTTTGCATTTTATAGCTGCAGGAACCTCAGACAATGCAATTTGCCTAAAAACCTGCAGTATCTTCGAGACGGTGTCTTCACACAATGCAATATCCAGGTTGTTACCGTACCAGCTAGAGTAAAGAAAATTGAGCAGCATGCATACAGTTATAACGAGGCTCTTACTTCGGTAAATATTGCCGATAGCGTGGAAAGTATAGGCTATGCATCATTCGGTTATTGTCCAAACATCACCAGCATAAAGATGCCAGCCTCACTCAACTATATCGGTAAATTTGCCTTCGAGTCTTGTTACCGACTTCAGAAAATAGAGATTCCTGAAAACGTCACCTCTCTGCCCTACTGCTGTTTCAGATACTGCTTCAACTTAAAGGAAGCTACTCTACCAGCAAAATTGAAAGAAATTAATGCTGAAGCTTTCGGCCAGTGCACCTCGCTCAAAACTATTCATTTTAAAGGCACCAAGCAGCAATGGAAGAGCATCTCGAAAACTGGAAACTGGAACCAAAGCTGCAGCAAGGAACTTGTTATCGAATGTTCCGATGGTACCATCTAAACAGGTCTAACACCGAAATAACAAGCAAAATGAAACAATTCCGAAACTTTTAGAAACTATTTGAGAAAAATATAAGGAATATCCGTACTACCTTTGCTGGCAAGTAAAACACAAATCATTATTCAATGAAAAAACTATTGATACTTGCCCTGCTCGGACTGCATTTCTGTGCAGCATCCGAGGCAAAGATAGGCATAAGTGCTAGCCCAAGTCCAGATGCGGTAGCGATAGCACTTCAGGGAAAAACGACTATAGTAGCCTATGACGAAAAGGAAGCCCTATGCGTGGGGAAAGCAGTAAATTTATTCGCTGAAGACATTCACAAGGTAACTAACTGCAAAACTTCTATTATCAATCAACTTGGAGATGCCCAACAGCCAATGGTGGTTGCTGGCACCTTCGGGAAAAGCAGGTTGATAGCCCAGCTACTGAAAACATGCAAAATCAATGCAAAAGATCTCAAGGGTACTTGGGAACGTTATAAAATTTTACCTATTATATATAAGGGTAACCCGATAATTGCCGTGATAGGTTCCGACAAGCGAGGCACTGCCTATGGTTTGATGGAACTGTCGCAGAAAATCGGTGTTTCTCCTTATTATTGGTGGAGCGACCTCCCTGTTGTCCATAACGACAATCTATACCTTTCGGGAGAACTAACTTCTGCATCGCCAGCTGTGAAATATCGTGGCATCTTCATCAACGATGAAGACTGGGGCATCACTCCCTGGGCAGCACGCACACTCGATAAAAAACTAGGGAATATCGGTCCACGCACCTACAGCAAGGTTTGCGAACTGCTCTTGCGCCTTCGTGCAAACATGCTTGGCCCTGCCATGCACGCTTGTTCCTCAGCCTTTTATTCACAACCCGAAAACAAAGTAGTTGCCGACTCTTTCGGCATTCTCATCACCACCTCGCATTGCGAACCACTCTTGCTGAACAATGCGGCTAAGAGCGAATGGGATATCCAGAAGGATGGTGAGTGGAACTATAAAACCAATCAGGCTCGCATTGACGAGAAGTGGAACAACCGATTAAAAGAGGCCTCGCAATATGATAACATCTATACCACCGCTATGCGTGGCCTGCACGATGAAGGACTTCGTGGCAATCTACCGCTCGATGAGCGAGTAACCTTGCTTCAGAAAGTAATTGAAAATCAACGCAAAATGCTGAGCGAGCATATCGGAAAGAAAGCAACAGAGATTCCACAGATATTCGTTCCTTACAAAGAAACCATGGCGGTTTATGAGGCAGGCCTGAAAGTTCCCGACGATATCACCCTGGTATGGGTAGATGATAATTATGGCTATATGAAGCGTGTGAGCAATCCCGAAGAACAAAAGCGAAAGGGAGGTTCGGGCGTTTACTACCACCTTTCTTATTTAGGGGCTCCTCACGATTATCTATGGGTGAACACTACTCCACCGGTTTTAATGTATGAGGAACTGAAGAAAGCTTATGATACAGGTGCCGACCGCTACTGGCTGTTGAATGTGGGCGACATCAAACCAATGGATCTGGGTATCCTGAGCTTTATGGATATGGCTTGGGATATGAAGAACTATACCTACGATCGCGCCTATAGGTTCCAAAGCAGGTATCTCGCCCAGACCTATGGACTCAGGTCGGAAAAGGATTATCAGCAACTGCTCGACAGCTATTATACATTAGCCTGGAGCCGTAAGCCGGAATATATGGGATGGGAACGCGAATGGGACGACCTTGCCCATACGGGAATAAAGGATACAGAATTCTCTTTCCGCAACTACAGTGAGGCACAGAGCAGACTTGCTGAGTATCAGAAAATATCCGACATTGTAGATCGTCTTCAAAATGAATTACCCGCCGAAAAGCAGGATGCTTTCTTCGAGCAGATTGGATTTCCGGTAAAGGGATCCTATCAGATGAACCGTAAATTCCTGATGGCGCAACTCAACCACGAGCAGCTAAAACTAGCCAATTATGGCGAAACTAACTGGGCAGCTCGTCAAATGCAGGA
This sequence comes from uncultured Prevotella sp., assembly GCA_905236815.1. Lineage (GTDB taxonomy): Bacteria > Bacteroidota > Bacteroidia > Bacteroidales > Bacteroidaceae > Prevotella. The sequence goes on along the minus strand of CAJOPE010000069.1, from coordinate 4,794 downwards.
AGCCTACGACAGCATTCAATCACTTATCCAGCAATATAGTTCAATTCAAGGAGGCAAGTGGGATCATTACCTCAATTTGCCAGAGGGATTCACCCCTACTACGTTGTATTTCAAGAGACCTGCCGTAACACTCTGTGAAGGGATTACAGAAAAAGCTGTCGATCTAACCCCAAGGAAACCTGTCTATCAAGATTGTTATGTAGTCAATTTGGGAGATTTCTCAAAGAAGCAGGAAGCCGACAATTGCAAGATACAATTACTCAATGGATTAGGATACAGCAACCAGGTAGTTCAGTTGGGTGCACCATCAGCACAAGCACCAAGTTCAGCCACCACCATCAGCTATCAGCTGCCAAAGATTGAATCAGATAGCATTACGATAATTATTTACAGTGTACCATTCTGGCCGCTCTATAAAGGCTTGGACAACCGCATTGGTATTTCTCTGGATGAAGGAGAAAAAGTTGTCTTCAACAACACCTTCCGAGAGTATGACGTAGTTTGGAAGAGCCAGGTGATGCGAAATTCCGCCATCAAGCGTCTCACCTTTCAAATAGATAAGAATAAAACCAGTCATACCCTGCAATTCCATTGTGTCGATCCAGGACAGATGCTGCAACGCGTAGTGATCGACTGGGGAGGGCTAAAAGAGTGTTATTACTAAATTTCTAACCTATAGTGGCGTCTTCACGAAATAAGGGGCAACGTTAGTTGACGTCCACTTTTTTGCTGAAATTATTGAGATTATTGATTCACCAACGCAATAACTCGCATAAGCTACAAAGTTAAAACTTCGTTAAATTTTATCGACGAATCCGTGTTATTGCGCCCTTCTTTTGGTGCAACGGGGATTTATTGTTACCTTTGCGACATATTTACAAAAAAAGACCACATAGGATATTATTATATAAAACGAATAGATTAACATGTAGTTATGAAAAAAACATTATTTATTATGATTTTAGGACTGATGATGCTCAGTTCTATGGAGAGCTATGCTAATATAGCTAGTGGTACATCAGGTACCTGTAAATGGACAATTAACGACAACGGCGTACTTACTGTGGAACCACAAAAGGGAACAGAAGGGACGCTGGGGAATTGGGATTTTGGTAGTCCTTGGTCCTCAAACAGCTGGGATATTACCAAAGTAATTATCAAGAACAAGGTCATTGCAAAAACATGCAAGAATATGTTTACGGGATCTTCAAATGTAACGAGCATAGACCTAACAGGCTTAGACACGAAAAATGTTGAGAGTATGGCCAACATGTTTAAGGATTGCAGAAATCTTAAAGACTTGGATGTAAGCAAGTTAAACACAAGCAATGTAAAAGACATGTTCCGTATGTTCTATAAATGCCTTGTCCTACCAAGCCTCAATTTAAGTTCCTGGAAGACTAGCAAAGTAGTAGACATGTACCAAATGTTTTATTCCTGCCACGCGATCAAAACTCTGAATCTTAGCTCATTTAATACGAGTAATGTTAGGACCATGGAGCAAATGTTCGAATATTGTGAAGAACTGACCACTCTCGACCTCACGAACTTTAATACCCAAAAGGCGGAAACTATGTACATGTTCAACGGAAGTGACAAGATCACCTCGATTACTTCCTCTGCTGTAACTCCATCAAGTTTGGCACCTGCAACCTTTAAAAGTTTAAGTACACTCAGCAAATGCAAGCTCTTTGTTCCAGCTGCCTCTGTTGCAAAATACAAGGCTGCAGACGGCTGGAAGAACTTGATTGTTACCGCCATTGCCACAAATACCAATATTGCTGAAGGAACTTCTGGCACCTGCAAATGGACTATCGACAAGAATGGTCTCCTAACTATTCAGCCTCAGAGTGGAACAACAGGAAAACTAGGTAATTGGAATTCTATGTCACCTTGGTTCAATAATACAAATGATATCAAGAAAGTAGTATTCAAAAACAAGGTTTCAGCCACAACGTGCAATGGATTGTTCGGTAAATGTAGAAACCTTACAAGCATTGATTTCACCGGTTTCGACACTCAGAGTGTAACCAATATGTACGCTATGTTCTCTAGCTGCTCATCGCTCAAGACATTGGATTTAAGCAACCTGAATACTAGCAATGTTACCGATATGGCTTTTATGTTCAGCGAATGCAAGGCACTCACCTCTATCAACGTGAGCAAGTTCAATACTAGCAAAGTTACGGATATGAAAGCTATGTTCCAATCATGCTCTGCATTAACCAGTCTTGACCTTAGCAGTTTCAACACCAGCCTGGTAACCAATATGGAAAATATGTTCAATTTCGACTCTGCACTTAAAACTCTGAAGCTCGGAAATTTCGCAACATCTAAGGCATCTGTCAGCAGCATGTTCAATAGATGCAATGCACTCACTACTATTTATGCAACCGCAGCTACACCTGCAACAATGAAGGCAGAAACTTTCGACACTCTCCCTACTCTTGGCAAGTGCAAATTACAGGTTCCTAATGCTTCTCTTGCAAAATACAAGGCAGCAGCCGGATGGAAGAAGTTATTGGTAGTTACTGCCGATATCGAGGATATTGCAGCTCCTACAAACAACCGCAAGCAGGCTCCTGTTTATAACCTCAACGGACAGCGTGTTTCTGGCAATGCAAAGGGTATTGTCATTATAAACGGCAAGAAAGTTTTCGTGAAATAACCATAATAAGACTGTTGTAAAAGTTACTAAACTATTTACAACAGTCTCTATTAAAATAACCAACAAAGCCATGAAAGAAAAAATAACTTCCATAACAATCCCTTCCGGATGGTATGTTGCCTTGAAAGCAGCAATTATTTTAGGTTTTTTGTTCACTCTCACCAGTAGTTTTGAGACCTATTTCAACATCACACAACAATCTCATTTATCAAGTATACTGAGCTCATTTTCCGGTACTGCTACATTTATCCAAATACTTGTGTACTTCCTTATTTCGTATTTGTTTTACTATAAGTTAGGGAGTAAAAATAACCTGGTAAAAGGATCGTCTGCCACCATCATGATAATTGCCATCTGCGAAATACTATACTTTGTAATGGCAAGACACCAACTTGATGTATTGTATGAAACTTTCCCTAAATTACTAGCAGCAGCCCAATTTATTGCTTTTATAATTCAGGCTATTGGTCTTTATCAATGCATAGGTGATAAGAAAAAATATATAGGTTTCTTCAAATTAGCCTCATCACTCACTTTCTATCTGGTTTTACTAAGCAACTATGCCCATTTCTCTACTGCATTCATGGTCACGTTTGTAATGAAAATATATTTACTAGTGAACATATTATTAATATTCACCTACTTTTATTTTCTCCACCTACTTTTTAAGAAGGAACCTTATCAGGAACCAGACGAAGAAGCTGTGGTAGCCTTGAATGCAGAAGAAATCCGATATCATTGGATACTAGCCAACTGGAGCAATACAGGCAAGAAAATCTTCTGGATTTCTTTTGCTACCCAGCTATTCACACTGTTTGGATTCTTCACTTTTAGCCAAAGCAATTTTATGCTCGAGAGTCACCTCAGTATTGTGCTTGTTATACTGATGCTGTTAAGTTCGTGGATTTGGGGAGTTGTATGGGGCCAAATAGTAGAAATATCTTCACCATTGTTCACATATTTCAGCAAATCAGTAATGCAGAAAGTAATGTTTGGTATCGTATTGCTCTGGCTTTTCTTTTATTGCTACACAACATTCATAGGAAGATTCGACGACCTCGTTTTGCAGGATTTGCAAGATTTATCCTGTCATCCCTTCACAACTTGTTATATTGCCTTCCATCTTCTGGGTTATGCACTCACCAGAAAAACCAATATTACAGCAAAAAGATCTTACATATACATAGGTGGTTTATTAATTATGTTCTTCTATCTGTTTGTAACAAGCGAATTGATTGACAGTAATGATTTTAGCCCTTATCGAGATACAACTAATATACACTCCACTTTCGAGGGGGCAGAAAGTATCCAGCAGATGAACGAGCAATAAGTGAAAACTAGCCTTCAGAAAAGAAAAGAAAGCACAGAAAGGAGGAACAGAAATATTAATCCATGACTTAAGATGTACTTAAAATAACCACTTTTTGATTTTTCTATATCAAAAAGTGGTTTCCCGCTAAGCTGATTGATCCTATTTCCCATGCCAGCGATATCAAAGAAAAAGCTATCAAATTGAATTTCAATCATTTCATTATCATTTTTCTGAATAAAAAAGTAAAGTACCTTTTTATATCGACCGAAACCCTGATCAAAAATAATATCAAATACTTTATAATCAATGTATATCCTATTAATTTCGCTCCACGAAAACTTTATTTTATTATGATCAAACCCCTTTTCTTCATCAACCTCGATACCATCCGAATTAAAACTTATGGTCGACGAGCCGTTTATATATACCCATAGCAAGCCTATCCCTAGAACTAAAGGAAGAATTGCAAAAGGTATCCCATGTAGGAGTAGTCCTATTCCAAAAATAAGTGCAAGCAACGAAGATTCTATTAGAAAAGTTGAACGCTTAATTATTACAAATTTTTCGTTTGAATCATCTAATTCTGAAAACTTTTCCATATCGCATTATATTATCAATCACATTTTATTAGTACAAAGTTAGTCATTTATCGACAAAAAACAAAATATCCGATAATATTTTCTATTACCATTAAACTTTTACAATTCTCATTCGTCTATTAAATATCATATTACTAAAGTTTCCCACTTGCAAATAGCTTGCCCTTAAAGTCTTAAAAATCAAGAGGAAAGAGAAGGAATGTCCAAAAGTTTTT